>NZ_CP158297.1:0-300000 GCF_040256395.1 Deinococcus sonorensis KR-87 | reverse complement strand
ATGGACCTGGTGGCGGGGGTGCGGCGGGTGGTGGTGCTGATGGAGCACGCGGCCAAAGACGGCAGCCCGAAGCTGCTGCGGGCGTGCACGTTGCCGCTGACCGGGGCGGGGGTGGTGCACCGCGTCATCACCGAGCTCGGGGTGCTGGACGTCACCCCCCAGGGCTTCCAGCTGGTCGAACTCGCCCCACACGTCGCCTTCGACCACCTCCAGAACCACACGGGCGCCCCGGTCCTGGTCCCCTGATGGACGACCGGTGAGCCGGTGGCGGGACGACGCGGCGCCGCGCCGCGCCCGGCCGCCGCAGGTGGCGGGCGCCCTGGCGCGGCCCCGGCTGGCGCAGGCGCTGACCTCCGCGCGGGTGCTGCTGGTCACGGCCACCGCCGGGTACGGCAAGACCACCACCCTGGCCACGCACCTGGAGGCGCTCGGCGCGGCCGCGTGGCTGACGCTCGACCCGGACGACCACGACCCGAGGGTGCTGGCCTCGGGCCTGGCGCTGGCCCTGTCGGGCCTGCCGGGCGCCGATGAGCTGGGCGTGCTGCATGACCAGGGCGCGGCGCCGCTGAGCCTGGCCCGGCGCGCCGCGCGGCTGCTGGAGGAACAGCGCGCGACGCTGGTGGTGGACGAGGCGCAGCACGCGGCGCACGGCGAGGCCGCGGCCGTGCTGCGGGCGCTGCTCGGCGCGCGCGTGGCCCTGCTGTCGCGCACCCCGCTCGACTGGCCGGAACTGACCGCGCTGGAGCTCGGCGGTGAGGCGCGGCGGCTGGAAGCGGCGGAGCTCGCCTTCACCCCCGATGAGCTGGCCGCGCTGATGCAGGCCAACCGGGTGCAGCTGACCGGCCCGCACCTGCGCGCCGCCCACCGGCTCACCGAGGGCTGGCCGATCGCGGCGCGGTTCCTGGCGCAGGCGCTGCGTCAGGGCCGCATCTCGCCGGGCGAGCTCGACACGCTCGACCCGCACGCGCAGGGGCTCGGCACGCTGTTCAGTTACCTGGCGCGGGAGGTGCTGGGCCCGCTCGACGAGAACCTGCGGGTGTTCCTGACGCGCTCCAGCGTCTTCGAGGACCTGAGCGAGGGGCTGCTCACGCAGGTGCTGGACGAGCCGAACGCCGGCGCGTTCCTGGCGGCGCTGGCGGGCGGCGGCACCTTCCTGACGCGCGCCGGCGACACCTTCCGTGCCCACCCGCTGCTGCGCGCCTGGTTGCGCGCGCAGCTGAGTGATGACGACGCGGTGCTGCTCGCGCGGCGCGGCGCGGCGCACTACGAGCACACCGGCCGCCCGCGCCGCGCCGTGGCCGCGCACCTGCAGGGCCAGCAGCCGATGGCGGCGGCGCGGCTGCTGGCCCTGCACGGGCGGACGTGGCTGCGCGCTGGCCGCGGGCGCATGGTGGAGCGCGCGCTGGTGCGGCTCCCGGGCGAGTGCTGGGCCGAGTGGCCGGCGCTGTACACCCTGCTGGGCGACACGCACCGCGCGGCGTCGCGGTACCCCGAGGCGCTGGAGGCCTACCGGCGCGCGCCGCACCCGGATGGCCCGCTCGGGCAGGTGCAGGTGTACCTGGACACGGTGCAGCCGGCGCTGGCGGGCGAGCTGCTGCAGGACCTGCGCCTGCGGGAGGCGGACCCCGGGGTGGTGGACCGGATGCAGGCGGAGAACGCCCTGAACGCCGGGCAGCTCGAGCGGGCGCTGCAGCTGGACCCGGCGCTCGCGCTGAGCGCCCGCTACGCCCTGCGGCGCGGCGACCTGCAGCGCGCCCTGCTGCTGGCGCGTCAGGCGGCCAGCGGCGAGGTGGGGGAGCGGACGGCCGGCAACCACCGCGAGGCGCTGCTGCTCGACAGCTTCCTGAGCGCGTTGCTGGGCGAGCCGCACGACGCGCTGGACCGCGCCGCCGCCGGGCAGGCGGAAGGCGAACGGCTGGAGAGTCCCTTCGTCCGCGCGCTGGCCCGCACCCGCCAGGGGCACGCCCTGCTCGCGGCCGGGCACGACCCGCCGGCGGAGACGGCGTACCGCTCGGCGTTGGAGGAAGCGCAGGGCATCGCGCCGCGCCTGACGGTGGAAGCGCACATGGGCCTGGCGTACCTGGAGGCGCTGGCCGGGCAGGACGGCGGGCACCGGCCTGCCGCGCTGCACGCCGCAGGCCACAGCGGCGACCGGTACATGTGCGGCCTGGCCCGCTTCACGGCGGCCCTCGGCACCGTCCACCGGCTGCAGCGCCGCACAGAGGCGCCCGACCCGGCCACGCTGCAGACCCTGCACGCCCAGCTGGACGAGGCCGCCGCGGAATTCCTGGCGTGCGGCGACACCTTCGGCCAGGACGCGGTGCAGCTGGCCCGCTTCGCGGCCGGGGTCGGGCCAGCCCTGCCGGCGCTGCTGGCCGCGCACCGCGCGCCGTTCCTGCTCAGCCGGCCGTCGCTGCTGGCCCCGGCGCGCCGCCGGGCGGGCCGCGCGCGGGTGCTGTCGGCGCTGCGCGTCGCGGCCCGCCGGGAGCAGCTGCCCTGGACGCTGCAGGGCATCGAGGCGGCGCTCGGGTACCCGTCCGGCGTCCCGGACAGCCACCCGGGCCATGAGGTGCAGGTGCAGCTGCTCGGCCAGCTGTCGCTGCGCGTGGCGGGCCACGAGGTCCGCGAGTGGGGCCGCGCCAAGGCGCGGGACCTGCTGACGCTGCTGGCGGTGACGCCCGGCGGACTGGCGCGCGACGCGGCCCAGGAGGCGCTCTTTCCTGACAGCGAGCCGGGGGTGGGCGAGCGCAACCTGCGCGTCACGCTGCACGCGCTTGGCGCGCTGCTGGAGGCGGGCGCGCCCAGCGGGTTTTTCCTGGACCGCGGCGAGTGGTTGCGGCTGCGCCCGGGACCGGACCTGCAGGTGGACCTGCACGGCGCCGAGGCGCTGCTGGCCCAGCCGCCCGGCACGCCAGGCCGCTCCGAGCGGCTGCTGCGGCTGCCGTCCAGCGTGACGGACAGCGTCCTGGAGGCTGTCCAGGCAGCGGCGGCCCGTTATGCTTCGGCGCTGCCGCCCGCGCTGGCGGCGGAAGGCGCCGCCGCGCTGGCCGCCGGGCAGGCCCTGCTGGCCGAGACGCTCGCGGACCACGCCCTGCGGCTCGACCCGGCCGAGGAGAGCGCCGCGCGGGTGCTGATGCGCGCCCGCTACCAGCTGGGCGTGGCGGCCGGCGTCCACCGCGCCTACACCGCGTGCTGCGGCGCGCTGGGCAGCCTGGGGCTCACGCCGCTGCCCGAGACGGTGGCGCTCTACCGCGCGCTGACCAGCCTCGCGCCGTGAGACGCCACTGTGACGCCGGGCCGCTACCCTGAGCCCATGACCTCCACCTTTGAACCCGCACCCGAAACGCGCGCGGCCCTCGTCACCGGCGGCACCAGTGGCATCGGGCTGGCCGTGGCCCGCAGCCTGCAGCAGCAGGGCCTGCGGGTGGCGGTGGCCGACCTTGACCGCCCGGAAGCGCGCGCGGTGGCCGATCACGACGGCCTGACGTTCATCCCCGCCGACCTGAGCCGCCGCGACGACTGCCGCGCCGCGGTAGACGCCACGCTCGACGCCCTGGGGAGCCTCGACGTGCTGGTGAACAACGCGGGCTTCCAGCACATCGAGCCGATCCGCAGCTTCCCTGAGGACACCTGGGACCGGATGCTCGCGGTGATGCTCACCGCGCCGTTTCTGCTGATGCGCTACGGCTGGGACGCGCTGAGCCGCTCCGGCGCGGGCCGGGTGGTCAACATCGCCAGCATCCACGCGCAGGTCGCCAGTCCCTACAAGAGCGCGTACGTCAGCGCCAAGCACGGCCTGATCGGCCTGACCCGCACCGCCGCGCTGGAAGGGGCGGCGGTGGGCCTGACCGTCAACGCGATCTGCCCCGCGTACGTCCGCACACCGCTGGTCGACGGGCAGATTCAGGACCAGGCGCGCACGCGGGGCCTCAGCCCGCAGCAGGTGGTGGAACAGGTGATGCTGGAACCCGCCGCCATCAAACGCCTGCTGGAGCCGCAGGACGTCGCCGCGCTGGTGCAGTACGTGGTGAGCCCGGCCGCGTGGGGCATGACCGGCGCGGTGCTGGACCTCGATCTCGGCTGGACCGCCCGCTAGGGTGCAGGCAAGGGACGGCCGGCCGCCGCCTCCAGATGCGCCGACACCGCCGTTGCCTTTCACAGGGAAGCGCGTCCGGACGCCCTGCTGAGGCCCCTCCCATCCCGCCGAGAAGCGCACGTCCAGCGGCGGCGCTGCGACGCCCCCGCCGCAGGCGTGCCCAGCAGGTGCGGCCAGAAACGGTGGTCTCCGGGCCGGTGTGGGCCCCGCATCCACCCGGTCCGAGCTCTCCCGGAGGGCGTGAACCGCGGCCCTGTACTGGCCCACCTGACCTTGGCTCGCGGACGGTCCTGCCCCATGTTCCGCAGGGCTCTCCTGGCCAGCGGATGCAGGCGGCCTGCACCTGAGCCGTGGTCAGGCCACATCAGGACCTGCCAGCATGGTCGCGGGGAGGCCGGCGGCCTTCCGGACAGGAGGCAGGGCGCGTGGACATCGAGGAACAAACGGCCGAGGACCTGCAGGCGGCCGTGCGGCGCCACGAGCGCTCGTGTGAGGAGCTGACCAGCCGGTACCTGGAGCGCATCGAGCGGTTCAACCCGCGGTACAACGCGGTGGTGCTGCTGAATCCACGGGCGCTTTCGGACGCGCGGGCCCTCGATGCCAGGCTCGCCGCGGGTGAGCCGCCCGGGCCGCTGGCGGGGCTGCCGCTGGTGATCAAGGACAGCGTGGATGTCGCGGGCCTCCCCACCACCGCGGGCTGGGCGCCGCTCAGCAAGGCGGCCGGCGGGCACGCCCTGCGGCCCGAGCAGGACGCGCCGGTGGTGGCGCGGCTGCGCGCCGCCGGCGCGGTGATCCTCGGGAAGACGAACGTGCCCGCCTTCAGTTACGACCTGACCCGCACGGACAGCAGCTGGGCAGGGCCGACGCTGAACGCCGTGTGCCCGGCCCTCGCTCCTGGGGCCAGCAGCGCCGGCACAGCCACGGCGGTGTCGGGGAACCTCGCGTTCGCCGGGCTGGCGGAGGAGACCGCCGGCTCCATCCAGAACCCGGCGGCGGCGCAGCAGCTGGTGGGGATCAAGCCGACCTTCGGGCTGGTGCCGACGGAGGGCGCGGTGCCGCTCAGCGCCTCCGCCCGGGACGTGATCGGCCCGCACGCCCGCACGGTGCGGGACGCCGCGCTGCTGCTGGGCGTGATGGCGGGCCAGTCCCTGCAGGCGGGGGCGTACCTCGCCGGCCTGCGGCGGGGCGCCCTGCAGGGCCGGCGGCTGGGCCTGTACGGCCCCGGCTGGCGGGATCAGGCGCCGTCCGCCGAGACGCAGCGGCTGTACGCCCGCGCCCTGGACGACCTGCGGGCGCTGGGCGGCGTGCTGATCGAGGACCCGTTCGCGGGCTCGGGATTCGCGGCGGCCGTGCGGGCCCTGCCGGGCTCGCTGGGCTTCGAATGCCTGCCGCACGACCTGGACCGCTACCTGCGCCGCCACCCGCACGGCCCGGCGCCCAGCCTGGCGGCCCTGCGTCGCCTGGGTGGACGCGACCCGTTCGCCGCCGGGGAGGTGCTGGGCGACCTGCGTCACCGGCTCGCGGCGGCCCTCGCGGCCCCGGAGGCGCTGCCGGACCTCCGACGCTTCCACGCCGCGCGCGCGGACCTGCGCGGGCGCGTGGACCGGGTGCTGGACACGCACACGCTCGACGCCCTGGTGTTCCCGCAGCGGCTCGGTGACCTGCCGCCGCTGCACGGCCCGGACGACATCCAGGCGACCACCGTGTCGGAGATCAACGTGGCGGGCCTGCCGGGCGTGACGGTGCCGGCCGGGCAGCACGCGAGCGGCGCGCCCTTCGCCTTGATCTTCGTGGGCCGCGCGTGGAGCGAGGCGCGGCTGCTCGCGCTGGCCCACGACTACGAGCAGGCGACCCGGCATCGCGCGGCCCCGCGGTTGCTGCCCCCGTGACCGCTCAGAGCCGGGTGCGCACCGCCCACAGCTCGGGGAACAGCACCGTTTCGAGCGCCCGGCGCAGGTACCCGGCGCCGCTGGTGCCGCCGCTGCCCGGCTTGAAACCGATCACGCGTTCCACGGTGGTGAGGTGCGCGAAGCGCCAGCGCCGGAAGTGGTCCTCCACGTCCATCAGCTTCTCGGCAAGCTCGTACAGCTCCCAGTAGGCGGAGGGGTCCCGGTAGACCTGCAGCCACGCCTCCAGCACCGCGTCGTCCACCGCGTACGGCTGTGAGACGTCCCGCTGCAGAACAGCGGGCGGTACCGGCAGGCCCCGGGCGGCCAGCAGCCGCAGGGTCAGGTCGTACAGGGTGGGGGCCTGCATCAGCGCCTGCAGCGGCTCGTGCACGTCCGGGCGCTGCGCATGCGGTCGCAGCAGGGCCGGGTGGCGGTTGCCGAGCAGAAACTCCAGCGTGCGGTACTGCGCGGACTGGAAGCCCGACGCCTGCCCGAACGCGCCGCGGAACGTCAGGTAGTCGGTGGGCGTCATGGTGGACAGCACGTCCCACGCCGCCGTCAGCTGCACCTGCGCCTGCACGACCCGGCTCAGCATCTTCAGCGGCCCGTCGACGCTCCCCGCCTCCAGCAGCGCCATGGCCGCCCGCAATTCCCGCACGATCAGGCCCAACCAGACTTCAGACACGTGATGCACCGCGATGAACAGGTGCTCGTCGTGGGCGCCGGTGAGCGGCTGGTGCGCGCCCAGCAGCTCGTCGAGCCGCAGGTACTCGCCGTAGCTCAGTGACCGGCTGAAATCAGCGTGCGCCTGCTCCGGGGTGTCGGGGCCGCTCACCGGGCCCCCACCGTCCAGGGGCGGGCACCCAGGCGGCGCCAGGCCGCCCCGGGTCTGGCGGCCGCATCCCCAGGCGGCACGGTGTGGACGCCTGGACACCGGGTGCGGGCCAGGGCAGACGCGACAGCGGAATGGGGCATGGTCATCTCTTCCCTTCAGATGAGGCGGCGCCACGGTCGGTGAGCGCCACGCAGTCGGCGGAACGCCAGCGGCTTCAGCTGGGCACCGGCAGCGGGCGTCCCAGACGGGCGCACCACCAGGCGTGCACCACACACGCGATGCTGTTGGCACCGTTCGTGCGCCCGGTGCGCGCCGGAGTGGACATGGCTCAGCTTAGGAGATGTGGGCGGGGCGGGCAAGGCACAGCATCCGCCGGAGCGCCTCAGCCGCGGGAAGGCAGGTGCCGCCCCGACCGCCGGCCTACTTCTCGGCGGGCGTCACGAAGCCGATGCGGTTGAAGCTGAGCCGGGTGCCGGCGGCAAAGACCAGCAGGTGGTCGCGCGAGACCACGTAGCGCTGCACGGTGTTCAGGTCATGCACGAACGGCAGGGTGGTGGCGTACAGGCAGCGTTCGTTCGGGGCGGGCGGCAGCATCGACGCGCGGACGGTCAGGGAATTCGCCGCGGCGCTCACACGGCCCTCGAAGCGGCCACAGCCGTAGGTGCCGCGCAGCTGCGCGCCGCTGATCGCCAGCCGCGCGGGCGGAGCGCCGGTCTGCACCGGCTGATCCTGCTCCCAGATGCCGATCAGCGGCGCGGGCACCGCGGTCCGCGCGAAACTTGTGGTGCAGAGCAGGGCAAGCAGCAGAGGAAACGAGCGTGACATGCGTGGAGTCTGGCCGGTGCAGGTGACGCCCGGCTGACGCAGGCGGGTGGAGGGGACGGCCCCACGGTGCCGAGACCGCCGCCAGGATCACGGGGATCGGTGAGGCCGTCCCCAGCAGCGCGCGGGTGTCGTCGCACGTTGCCGTCCTGCCGCTTCCGCCGCTCCAGCGGCGCGCTTCCAGCCGGTGGGGGCCAGGCCATACACTCAGGCGTGAAGGGAACCGTCATCATCACTGGAGCGGGGCGAGGCATCGGGGCGGCCACCGCCAGACTCGCGGCCCACCACGGGTACGCTGTGGGCGTGAACTTCCGGCAGGACGCCGATGCCGCGCGGCAGGTCGTGCAGGACATCGAGCACCTGGGCGGTCAGGCGCTGAGCGTGCAGGGCGACGTCAGTGTGGAAGCGGACGTTGCCCGGCTGTTTGCCGAGGTGGACCGCGCGTTCGGGCCGGTGACGGCACTGGTGAACAATGCCGGCGTGCTGGAGCAGCAGGCGCGGGTGGAGCAGATGGACGCGGCCCGCCTGCAGCGGGTGTTCGCCACGAACGTGGTGGGGAGTTTCCTGTGCGCGCGTGAAGCCGTCCGGCGCATGTCGACCCGCTACGGGGGGCGGGGCGGGGCCATCGTGAACGTGTCCTCGCGGGCGGCGGTGCTCGGCTCGGCGGGCGAGTACGTGGACTACGCGGCGTCCAAAGGCGCGGTCGACTCCCTCACCACCGGGCTGGCCCGCGAGGTCGCGGCGGAAGGAATCCGGGTGAACGGCGTCCGCCCAGGGCTGATCGGCACTGACATTCACGCGTCGGGCGGAGAACCGCAGCGGGTGGCGCGGCTGGCCTCCTCGGTGCCGCTGGGGCGCGGCGGCACCCCGGAGGAGGTGGCGCAGGCGATCGTCTGGCTGCTCTCGGACGAGGCCTCCTACGTGACGGGCACGTTCCTGGATGTGGCCGGCGGCCGCTGAAGCTGGGGGCCACACCACCCGCGGCGACCGGCCCCCCACCTCCATTGGCCAGCGTCAGGGGACGGTGCTGTGTTCCTGGGCGCAGGTCACGCGGCTGGGTCGGTCAGGACGCCGTGGGGCACGGTCAACAGGGTGCGGGTCAGGCCGGACTGGCGCCGTGAGGAGGGACCGACCTGGTGAGCGAATGACGCGCTGATCCGAGGGCCCGGTGATGACGACGCTGCTGCCGAACAGGCCCTGGGGCGGTACCCTGAAGCATGAGCCCCGATCGTCCGATCAAACAGCGCCTGCCGGACCATCTCCGGCATCTCAGCCGGGGGTCGTCCGGTCCGGGCAAGCCCAGCGCCGCGCAGGAACCGGCAGGCCGCCGGGCCGGTCCAGCCGCGGAAGCGTCGCCGGTCCAGGGCGGGTCGGCGCGCCTCAGTGAACTGCTGCCGCACGTGCTGCGCGCCATGGTGGGCGACCCGGACGACGGGGCCATCCGGGAGCGGCCCCGGCTGATCCACCAGCCGGAACTGCTGGAGGCGATGGCCCCGTACCACCGGCCCAGGAGCCGGTTCGAGGAGCTGATGGTGCGGAAGCTGGTCGGCGAGGGGTACCTCAAACCGCGGGGGGCGAGGGACAAGTCGGGCCTGAGCGACGCCTACGAACTGACGCCGAAAGGAGAGCGCGTGCTGGGCCTGCGTCACGACCGCTGAGCTGTCGTCGCAGCGGGCACCGGACGTGGTCCGGTTCGGGCATGGGTGGGCAACCGCTCGGCCGGGGTGCTTGCCCCTGCCTGCACAGTCTGGACCGCTGATCCGGAGTTCCGTTCAGCCGGAGTGGGTTCAGGGCACCCGGCGCAGCAGGGCGAAACGCATCTGCCCCGGGCCCGTGGCCGCTGCGGCTGATGGGGCACCCCCGGTCGCCACCGCATTCGTCGACGCCTCCCCGCACGGGTCTGGTGGGGCGGAGGTGCGCGCGTCATCCCCGGGAAGGAACGCTTCAGCCACAGCCCGCGGCATCTGAACCTGCGTGCCAGGCGCAAGGCAGAAGCCGCGCCTGGCCTGGCTGAGGGTCATGTCCTTGCAAAGATTGCCAGCAAATTGCCATGAAATCGTGGCACATTGAGACGTGGAGGTTACCATGCCACACAAAGCAAAAACCCGGGTTCAGGGCCTGGTTCAGGGCGTGATGGAAGAACGGGCCGCCCGTGGGTTGAGCGGAGACCTGCCGGAAACCAAGGTCACCCTGCGCCTGAAGGCCACAGATGCGTTCTGGCTCGCCCAGCTCGCGGAACTGATGGAGGCCAGCCGGACCCGGACCGCTTCGCAGCTGTTGTCGGCCGCCATTCGTGATGCCGTGCAGGCCGCCGGCCTGCCCGCAGACGGGAGCGACTTCCGTGAAGCGCTGCAGGCCTTTATCGACACAGAACTCGCCCACGAGGCCCACTCAAGCGCCCCGGGTGTATGACGTTTCAGTGGCCTGGTCGCAATACGGCCGGGTCGGTGTTCGCGGATCAACCCAGCGCCTCTGGATCTCGCCACGGTCTTCCGGGAGGCAGCCATGAACCACATCAATCCAATTGACCTGCCGATTCTGATCATCTCCGTCCTGCTGCTGGTGGGCCTGCTCGCCAGCAAGCTGGGTGGACGCCTGGGTGTGCCGGGCCTGGTCCTGTTTCTCGTCATCGGCATGCTGGCCGGGAGTGAAGGCCCGGGCGGCATCCAGTTCGAGAACTATCACCTGACCCAGGCGGTCGGCATCATCACCCTGGCCTTCATTCTGTATTCCGGCGGGCTCGAAACCAACTGGAAACACACCCGGCCCGCGCTGCGTGGCGGGCTGGCGCTCGCGACCGTCGGGGTGCTGCTGACCACCAGCCTGATCGCCGTGATCGCGCACCTGCTGCTGAACCTCCCCTGGCTGACGAGCTTTCTGCTGGGCGCGGTGGTGTCCAGCACCGACGCCAGCGCGGTCTTCTCGGTCCTCAAGGAGCGCGCGCTCGGGCTCAAGGGCCAGATCAAACCGCTGCTCGAATTCGAGTCCGGGGTCAACGACCCGATGGCCGTGTTCCTGGTGATCGGGCTGACCGCGCTGATCGGCCACCCCGACTCCTCCTGGACCGAGCTGCTGCTGCTGTTCGCCCGGCAGATGCTGCTGGGGGCCGCGGTCGGGTTGGGGCTCGGCTGGCTGGCGGTGCGCAGTTTCAACCGGATCAACCTCCCCTCAGAAGGCCTCTACACCGTGCTGTCCGTGGCGCTGGTGGGCCTGGTGTATGCCGTGACCGCCCTGCTTGGAGGCAGCGGCTTCCTGGCGGTCTACATCGCCGGGGTGGTGCTGGGGAACAGTGTCTTCGTGCACCAGCGCTCGCTGCGCCAGTGGCACGAGGGGCTGACCTACCTGCTGGAAATCGGGATGTTCCTGCTGCTGGGCCTGCTGGTCTTCCCGTCTCAGGTCGCGCTGATCGCGGTCCCGGCGCTGCTGATTTCGCTGTTCCTGATGTTCGTGGCCCGGCCCCTGGCCGTCTTCGTGAGCCTGGCCCTGGTCCGCATGCCGGTGCACCACAAGGGCATGGTGGCCTGGGTCGGGCTGCGTGGAGCGGTCCCGATCATCCTGGCGACATTTCCACTGCTCGAAGAACTGCCCGGCTCGCACATCATCTTCAACGTCGCGTTTTTCATCATGCTGACCAGCCTGTTGATCCAGGGCACCACGCTGCCGCTGGTCGCGCGGTGGCTGAAGGTGGAAGAGCAGAAGGCCGGACCCAACACGCAGCGCCTGCTGTTCACGCCCACCGGGGCGGGCAAGAACGACCTGGTCGAGGTGGTGGTCCCCCCACAGTCCAGGGTGGTCGGCGAACGGATTGTGGACCTGCGGTTCCCGCCTGAGGCGCTGATCCTGCTGATTCACCGGGACGGGGAGTACATCGTGCCCAACGGGTCAACCATGATCCAGGCCAGAGACGAGCTTCAGGTGCTGGGCAGCCAGGAGTTTGTGAATGAGGTCCGCGTCCGGATCGAACGTCCCAAGACCCTGCCCTCGGGGTGACCCTTCATCCGATGGCTTAGGTCATGCGCGGACAGGTGAGGGCGCGGACGCTTCTGTCCGCGCCCTGCTCGTGCTGGATTGGAGGTCCGCTGGCGCTGTGGTGCGCATGCCGAAAATTCGTCCCAGGCGGGAGGGTGCAGGGCCTAGACTGGGCTGTGCCTGGTCCACCCGACGCCCCCGCCCCGGCCGGATGGTATGGGGATCTCACCACCATCCAGACGCTGCTTGACGTGCATTCCGCCGGGGCGGTGCTCGTGGATGCCGCGTTGCGGGTGCTCCACGTCAACCTCGCCTTGAGGACGCTGACAGACGCCGGTGGCCAGGCGGCCCGGGGACAGCCGCTCGCTCAGGTACTGCCCGCCCCGGTGCTCGGGGCCTGCCACGCGGCGCTGGCGGACGGGACGCCGAAGCCCCCCCTGCGCTTCACCATGACCACCACCGAAGGTGTTCGGCCAGTCAAGGGGACGGTGCTGCCGGTGCATGATACGGAGCGCCGCGCCGCCGGGCTGGTGGTGCTCATTGAACACACTCCCCCGGCAGACGCGGCCGTGGAGGTCGAGCGCCTCCGCCGCGTGCTGGACCTGTCCAGGATCCTGACGCAGGCCAGGACGGCACTGGATGTCCAGGCCGTCATCCTGCAGCAGGTCGTGCCCAGCACGGCCGCCTCCGCAGGCCACCTGATGCTGCTGGCGGAAGACGGGACGCCGGACAGCGTGGGGTCCGTCGGGGAAGACCAGCGCCTCGAGGGGCTCTGGGCGCGAGCTGCTGCTGATGCCGGCACCCCGCTGGGCTCACCCTTCCGGGCGAACCGGGCCGTCTTCGCCACCCGCGGGGACCTGGAACGGGAGGACAGCGCGGCGCTGCCGCTGCTGCACGCCCGCACGCGCGCCTTTGCCGCGCTGCCGCTGGTCGCGGACGGGTGCGTGCTGGGCAGCCTGACCCTCGCCTTTGACGATGAGGGGGACGTCCGGCCAGACCGGCAGCCGCACCTGCTGGAGCTGGCGGAACTCAGTGCCCAGGCGCTGCAGCGCGCCCGGCAGCACGACGCCCTGCAGGCCGCCCACGCGCGGGCCAGCCTGCTGGCGGAGGCCGGCACGGCCCTGGCCGGGTCCCTGGACGTTCAGGCGACGCTGAACAGCATCACGACCCTGGCCATCCAGCACGTCGCCGACTGGGCGGCCGTGTACCTGCCGGACGACAGCGGCCGGATGGTGGCGGTGGCGGCCGCCCACCCGGACCCGGAGCAGGTGGCGCTGCTGCACCGGTTTCTCGGTCAGGCACCGCACGACCCGCGCGCCGTCGCTTCGCCCGCCTGGGTGCTGCAGACCGGACAGCCGGTGCTGGTGCCGGTGGTGCCGCCC
The DNA here is from genome assembly GCF_040256395.1 of Deinococcus sonorensis KR-87. Taxonomy (NCBI): domain Bacteria; kingdom Thermotogati; phylum Deinococcota; class Deinococci; order Deinococcales; family Deinococcaceae; genus Deinococcus; species Deinococcus sonorensis. Next base: position 287,007 of record NZ_CP158297.1, on the reverse strand, counting down.
GGCGTCGTCGATGACCTGCCCGAGCGGGACCTGCGAGAGGCGTTCTATGCCATGGGACTCCACTCGGTGATCAATGTGCCGCTGACCGTGCGCGGCCGGCACATCGGCGTGCTGGGCCTGGCCACCACCCAGCCGTCGCGGACGTACGGCGAGGCGGACCTCGAGCTGGCCCGCGCGCTCGCGGACCGGGCTGCCCTGGCCCTCGACAACGCCCAGCTGTACGAGGCGGCCCACCACAGCGAGCAGCGCTACCGCTCGCTGGTCGACGCGACGCGGCAGGTGGTGTGGACCAACAGCCCCAGCGGGGAAATGCTCGGCGACCAGCCGGGGTGGGCCGCGCTGACCGGCCAGGCCAGCGAGCGCTACCAGGGGTACGGCTGGTCCGACGCCCTGCACCCGGAGGACCGCGCCTCCACGCTGGCCGCGTGGCACCGCGCAGTGGCGACCCGCTCCGCTCTGGACGTCCTCCAGCGGGTCCGGGTGGCCGACGGCACCGTCCGTCACTTCCATGCGCGTGCCGTGCCCGTACTGAACGTGGACGGCCGCATCCGCGAGTGGGTGGGGGTGCACACTGACGTCACCCCGCAGGTCGAGGCCCAGCAAAGCCTGCAGGACCTCAACGCCCTGCTGGAGCAGCGGGTGCAGGAGCGCACCCGGGCGCTGGGGGAGAGTGAGCGGCGCTTCCGCAGCGTCTTCGACAGCCAGTTCCAGCTGATCGGCGTGCTGCATCCGGACGGCACCGTGATCGAAGCGAACCGCACCGCCCTGGAGTTCGCGGGGGTCACGCTCCAGGACGTCGCGGGGACGCCGCTGTGGGACACGCCCTGGTGGCGGGGCGAGGCAGACCGTCAGGAGGTGCGCGCCGCCGTACACCGCGCGGCCGCAGGGGAGACGGTGCGCTACGACGTGGACATTCTGGGCGCGGACGGCCAGACCGCCACCATCGACTTTTCCCTCAAACCGGTGCGTGATGAAGAGGGGCGGATCACGCTGCTGATTCCGGAGGGCCGCATCATCAGCGAGGAGCGACGACTGGCGGCGGTGCTGCAGGCGGTGGTGTCCAGCGCGCCGCTGATCCTGTTCGCACTGGACCGGCAGGGCCGCTACCTGCTGTCGGCTGGTGCCGCGCTCGCCGCGCTGGGCCAGACGCCCAACGCGCTGGTCGGCCAGCGTGCCGAGGCGCTCTACGGCGACGCGCCGGAGGTGCTGGAGCCGATGAAGCGCGCACTGGCGGGCGAGACCGTGCACCAGACCGGGACGTTCCAGGGCCTCTCGATGGAAGGCTGGTACCAGCCGCTCAAGGACCAGCGGGGTCAGGTGAACGGCATGGTGGGCGTGGCCATTGACGTGAGCGACCGGGCCCGCGCCGAACACGAACGCGAGGAGGCGCGCGGCCGGGCGGAAGTGCTGGCTGCGCTGGGCGACGCCCTGCAGGTCGTGTCGTCCCCGGACGACGTGGTGGCGCGGGCGCTGGAGACCGTGGGGCCCGCCCTGGACGTGACGTGCGTGATGGTGGTCCCGGTCGACCAGGCGCACCAACCTCCCGTGCACATCTGGGGGGAGGTGCCGCACGCGGTCCGCGCCACCCTGGCGCGCGAGCCGCTCACGCTGGCCGACACGCCGGTGCTCCGCCGGGTCGTGGCGTCCGGCCAGGCGGCGTACCTGGACAGCGACGCGCAGGCTCCGGACCACGTGCCCGGGCTGGACGCGGTGGCCTGTGCGGTTGAGCCGGTGGTGACCGCGGAGCATCAGGTGGTGAGCGCGTTGGTCGCCTGGCGGGCTGGTCCGGGCGCGTGGTCCGCGGGTCAACAGGACCTGCTGCGCCGCACCGCCGCAACGCTGGCCCTGGCGCTGGAGCGGGCGCAGGCCGCCACGAACCTGGAGGCGCAGCGGGACGCGCTGGCCACCGCCAACCGGGAACTTCAGCGCAGCAACGCCGAACTGGAGCGGTTCGCGTTCGTGGCCAGCCACGACCTGCAGGAGCCGCTGCGCACCATCGCCAGTTTCAGCGACCTGCTTACCCTGCGGTACGGCGAGGCCCTCGATGACCGCGGGCGACAGTACCTCTCGCGCGTGACCGCTGGCGCGACGCGCCTCAAGCGGCTGATCGACGACCTGCTGGTGTTCTCCCGCCTGAACGCCGAACGCGCCCCGCTGCGCGCCGTCCCCACCGAACAGCCCTTGCGTGAGGCCCTGAGCCGCCTGGAGGCCGCCATCGGGTCTACCGGCGCCGAGGTCAAGGTCGGCGCATGCCCGGCCGTGCTGGGCGACGGACGCGAACTCACGCAGCTGTTCCAGAACCTGATCGGGAACGCCGTGAAGTTCCGTCGGCCTGGCGTCACGCCCGAAGTTCAGGTCGATGCCCAGCGGGACGGCGCAATGTGGCATTTCCGGGTCCGGGACAACGGGATCGGCATTCCGGCGGAGTACCAGCAGCGCGTGTTCGGCATGTTCGAGCGGCTGCACACCCGAGAGCAGTACGACGGAACCGGGCTGGGCCTGGCCATCGTCCTGAAGATCGTGGAACGGCACGGCGGGACGGTGTGGCTGGAGTCCACGCCGGACGTCGGCACGACCGTGCATTTCACGCTCCGCTCCACCGACAGACCCCAAGCCTGAGGCGCTGCGGGACGCAAATGCGGGGCGGTCAGCACACGAATCAGAGGTGCGCGCGTCCTTCGGGAACGGGAGACGGTGGTCCGCTGGCCAGGCCCGATCAGGGTGATTCATCAGCTCTTTTTATTCAGGAATCCGGTTTCCTTCATTCGTTGAACTGTAATTCTTTATGTTTGGTAGCAGGTTTGCTTTCGAAAGACTTTTTCACCAAAGTTTGGCAGTAAAAAAATTCTGATCCTGAACACTCAGCTGTGACTCAGCAGTGCGAGCGGCAACCGCTCTGAGGTCGGCTGACCCGTCCTGCGCCTCACTTCTCAAGGAGCTTCCACATGACTGTATTGACCCCCTTGTCCGAGCTTGTTCGCGACCATAACTATGACCTGGGCCAGGCCCAGACCAGCCTGATCGGCCTGCCCGCGTACGGCGCCGGCGGTGAACAGGTCGGCTCCGTGCGGGATGCCATGACCGAAAATGGCGGCACCATCCGCTACCTGCTCGTCGAAGCCGGCAGCTGGTTCACCCGCAAAGAGGTGCTGGTGCCGGTCGGCCTCGCCCGCATCGAGGACGACGCGGTGTACTTCGACACCCTCACCAAGGACCAGGTCCGTGACCTCCAGGCCTACAGCGCTGGCGAGATGCACAGCGACGAGGCGCAGGTGTCGGACCTCCGCGTGCTGAAGGGCACGGACTATCAGGCACCGGCCACGACTGGCGTGGCGGCCCGCGCGGCCGACCACTACCAGGACCAGAGTCTGTTCCGGACCCCGGATCGTCTGCAGCTGCTGGAAGAGCGCTTACAGGTGAACAAGGACCGCTACCGGGCCGGTTCGGTTGAGGTGGGCAAGCACGTGGAGACCCGCACCGAGAATGTCAACGTGAACCTCTCGCACGACGAGGTGGTGATCGAGCGTCACCCGGTGAGCGACCCGCGTCCGGTGGACGGCAACGTGACGCTGGGCAGCGACAGCGAAACGATCCGGGTGGACCTGGAGGCCGAGCGCGCCAACGTGCAGAAGCAGGCCTACGTCACCGAGGAGGTGGAGGTCGGCAAGCGCACCGAAAGTGAGCAGCGCACCTTCACGGAGACTGTCGGCAAGGAAGTGCTCGACGTCAACAAGACCGGTGACGTCGACACCGACGACACTTCAGGCCGCCACTAACCACAGACTGAAGGCAGAGGGGACGACCAGCTGGTCGTCCCCTCTGCCTTCAGTCAGGGCCACGCGCAGCACGTCGCTGAAGATGACAGGTTGGTTCACACAAGCTGCGCTGCTGATGCCGGGCAGCGGGACCCTGCCCACCGAGCACCCCAGGACCATCCCTGCAGATGGGTTGACCGCCTGCTCCGCGTTGACCCTCGAAGTCACTTGCGGACGAGACCCAACGGACCTGGCACTAAGCCCGCCTGGCTTTCGCCTGTTCTGGCGATTCTGTTCCTGATCGTGTTGGCGCAGATCCTGGGTTCCTGCGATGAGACTCCTCTACATCTGCTCTGAGGTAGGGGAAGTGAGAACAGGGGAAGGTGTCGTCAGGGTTCATGGTCGAACGGAGCGATCGCAGGGCGCAGCCGTCTGCACCCGTCTGCCTGCGGGCAGAACACCTGGCATGGTGCGCGCTTCCAGGCCACGGTGGAAGGGAGCCCGCGTCCAGCAGCACCGGACGTTCCCTGGAGGCGATCCGCTGGTCGGGTCAGCGTGCTGCTCCGCCCCACCGCAGGCGCTACCGTAGAGGCATGCCTCTCCTGGATACGGTCCGTGCCCTGAGCTCCTACCTTCCATCGTGGTTGGACTACCAGCGGGACCTGGCGCGGGTCCCTGGCGTTCAGGTCGCGGTGCGGGTCGGAGATCAGCTGGCCGCATCGTTTGCGCTGGGCGTGGCGAACGAGGCCACCGGGCAGCCGCTCACCCCGCAGCACCTGTTTCGAATTGCCTCCCACTCCAAGAGTTTCACGGCGACGGCGATCTTTCAGCTCGCGGAGCGTGGCGTGCTGCGCCTGGACGACCCGGCTGGTCGCTGGCTGCCGGAGCTGGCCGGCTCGCCCGCTGCGGCGCTGACGCTGCGGGCCCTGCTGGGACACCAGTCCGGGATCAACCGCGACGGGGCGGACAGTGATTACTGGCAGCAGCTCCACGCCTTTCCCGACCGTGAGGCCCTGATTGCCCTGTGCCGCGCCGAGCTGGTATATCCGCCGGACCAGTACTTCAAGTACTCGAACATGGGGTATTCGCTGCTGGGGCTAGTGCTTGAGGCGGCCAGCGGCCAGTCGTACGCGGAGTACATGGCCTCGCACGTGATCGGGCCACTTGGGCTCACCCACCTGGGGCCGGAGTTGCCTGTGGAACGCGAGGCCGAGCTGGCCGCCGGGCACAGCGGTCGGTTGGCCGGCAATGATCCCCGTCGGGTGCTGCCGTCCTCGGATACCCGGGCGATGGCGGCAGCCACCGGCTTTTACGGCACGGCGGAAGACGTCACGGCCTTCTTCGCTGTGCATGTCCTCGGACGCGCCGAGCTGCTCACGGACGCCTCGCGGCGCCTGATGCAGCGCCGGGAATCCGAGATCACTCGCCCAGTGAAGCGCTGGTATGGGCTGGGCCTGATCGTGGAGGAGATCGGGGGCCGCACGGTGGTGGGCCACTCGGGCGGCTTCCCGGGGCACATCACGCAGACGTGGGTCGACCCGAACTCCGGCCTGACCGTGTCGGTCCTCACGAATTGCCTGGGCGGCCCCGCCACGGAATGGGCAACGAACATCATCAAGCTGATCGACCTGGCGATGAACCCGCCGATGAAGGAGGGTACTGACGCGCCTGGTGTTGACCTGGACCGGTTCACCGGGCGCTTTGCCACCGACTGGGGCGTGTTTGATGTAGTGAACCTGGAAGGCCGCCTGGTCTCCCTCACGCCCCAGGGCGACCCGACCCTGAGCGTCACGGAATGGACCGTGGTGGACACCGAAACGCTGATGCCGGTACCGGAAGCCGGGTTCGGTGCGGTCGGCGAGCCCCTTCAGTTCCAGCGCTCGGCATCCGGGGACATCGAGTGGGTGCGCCAGGGGGGTGGACGAGCGTGGCCCGTCGCCGCCTACCGGCAGCGGGTAGGCCTGGACTGAGCGTGGAGGAGAACCCACACCAACCAGCATGTTCCAACCACAGCCGTCGGCAGCAGGCCCGTCTTCCCAACCCTGTGACGCTTCGTCCTACACATGAAGGTAAGGGCAAGGCAAGGTGATCAGGAACACAAGCATCTGCGCGGCATCCGTTCGGGGGAAAGGTTAAGGTTGGCTTGGCCTGTTGCCCTCATCCGACGCCGCGCTGTCGGGCCAGGAGGAATTCATGAAGAAGCCTGCCCTGCTGGCCCTCTCCCTGCTGCTCGCTGCCTGCGGTCAGCAGGCCACCTCGCCCACCGACCCGTACGCCGCCGAGTACGCCGCCCACCCCTCCCAGCCGTGGACGTCCAGCGCCCTCTCGGCCCTCAGCCTGACGCCCGGCACCAATACCCTGGGCTACGAAAAGCCCACGTACGCCAGCAGCGGCTGGGGACCGATTGAAGTCAACCGCAGCAATGGCGGTCGGCAGCAGCTGGACGGGAATCCCCTGACCATTGGCGGGCAGGTCTATGCCAAAGGCTACGGCGTGCACTCCACCTCGGAACTCCGCTACAGCCTGGCCAGCGCAGGGGCGACCTGCACCAGCTTCACCGCGACGGTGGGCATTGACGACGAGGTTGGCACCAAGGGCTCGGTGGTGTTCGAGGTCTGGGCGGACGGGAAGAAGTTGACCGATAGTGGAGTGGTGCGCGGCAGCGACGGGCCGAAGACCCTCACGGCTGACCTGACCGGGAAGTCAAGCCTCAGCTTGCGTGTCACGGATGCCGGAGACGGGAACTTCTACGATCACGCCGACTGGGTGAACCCCACCATCTCCTGCCAGGCCACCACCCAACCGCACCTCACCCTCGACAGGGCCAGTCTGGAGCTGTATCACCTGCATGGAACAGCCCTGAAGGCCCATCTGACCGGTTTCCCTGCCGGCCCAGTGAATCTCCGGCTGGTGTACCACGCCTCCCCCACGTACCCGAATTTCACCGTGTCGCCGCTGGACCTGCAGACGCCTCTGGTGGCTGGCAACGGCGACGCCCAACTCCAGTTGTTCGCGAGTCGGCTCACGGCAGACGACCCATATCCCAATGAGCTGCTGCTGGAGCAGGATTACACCGTGGTGGCCAGTCAGAACGGGCGCGACCTTGCCAGCGCGCCGCTGCATGTCACCGAGAAACCGCTGAAGCTCACGGCGACGTTGCTTGGCGTGCCCGAGGTAGTGCCCAACGGCACCTGGGTGGATGCCGTGCTGTCCATGACCGTTGATCCACCCGTGCAGGCCCCGATCGCAGACCTGGGTCTGGCGGATGATGACCTGCATAATACGGTCGCCCAGAATCTGGGCGAAGCCTACGGGGATGGCCACGTCACGAAACGCCATGTGCGCTTCTACGCGCAGGCGCCGGGACCGGAGATGCCCGTCGCACAGGCTGCCTTCCGTATTCAGGGCTTCCTCCCTGGCGGCACAGATATCTATTACCGGTTTGGCACGTACTTCTCCAGAATTGGGGTCTCGATCAACGTGACCTTTTGAAGCCCCTCTGGGAGAACATGGGGTTCGTCCCCGGAATGTCGGTAGACAGCGGTGGATCAGAAGCGAGGTTTGCACCTGGGTGCTGAGGGCCGCACCCTGCGGCTGACCGTCCCGGTGGGTTTATGCCACGAATGGGGCTTCCGTATGCGGCTGCCTCGGTTGGAACCTGCTGGCCATCAGCACCGTGCGTTCGACTCAGACGGGCATGCCTGATGAACCGGGAGCCGCAGCGCACTGAGTGGCCTGTGATGACCAGGGCGCAGGTGTACGTGGACGAGTCATCCTGCTCCCGCAGGCTCAACGGAAGGATGGGGGCGGTGTGGAAGGCGCCTCCGGCTGCACATCAGCCGGTGAGGGCCGCTGGGCGCAGCGGCCCCGTCTCACGACGGGGCGACGGCAGCTTGCCCTAGACAGGTTGGATCACCTGCAGCGGCGCCTTCATTCGAGAGGGTGGTCACCCCTGTTCGGCGCTCCATTGCGACAGGCCACGGCGGCTTGCTAGAGCGTCGCGTCGATCGGGTGGACACCGGCCTCGTGAACCGCCGCAACAGGAATGAACTCGCACGGCCACTCGCCAGCATCCTGTCGCCCCGGCGCGAACTCGAGTGCTTCCGATGCGAACACCACATCCACGAAGTGTGGCGCCGGCCGACCCCAGGCGGGCCGTTGCTCATCGAGGTGCTGCGCGTGAATGAACCCGATGATGCTCAGCGGACGAGCATGCCAGCCACTCTCTTCCGCCACCTCACGAATCAGCGCCTCGTGCAACGTTTCTCCCGCTTCCGGCCGACCCCCCAGCGTCAGGATCGGCACCTCGGCATGGACCAGCAACACATCATCACCGCGCAGCACGAGGGTGCGGACCGACGCGATGAAGTCGCGAGGAGGCAACGCGTGCGTCAGGCCAACCCGAAAGGCCAGCGGAACGCTGTTCCACGATTCCTGCCAGCCGTCGAAGGTGCCATGACGCCTCAAGAACTGCAGGAGCGCACTCTCCCTGGCCGTCATGTCGACAGCATACGCAGCCTGCGGGACCTGGCCCTTGGAACGCATCGCCGCTGCCTGGCCAGCCGGGGACTCTGCGCTGTGTTCTGTCATCGCTCACCTAGAGATCAATGGGATCGTGCCCGCACCGATCTGCCTGCCGCCTGCGGTGCCCTCCTGTCCATCTGCCTTCGATGACCTCCACCTGGAGTTAACGCGCCCCGGATGACCCCGCGGTCTCCGTCCAGCTCAATGGCGTCACTCCAGAGCACCGGAAGTCAGCTCGGACGGTCACCGTCACGGGGGCGGTCGTCTGCAGACCCGTACAGTAGCCAATTGCCAAGTTGACGTCGGCCCCATCCATGACCGGACCGTTCGGGCGACGCCTGTCCATCCTGCCCACCGCGTCCGCTTCCGGGCAAACCGCCGTCTTCCGGTATGGTGGAGCGGTGTTTCCTGTCCGCGCTGACCAGCTCGTGGTGGTCTCGCCTCACGCGGCGAGGCGGCTGCTTGATCCCGTGGTCCGCGCGAGTCTCGCGCCATTCCTGGGCGCCAGCCGAACCGCGCAGGACGCCGCCCATGAGGTGGGGGTGCCGCTGACCACCATGACGTCACGCATCCGCCAGTTCGTTCACTTCGGTCTGCTTGTCCGGGTGGGCGAGCAGCCCAGGCGGGGCCGTCCGATGCCGCTGTACCGGGCGCCTGGGTCGCTGTTCATTCCCTTTGACGTCACGCCGCTCGAGTCTGATCAGCAGCTCGGGGACGTGCTGTTCCAGGGCGCGCAGCGGCGCCTGTCGCGCAGCATCGGCGCGGCCTGGGTGGAGGCGGCCGGGCGACGGGGTCGGCCGCTGGGCCTTCATGTGTACCGCGAGCCGGGCGGGCACGTGTCGGAGAACGTCGAGCCCCGTCCGGCGCCCGGGGAGCAGGAGAACGCGTTCTTCATGGACCTGCTGTCGGACGAGCAGCCGGCGGTGTGGGATTCCTGGGGCGTGCTGTACCTCGACCAGGCGCAGGCCAAGGCATTGCAGCGTGAGCTGTTCGCGCTGCGGCAGCGTTACGGCGGCGCACTGGCGAATGGTCGCCCGTACCTGCTGCGCCTCGCTGTCGCACCGCTGCAGGAGGAAGGGTAGGACGCTCAGCCTGGCAGGCGCTCCGTTGGCGCTCGGGGGACGTCGGCAGGCGGGACTTCGAGGACGCGCCGCCGCAGCGCGACGACCACGCCTGATGCGAGCAGCGTCACGGCGTGCACCGAGATGACCGGCAGGATCGCGTCCGGGGTTCGTGCGACGTTGGCGAGGCCGGTCCCGGCCAGGACGCTCAGCGCCGACACCTGCGCGGAAAGCCCAAAGGCCTGACCCCGCCGTTCGTCCGTGGTGATGCGCTGCATCAGGGTGGTCCAGCCCACACCGGCGGCGCTCGCGGGCAGTCCGGCGAGAACCATCAGCAGCAGCGCGGGCCACACGCCGGTCAGCACCAGCGGGGACGTGAAGATCAGGGCGTCGATCACGCCAAGGCCCACCGCGCCTGTGGCGGCGAGCGTTACGGGTGACCAGCGTCCGGCCAGCGGCGTCATCACCGCCGCACCGATCAGCCCGCCCACCGCCTGGGCACTGAGGATCAGTCCGTACGCGCCCTCGCCTCCATGCAGGACGCTGGTGACAAACGGGGCGAGCAGCACCGCGAACAGGCCCTCCCCAAGTCCACCGAGGGCCGTGGTGAACAGCAGCAGCCGCAATGCCGGCACCTGCCGGGCCAGACGCAGCCCCTCACCGGAGACGGTCACGAGCGCCCGCCCGGCCTGCCGGACCGCTGTGAAGTCGATCCGGACGGCCGGGCGGGAGGCGGGAGGCCGCATGAGCGGCCACAGCAGGGCGGCCGCGGCGAGGTAGGACGCGACGTCGAGCAGCACGACCGTAGGCAGCCCCACGCGGGCGAGCACCAGCCCCCCGAGTGCGGGCCCGAGCAGCCGCGCGACGTTGTTGTTCAGGGCGTTGAGGGCGTTGGCGCGGGGCAGGTGCGTGGACGGCACCAGCGTGGGCAGCAGGGCGTTCTCAGCCGGGCCGAGCGGCAGCGTCACGAGGGTCTCCAGCACACACACCAGCACCACCGGCCACATCAGGCCGGGCGCGGCCAGCAGGAGCGGCAGGACGCTCACGGCGGCGAGCAGATTGAGCCCGGTCATCAGCCTGACCCGGTCCACGCGGTCCGCAACGGCGCCCGCGAGTGAGCCGAGCAGCACGTGCGGCGCCACGGACGCGAAGAACAGCAGGCTGGAGGCGAGCACCGAGCCGGTGGCGAGGTACACGTACGCGGGAAGGGCGGCGGCGAGCATCCAGTTGCCGGTCATGCTGATCAGCCCGGCCCACCACACCCGCGCGAACGGTCCGTGAAGCAACGAGATGGACATGCCCGAGTGTGACGTGCCCCCTACAACGAGAACGACGTGCCCTTCGTCGTAGCACGTTCGACAAAGGCAAGGCGGAAGGGCCCTGCCCCCAGCGGAACGGGCTGGAACCTCCCCAGGGTGGAAGCAAGGCCCTGAACCTGACCGGTGGGCTGTGCTTACCCTCGCAGGTCCCGGGAGTTGAACTGGCGTGCGGCGATCCAGACCAGCGCACCGCCCAGCAGCAGGCAGACCAGCAGCGGGGTGGGACTCACCGCGTGTTCCAGCGGGAGATCGCTCAGGGCGTATTTCCAGGGATTGAGCCAGGCCAGATCCCGGAGCACTTGCACCTGCGAGGCCACGCCCTGCAGCACCACCAGCCCGATGCCCAGACCCGCGCCGATGCCGACGGCCAGCCCCGGGCGGCCCGTCGCCGCGCCGATCGCGAGCGCCAGGGCCCCGAACAGCCACGCGCCGAGGATGTGCAGCGCCACCGTCACCAGCAGCTGTCCAGCAGGCAGTGGCGCCTGGAACAGCTGCCCGGCCAGCAGGATGCTGAGGAACAGCACGGCGCCGAGGGCCAGCATCATGGTCAGCAGCCCCACGGTGCGGCCCAGCAGCAGGGCCGTGCGCGGCAGCGGCTGGGCCAGGGGGAACTCCAGCCACCCGCGCTCCTCCTGCCCCGCGATCAGCGCCGAGCCCTGCAGCACGGCAAACAGCGTCAGCAGCATCGGCATGGTGCTCAGCAGCTTGCCGCCCACATACCCGGCGGGCGTGCCGAGGTTGTCGCCGGCCAGGGCCCGCACCGATTCGGGCAGGCTCTTCATCAGGGCGTCGATGGCCGTGTTCCCCTTCAGGAGCGGGAAGAACGCCAGCAGCATCACCGTGTACAGGGCGAGGCCCACCGCCCACCACAGCAGGCTGCGGCGGCCATCCTGCATGGCCTGCCTCCAGACTTCACGCCACATGCTCCACCGTCCCCTGCACCGGCTTATTGCGGTACTCGTCCAGAAAGGCGGCCTCCAGGGTGGACGGCGTGAGGCTCAGCGAGGTCAGCGATTCACTCGCCAGCGCCTGGATCAGCCGGTCGGGACTGCCGCGCCACCAGCCCCGGAACGCCAGCCCCTCCGTCACGCCGGCACTCATGCCCTGCAGAGCCGCGAGATTGACCACGGGCGTCCGGGCGAACTGAAGCGTCACCTGTTGAGGGAGGCTGGCTTTCAGCGCCTGGACACCCTCCACCCGGATCAGTTCGCCGCGCCGGATGATGCCCACCCGCCCCGCGACCTGCTCGATCTCGCTCAGGACGTGGCTGGACAGGAACACGGCGCGGCCCTCGCTCCCCGCCTCGCGCAGCAGCTCCAGCACCGTCTCCTGGACCAGCGGGTCCAGACCGTCGGTCGGTTCGTCCAGCACCAGCAGTTCCGGGCGGTGCATCAGGGCGAGGGTCAGCCCTACCTTCTGCCGGTTGCCTTTACTGAGGGTCCTCAACCGGGCGTCCAGCCGGAGGTCCAGGCGCCGCGCCACCTCAAGACCGTACGCGATGCTGGCCCCGCCGCGCAGCGTGCAGCTGCGCTGCATCAGTTCACGGGCGGTGTGCTGATCCGGGAGGTGCACCTCGCCGGGGAGGTACCCCACTCGCGCGTGAACCTTGACCCGCTCCTGCCACACATCGTGTCCCAGGACGCGCCCGCTTCCCCCGCTGGGCCGCAGAAACCCCATCAGGGTGCGGATGGCGGTCGTCTTGCCCGCCCCATTTGGGCCGATAAAGCCGAAGATCTCACCCGCCGCCACCTGCAGGTTCAGCCGGTCGAGGCCCACGCCGGGGGCATACAGCTTGCTCAGGTCGCTCGTTTCGATGGCATTCATGACTGCTCCTCAGGGGGTGGAGGATGGGCGCCGCTGGACGCGGTGCCACTCGTCAAGCATCTTTGGAAACACCTGCAGGACATAGGCGTAGAACTGTTCCATCTCGCGCAGGGGCGTGGGGTCGCCTCCGGTCGGCAGCGCCCGCAGGCCCTCCTGCGCCAGCTCGTGCAGCGGCTGGATGCGCCGGTTGCCCTGCTCGGTCAGGATCGCCCACGCGTTGGGGCGCATCCGGAAGCGGTCGGCGCGCTCACCAGGATTCGGCGCCCGTTCGATCAGGCCCACCAGCGTCAGGTATTTGATCGCCCCACTCATGCTGGCGCGGCTGGACTGGAGCAAGGCGGCAAGCTCAGCGGGTGTCCGTCCGTGTGGCGGGGCCACCAGCAGCGCCCCCAGCACACGCCCTGCGGCGCGCGGCATGCCCACCATCTCGAACAGCAGGCCCGCCCGCTCCATGAACTGCTCGCTTTCTGACGTGGTCGTGGCGGGCGCTGGGGACTCATCCGACATGACAGAAGTGTACGACTTTTCAGTAAACTGTGAAATCTCCAGTGGAGTGGTGCGGGAAGGACGTTCAGTGAGCATGCCGCTCAGCCCAGACGGTCAGCGCTGGTGTGCAGTGGTCGGGTGCTGGTGCTACGGCACTCCACGACGCTGGGGCAGACCAGCGCAGGCCCCATGCCGGCAGGATGACCAGATTTCCTGGCATGGCATTCAACACGTTCCGGGTCATCCCCCTGCCGATGGGCGCAGGAGACGCGCGGCTCAGCGAGTGGACCGTCCGGCTCTTGTGTGCTGTGAGCCTGGGTGTCGCTGGCAGTGGACGCTTCCTCCAGCGGCTGGCGTTGCCTCTGGAACTGTGGGACGGTCGTCCCACAGAAGTTGACGGTGCAGGCAACCGGGGATGACGGCATCAGCGGAAGAAACCGCTCTTGGTGATTGCCTGGGCTGTCGAAGCCGATACTTCGGACGTGGCCATTTCCCTGGTATTTAAGACGCATTCCTGGAGCGAAGAGAACGACCGTGGGGTGGCGTCCGGGTGGCATCACAGCCGCCTCTCCGCCCGTGGACGCACGCTTGCCCACGAACTCGGCGAACGCCGGCGACATGATGACCTGGCCGTGGTGTTTGTCTCGGACCTCCGGCGGGCTGTGGAAACCGCCGACATTGCCATGAGCGGCAGCGGCCTGACGGTGGTGCACGACTGGCGGTTGCGGGAGTGCAACTACGGCGAGCTGAATGGACAGCCGGCGCAGACCGTCCTCCAGAACCGGCGACGGTACCAGGACGTGCCCTATCCGAACGGAGAAAGCTGGCGGCAGGCCGTGAACCGTGTGGGGCGGTTCCTTAAGGACCTCCGGGTGGGGTGGAGTGATCAGCGGGTTCTGGTGATCGGCCACGTCGCGACCCGCTGGGCGTTCGACCATCTGATTGACGGGGTGCCGCTCGAGGACCTGATCGCGCAGGACTTCCGTTGGCGAGAAGGGTGGGTGTATCACCTGTCTGGGGGTGAGCAGGCAACAACGGAGGCGTCCCGGTGCGGGCAGACGGGCCGAACGCGCTGAGCCTCGCCCGGGGGGGCGGCCCGAACATCGGGCACCGCCGTGCGTTCGCCGTCCAGACCGCGCCGGGACAATTCCCGATCTGCACCAGCGGTGTCGTTGGAATTCACGAACAGTGCTGGTCACCGATGATCGGGCCGCTGATGGCCGTCATGAACAGAAGTGAACGACAAGCGTCCCGCGGCCGTTCAGGAGGACACGGCTGGTGCTGCGCGGCCAGGGCAATGCTGGGCGGAACGCTTCACCCGTTCAGCATTGCCCTGGCCCCGTCGATGCGGGGTCTCAGGGGAAGTACCGGGTGATGGACGCGGTGCCCACGACCATCAGTTTGCCGTCCTTCTGCTGCAGCACCGACGTGTACTTCCCTGGATCGCCCTCATTCGTGGCGTCGCCCTCCACCACGCCACTTCCATCGGCCCCAAAGGTCTTGTCAAAATTCAGGCTGGGCGTGAAGCGCATCAGCAGCGGTTTGAAGTCAGGGAGCCCAGGGGCGGGGGCTTGGTAGTTGGCCGTCATCACCAGCCGGCCATCCGGCTGGGCCAGCACGTGGGTGAAGGCATCCTGGCAGTAGGCACGGCACGATGAACTGTAACTGTAGAGCAGCTGCCGGTCCTGACTGCCGTCCGGGTTGAGCCGAGCCAGAAGTGCGGTGGTCGTGAATCGGCCGGTCGCGCCCACAGCGACGATATGTCCGTCCGGCTGCACGGCCACATCGGAGAACTCGGAATAAGCGGCCCGGATGATGCCCTGATGGTTCTGATCCTTGAGGAACGCCGTGTCGAGACTGCCGGTGCTGGTAAACCGCACCACCGTGCTGTCCACCTCACTGTCGTGATATCTCACCCCACCGATCACGACCTTTCCGTCCGGCTGGAGCGCCACCGCCCTGGCGTGTTCGGTGAACCGCGTGGCCGGGTCCTGCGGAAGGCTGAAGCCAGAATTGACCACCCCGCCCGTCCCGAAGCTCGGGTCGAGTTGACCACTGCTGGTGTAGCGGGCCAGCGCATAATTCCCCCCGTCGACCCAGGTGATCGACGGTTGACTGGGCGAGGGGTAGTACAGGCCGGGTGCGGAACCCACCGCGATCAGCCGGCCATCCGGCTGCAGCACCAGCGCATTGATGCCCGCGTCGTACGTATACCCGTCCTGCGTGATGGCGAGGTTCGTGATGACGCTGCCGCCCTTCCCGTACGTGGCATCGACCGTCAGGTCCGGGTTGTAGCGGGTGATGGCGAACGTATGGTTCAGCTGTCCACCCACCAGGATCTTGTGGTCCGGTTGCACCACCACTGCGCGCGCTGCCAGCTGGAGCTGCACCTGAGACTGCTGCCCGTTTTCCTGCACCCGCACCAGGGTGTTGGACGTGCCGTTCTGTTGCAGCAGCAGCACCGTATTGTCCGGGTCGAGCGCGGCTGCCACGCCTCCGACGCTGGTGGCGCCTCCCCCCTGGTACGAGCGGTCCACGGTGCCCGCCTGACCATACTGCGGTGGACAGGAGATGGTGGGGTTGATCCAGTCGGCGTGGTCATAGCTGGAGCCGTCTCCCGCGTTCGTCACCACGAAACGCAAGTCGTGCTTCCCGCCAATCGGCACGTACACCTGCTGGCCCGCGCTGGTCCCGGTCATCACCCCGGAGTCGTACAGCCGCTGCCCGTCAGCATAGACCTGGAAGACCACCGACCCGTTGCTGTTGACCTCGTCGTCGACCCCCACCCGGGCCTGGAAGACACTGCATGCCGGCAGGGTGAAGCCGCTGCCGGTGATGTGGATCTCGCTCCCCGCATGCACCCCCAGCCCCCGGGTGTAGATGTTCTCATTCAGCGTCAACGTGTTGCCGTCGCCGGCGTTGCGCCCACCATTGCTGGTGTTGAATTCGATCGGACCGTAGCCGTTGGTTGCCGTCAAGGTCAGCGAGAGGTCCTGGGTCCGAATGCCGGGAAAGAACACGGGCATCAGGCGCGCGACATCCTCGGGGCCGGCTGTCCAGGTGAACGCCTCGCTGTCCTCAGCCGTGGGGTCAGCAGGTGGAGTGGGCTGCCCGCACGCGAGCAATACCAGGGGCAACGTCAGGGCCAGCAACGAACGAGAAGAACGTGAACGCTTCACCATGCATCTCCTTGATCAAGGTCGCCGAGCTGTCTCTGAACTTCAAAAAGGAATGGGCAATGGCAGCATCACATCTTTTGAGCTCCCGAACCCGTCTATTTGGTCTACGACCGACAAAGCCATCCCCAACGACCCTTCATTGCCTTCTTAACTCAATCAGTGCGGCTGCTTCGGACGTTGGGCTTCTCCACAGGAGCAGGTCGAGGTGTCAAGAAGGGTTTCGGCCAGCGCGGCTGGGGTGTCTGCCGACGCGGCGACATCGTGCAGCACGGCTGCACGCGGCCTTCAGCCCGGTCGCCATCTGGTCACGAAGCGAGCCAGCGGGTCGGCTGGGACCGCGCGCATGGACAGCCCTTGACGTCGCCGGTGTCCGGAGCCGCGCCTGATCCGCGGAACCTTTGGACCACCGTTCAGGCTGCAGCGGTCGCTTGAGGCGGTGGAACGTGTGGCCCTCCGGGCTCTCACCTCCCTGGGGTCCTGCCCGGTGCCGTCGGATAACGCGTGCGGCGCGCCGGTGTTTCCGGGGCTGCAGGAGGCCCCACGTCCAGCACCACCGGCACCGCCGCTTTCCCCTTCCGGACCGGGGTCGATCAGCCAGCCGGCCTGCCGGATCACGATCGGGTGAGCCTCATTCGGGACCACCATGTTCCCGGCGTCCACGAAGCAGCCGATGAGCTCCACACGGTGAGGGCATGCCTTCCATGGCACCTCAGTCCGCGAGCACCACGCCCGGGCCACTGCAGTTTGGGCCTCTGCCCCACGTTGATCCTGAACAGCGAGGCGTTCGCACCGTTCGTCTTGTCCCACGCTGTGCGAAGCTGGTCGGCAGGGCGAGGCTGATGGTCCTGGAGGACGACGCGCCTGGTGCTGCCTGTGCTGGAGCGGACGGGGAGGGTCCTTCCAGGCATCCCGGGGTGCTGGTGCCGATGAAGGGTGTCACGCTCCGGTCATCCTCAATGCGCCATCGTCAGGTCATGAACCGCCTGTGCCCGCGGCCGGCCTCCCCTGCGCCGGCGGGACCTTCCCCTGAACCTGCCGGTGCCTCACGCCCTGCGCCACGGATGCAGCCGACATGGACTCCGTTGCGGAAAGCGTCCCAGACGCCTGGGACCAGGACCCCAGCCGCTCAGGCCGTTCGCGTACGCCGCTCAGCCGTTTCCCTTCACCCCTCACCCTGATCAGGAGCCTCTGATGAACACCCAGGACCGCGTACGGATAGAGAATGTGGAAGTGCTCTCAGACGACTGGTACGTGCTCCGGAAGGTCACCTTCGACTTCCTGCGGCACAATGGCGCGTGGCAGCGACAGAGTCGCGAGGCGTACGACCGGGGCAATGGGGCCACCATCCTGCTGTACCACCCGGAACGCCGGACCGTGATCCTGACCCGCCAGTTCCGCCTGCCCGCCTATCTCAACGGGCATGATGGACTGCTGATCGAAACGCCCGCCGGGCTGCTTGACCTGGCCAGCCCGGAAGAGCGCATCCGGGCGGAAACGGAAGAGGAGACCGGGTACCGGGTGCAGCACGTCCGCAAGGTGTTCGAGGCTTTCATGAGTCCGGGTTCCGTGACGGAAAAGCTGTACTTCTTCGTGGCGGAATACGACTCCGCCTCAAGAGCGGGCGCTGGTGGGGGGGTGGCTGAAGAGGGCGAGGACATCGAGGTGCTGGAACTGACCCTTGACCAGGCCCTGCAGATGATCCGCACCGGCGAGATCATGGACGGAAAGACCATCATGCTGCTCCAGTACGCCGGGTTGCACCTTTTTACCTGACCGGGGGGTGCAGATGCCCGGCGCCTGGGTTGGCGGCCCGCACCGCTCGGGCGTGCATGGTCATGTTGGATGACCACAGCACGGACGCCTGCTCCCGACCAGCACGGATCACGGCCTGCCGTCACGGTGCCGGGCGCTGCCCCGCAGCGTCGCGGGCGAGCTGCAGCAGTGCGCTGGCCTGCACCTCGTCGCCGGCGTCCTGATGTGCCTGCGCCGCCGCGCGGTACAGGTCCGCCGCTTCCTGAACACGGAGGGTGGCCCGCGCGGCCTGCGCGGCCCGCGCGAACCACTCCGCGGCGTGGGCAGGTTCCCCGGCCGCATGCCAATGACTGGCAATCACCGCCGGTGGGGCCGCGTGGAGGGCCAGCAGGCGCGCCGCGCTGCGGTGCAGGATCTGCCGGACCGGTGCGGGCGTGGTCATCAGGACGTTCTCCTGGACCAGGTCGTGGCTGAAGCGTTCGCCGGTGAGCACCTGCGCCACCTCAAGTTCCTCCCAGGCGGCGGCGGTGGTGAGCAGGGAGGCGTTCAGCAGTTCAGCCACCCGCTCAATGGAGATGTCGGTGCGCAGGACGGCCGCGGCACGAGCCACCTGAACGGCCGTGGGGGAGAGCCGCTGGAGCCGCTGGTGAATGATGGTGGCCATGCTGGCCGGCAGGTCACGGGGGCCATCCAGCGTGAAGCTGCCCGTCTCATACAGGTGCTTGACGGCCTCGAGGACGTACTGCACGTTGCCCCCGGTGCTGTGCGTGATCAACCCGGACACCTGAGGGGCGTCCGGGACGGCGAGGCTGCTGAGGAGGTCGGTGACCGCCGCTTCAGGGAGCGGCTCCACGTCGATGCGGACCGCGCTGCCGGAGTTGACGTGCCGCTCGACGGTGCGCTGCGATTCCGGTGGGAATTCATCGCGGCGATAGACAATCAGATGCCGGGGCACGTCTCCATGGCCCCCGAGCGTGGCGCCCTGCGACAGAAAAAACACACCCAGGTCCATGGTCGCCTGGTCGTAGTACTGAATGTCGTCGGTGATGGTGGCCACGTACCCGCCGCTGGTCAGGCGCACCATTTCCAGGTGCGCCTGAAAGAACTGCAGCCGTTCCTGCTCGTCGAGCAGCGGCTCGGGCGTCTCGCCCTGCCGAAATTCAGGCAGGACGCGGGCAAGTTCATCCCTGACCCATTCGGGCAGCTGCACGTGAGGTGCGGCGGCCAGCCGGGCCCGGGCGTTGCGCACCGCGCCGGAGAACGGCACGTCCTGCTCGCCCGGTCGGCCTTGCAGATACAGCGCGGGTCCCTTGCTGCGGGCAAAGTCCTGAGCGAGCCGCGTTTTGCCGACGCCCGGCGCGCCCGCGAGGTAGATGGTCTTTCCAGCGGCCCACGCCTCTTCCATCCGCGCCCAGGCATCTTCACGGCCGATCAGATGCGGCGGTCGCAGCACCGCCATGGGAATGCGCGGCTGCTCCGGAGCGCGCGGCAGGCGGCCGGCATCGATGTCCCGGGCGAGCTGCACGATGTCCGGGTGAGGCTCGGCGCCGAGCTCCCGGGCCAGCCGCGTCTTGTATCGGCGGTAGACCCTCAGCGCCGAAGGCCGGTCGCCGTCCAGGGTGTGCAGACGCATCAGCACCCGGTGTCCGAGTTCCGAGAGCGGATCGAGGTCCAGCAGGTGGCGCGCCAGGACCAGCGCGCCCGCCACGTCACCGCGCGCGACCGCTTCGTCCACCGCGCGCTGCGCGTCGCGTTCGCGCACCTGACCCAGCCGCGCTCGCGTGGCCATCAGCCATTCGGTGAAGTCGGGCGCGTCATCGAGTTCCAGGCCCTCGAGGCCCCCGGTGCCGCTCACAGCCGTGACGGTGCCGTCTAACAGTTCCTTGAGGTCAACGGCGACGTCAGGAGCCAGGGCGAGGAGCGGCGCGCGGGTGATCAGGACCGAGCGGGTGTGCTTCTCCAGCCGCCGGAGCGCCTGAATCAGATTGTTGCGGGCCATGGTGTCGGGAATCCCCGGCCAGAGCATCCGCGCGATGGCGTGACGATGCGTGGGACCTTCCACCGCCAGGTACGTCATCAGACCGGCCGTGCGGCGATCACACGCGAGCAGCGTTCCGTCCGGCCGGATCAGGGCCGGCGGACCCAGCACGTGCAGGCGCCATGGAGTGGGCACGCTGAGAGCATAGCAAGCAGTGGGCGGCGCATCCGGACCCTGGGCCGCTCGGCAGGTTTGCTACCTTACGGTGAATGGAACCGCCGCGGACCGGATGGCAGCTGAACCTGCTGGGCCCCGGGCGCCTCGTGGCCGCGTCGGGACAGGCGCTGCAGGTCGGACCGAAACTGATGGTGGCCATGGCCTACCTGGCGCTGGAAGGCCCCACGCTCCGCATGCGCCTGGCGGACCTGCTCTGGCCGGACGTTCCCGAGATGACCGCCCGCAACAACCTCGTGCAGCTGCTGCGGCGCGCGCGGCAGCAGCTGGGGGTCGAGCTGATCTCCGGCACGGACCCCGTGGTGCTGGACCCGGACCTGCAGGTCGACACACGGGCACTGGCGCGGCATTCCCTGCACGGGGGCATCGACGACCGGCTGGTGCATGACGAGGGGCTGCTGAGCAGCCTGGAGGTCGAGCCCGGGTCAGACCTCGCCGACTGGCTGTCCGCGCAGCGCGAACGCCTCGACGAGCAGCGGCTGGTGATGCTTCGGCGTGAAGCGGAACGCCTGGAGGACGCAGGGGCGTACGCCCAGGCGGCGCTGCGGGTCGAGCAGCGCCTGCGCCTGGACCCGCTCTCGGAGGAGGCCCACCGGCGCCTGATGCGCCTGCGGCACCTGATGGGCGACCGCGAGGGCGCGCTGCAGGCGTTCGCGGCCTGCCGGGCGATCCTCGCGAAGAACCTGCGAACCGAGCCGCTCCCGGAGACGCTGGCCCTGGCCACAGAGATCGCGCGGGGCGGACAGCTCCCGGAGGTCCGCGCGCGGGCGCCAGGGGGGCCGCGCCTCGCACGCGTCCCGGGTGTGGTCGGGCGCACGGAGGCGTGGGCGCAGCTGGAGGCCGGCTGGCAGGCCGGCCAGCTGCTGCTCATCACCGGCCCCCCCGGCATCGGGAAAACGCGCCTGGCCCTGGAGTTCGCGGCGAGCAAGGGGCGCGTACTGCGCGTGGATGCCCGCCCGGGTGACGCCGGCACGCCGTTCGCGACGAACACGCGCCTGGCTCGCGCGCACCTCGCGCTGATGCCGGACGTGCCGTTGCCGGTGTGGGTGCGTGACACGCTCTCGCGGTACCTGCCGGAATTGCGCGGCCCGGCGCCACCGGCACCGGTGCGCAGCCCCGAAGCATTCCAGCGGGCCTTCGACGCCCAGTTTGAGCTGGTGCAGGCCACCAGCGCGGGCCTCGCGGCGATTGTGGTGGACGACCTGCAGTATTTCGACAGCGCCAGCCTGGCGGTGGGGAACGCGCTGATCTCCAGGGCCGTTCCCTTTCACGCCGGCCCCATCCCGCCGCACATCGCGGTGTACCGGGCGGGTGAGCTGACCCCCGAGCAGGCCGCCGTGCTCGACCGGCTGGTTCAGGAGGGCGTGGCGGCGCGGGTGGACGTCGGCCCACTGGACACCCGCGCGGTCGAAGACCTGCTGCGCGGCATGGGCCTGCCGGACACCGCGCGCCTGGCGCCGCGCCTGCAGCGGTTCACCGGCGGCAACCCTCAGCTCATTTACGAAACCCTGCAGCATCTGCTGGACCTCGGGGCGCTGCACGATCCTCCGGAGCACCTGCCGCTCCCGCCAGCCGTTCACGACGTGCTGAACCGGCGCCTCGACCGCCTGTCGAACAGCGCCCTGCAGGTGGTGCGGGCCGCCGCGGTGTTGCAGAGTGACTTCACCCCGGAGTTGGTGGCCGACATGCTGGGCGCGCCGCTGTTTGACACGATTCACGCGTGGGAGGAACTGGAACGTGCGGAGGTGCTCCTCGGCACGCAGTTCGCGCATGACCTGATGCTGGAAGCGGTGCGCGCCAGCATTCCGGAAGGCGTGTCCCGGCTGCTGTGCCGCAGCGCCGCGCGGCTGCTGGAGCGCCACGACGGGCAGGCCTCCAGCATCGCACGCTTCTGGATGGACGGCGGCGACCCCCGCGAGGCAACGACGTGGTTCATGCGTGCCGGCGAAGCGGCGGCCGCGCAGTTCCTGCTGCGTGAAGCGGCCGCGTTCTACGCGCTGGCGGCCGACGCGTGCGACGCGGCAGGCGGTGCAGACCGCGTCGCGGCCTCCAGGGCTCCGACCTGACCCGCGGTGGCCAGCTCAGGGCTGCGCACCGTGGCGGCAGGGTGGCTGGAGGGGTCTGGCCCCTCTCCGGGGCACGGCCTGGGAGTTGGGCCGCGTGTCCCACCGAAAGCCGAAGAACGCGCGACCCTGAGGCCCCCGGACGTGCCGGCTCGTGTGCTGCGGTCAGGACGCCTGGTGGGTGGGCCGGCGGACGGGAAGCCGGCCTGCCCCTGGACGGCCGCCCGGCAGGGTTCATCGCTGGGATAAGCGGTTGCCGTGGGGCCGGTGAGCCCCATCCGGGCACAGGCGAAGGGCAGAGACCCCATGCACGACACAGACGACGGGCGGCGGCCTGTCCAGGCCGCCGCCGGGGTGGAAGCACCCTTAGGCGCTCAGGGCGGAGCGTGTGTTCTGGAGCTTCTCAGCGGATGCGGCGCTCAGCAGCGTGATGCCGAGCAGGCTCCAGGCCAGGACGGTGTGCGCGTCGAACAGGTAGGGGAGGTCCAGCCCCAGTGCGCCCTGAACCACCATGATGGGAATGAACGCGCCCATGAACAGGGGCACCAACCGTGTCCAGCCGGGAAGCTGACGGGCAAAGACGGCGGCGATGCCGACGATGAGCGTCAGGAGCATGCTCAGCGGCCAGGCGAGGTCGGTGACCATGTAGATGGGATGCCCGGTCGGCACCTTCAGCAGGTCCATGATCGATTGCAGGACGGCCAGGGTCACGGTGATGGCGAGGACATTGAGGAGCCAGCGGGCGGCCTTGCCGGTGCCCGTGGCCCGCAGGTACCGCAACCCGAGCACCCCGCACAGCCAGCCGACCGAGAACAGGCCATAGAGCAGTGCGCCGACCGGGTCGGTGTTCTCATTGGCGACCTTGTGGAACCCGTGCCGGGCCGCTTCAAGGGTCATGGCGGGTGACGTGAGCAGCGTGATGAAACCGAGCGTCTTGAGGGTGGAAGCATTCATAGGAGTCCTCCTGGGCGGGCTTGTTGCTCGCCGCTTTGAGCTGCACCCACCGTAGGTGGCGTCAAGTGATCGGGCGATGACAGCTCGCGCGAACGCTCGTTTCGTTTGCCAACGTGGACCTGGAGCAGCTCTTCCACCAGGTCATGGCACGCTCCCGGCACCGTCGAAGGACCGAAAAGGGGCCAACGTGAGTCGGACCGCGACCGAAGCGGCGTCCCTGTGACTCGTCCTGCGGGCAGTGCACGCCCAGAGGTTCTGAGGCGCATGGGTCTGCTCTGGGGAACCTCTGTGTGTCGCGGTCCGACGTTCAGGTGCTTGAGCTCTGGACTCCGTGTTGGACCTCAGGTGCCCCAGGCGAACACCTCCGACATCCAGAAATCACGTTCGGAGTCCGAATGCAGCCCAGGGAAGGTTTACATGACCTGATCCCTGGCAGCCGTATCAGCTGGGCACCGGGCCGGTCACCTGCGTGGACGAATTCTGCTGGCCCCGCGCATCTGATTCAAGAAAATCTGCTGCATCACGGCTTTGGTCAGCGCTCGGTCGTCCGGTGGGATGGGAGAATTTCGTGTCGTTGCGGGGTCGTATCATCGTTAGGCGCACCCACGATTCAGCCAGGAAGCTCAGCTACTGGACGCGACCGGACTGCCCCCATCGCGTGTTGAGCCCCGGGCACCGGGACGGGTCAGGCGTTGGGCTGGACGCTGCCTCGCAGGCCACGGCGTTCCGGCGGCCTATTCGAAGTCCGCCCAGCGAAGTCAACCGGACCGGTGGTGTCAGGAGGCCAGGTCGGCGCCTGGCTCGGTCCTCTTGATCTTCAATGCGCTGTATGGCGCCGGTACGCACGTGCGGCGGAGGAGTGAGGTGACGGCTGCACATGTGTGGTGAGCGGCTGTGGTCGGAAGCGGTGTTCCGGGAGGTGGCGCCGTCCTGCCGCCCCTTGTTCACGGCGCCCTTCAGAAGCTGTGGCGCTGATCGGGATCGACAGGGAGCGGTGGGCGGGTGGAGATCAAGGCGAGGTGCTGGCGGACGGCGGGTGGGCAGCGCCGTATCGCAGCCCGTCCATCAGCAGGTCGAGCAGCCGTTCGGCCTGACCGCGCCATTCGCGTTCCGCGCTGACCAGCCACACGCCGCTCATGGCCTGCATCACGTCCGGGGCGTTGGCGTCTGGACGGATCAGCCCTGCCTGGATGGCGTGGTGCAGCAGCTGCGCCAGGGCAGCGTGGATCTGCGTCCGCAGGTCCGTGAAGTACTGGTCGTCTGGGGACAGGACCGTGCGGAGGATGGGCGCCATGCCGCGTTTGGCGGCGACGTACCCGACAAAGCGGCCCATCCATTCCCGGAGCGCCTGGTCGGGAGGCAGGGCGGCGTGCAGTTCCGCTGCTTTTTCGCACAGCTGCTCGACTTCGTGCTGGTAGGCGGCGATGGCCAGTGTTTCGCGGGTGGGGAAGTGGCGGTACAGGGTGCCGATCCCGACGCCGGCCTGCCGGGCGATCGCTTCGAGGGAGGCGTCCAGGCCGGTCTGGGAAAAGGCGTCGACAGCGGCGGCCAGGATGGTGTCGCGGTTTCGCTGGGCGTCCTGTCGTTTGGTGCGGGGTGGGCGCGTCTCGGTCATGGCAGGCTGGTCCCCTTGAATAACGGAGGTGCCTCCGTTATTCTAATATCAGAGCGGAGATGCCTCCGCTTAGCAGAGTGTAGCAAAGGAGCCGTCCATGAAACGCATCCGTTCCCCCTACGGCGTTCACAGCACCACCGACGACGTGCTGCAGGGCGTTGACCTCAGCGCGAGGCGTGCCATCGTCACCGGCGCCGCCTCCGGCATCGGCATTGAAACGGCGCGTGCCCTGGCCAGCGTCGGCGCCGACGTGACCCTCGCCGTCCGCAACACGGCTGCCGGTCAGGCCGTCGCCGATCGCATCATCGCCACCACCAGCAATCCCCACGTGCACGTGGCCCCGCTCGACCTGGCCAGCCCGGCGTCCATCCACGCCTTCACAGCGGCCTGGACCGGCCCGCTGCACATCCTGGTGAATAACGCCGGCATCATGGCCCTCCCCGAACTCGAGCGGAGTCCTGAAGGCTGGGAACTGCAGTTCGCCACCAACTACCTCGGGCACTTCGCCCTGACCCTGGGCCTGCATGACCGGCTCGCCGCCGCAGACGGCGCGCGCATCGTCTCTGTGGCCTCCAGTGGGCACCTGTTCTCACCGGTGGTGTTCGACGATCTGCACTACCACTTCCGCCCCTACGATCCCTGGACCGCGTACGGACAGTCCAAGACGGCCGACATCCTGCTCGCGGTCGAAGCGACCCGACGCTGGGCGGATGACGGCATCACCGCCAACGCGCTGAATCCCGGCGCAATCGCCACCAACCTGCAGCGGCACACCGGGGGGCTCAGGACGCCCATAGAACGGCAGAAGACGGTGGAGCAGGGCGCGGCCACCACGGTCCTGCTGGCCGCCTCACCGCTGCTGGACGGCGTGGGCGGACGATACTTCGAGGACCTCAACGAAGCCGAGGTGGTGAAGGCGCGTCCAGCCGACTACACCGGCGTCGCCCCGTACGCGCTGGACGCCGAGAACGCCCGCCGCCTCTGGGACGTCGCCACCCACCTCCTCCGCCCCTCGCGCTGAGCCCACGCGTGGTGATGTCCTCCCTGTCCAGCAGGTGGGGCACCGGACGGCCCCGGTGCCCCACGTCAGAACTGAGCGTCGTTTCGCCTGCGAGCCAACCCGTCCGGTGTGGCAGGGGCCCTCGCAGCCCCTCCGGATCTGCCAAGCCCCTGTGAAGGAACGCGTATCGCTGGGATGATCGCGGACCCAAGGGCCGGCAGCCCCGGCTGGATCAACGTGGCGCACGCCAGCGCCGATCCAGCCGGGCGGTATGTCTGGCCGCGGTTCACGGTGCCCCCAGCTCCATGCGGTGAACACGGGGATGGGTGACCGTACCTCCGGGGCCAACCATCACCCACCACACCGACGAACACGGGCGGACCGCCGAGGCTGGCCCTGGCAGCAACCGGCGCACGATGGACCCAGCGTGCTCACCGGCGCGGCAGTTCTTTATTCTGCGGAGGGCAGGACATCGATGTTCGACCAGAACTCCTCGGCACAGGTGAGGAACCCTCCATCAAAGGCGATCACGTTGGTGCGCCGGTACGGGCTGTCGTTGTCGTTCTGCACGACCGCAGGTCGGTCGATGCCGTCCGCTCCGGCGATCGTCACCCTCACCGAGTACTTCCCGAGGGGGATGTCGCGGATCAGAAAGCTGGAAGTTCCGTATTGACCGATGTTCACCAGGCCCTTGAACGTCAGCGGCTGACCGGTGCTTCCATCCATCAGGGGACCTTGCGGCTCCAGCACGAACGTGGCCGTGTATTGACCTGGCGCGTACCCCCTGGCCGTGATGTCCAGCTTCCCGCCGTACGGGCTGCCGTCATCACGGACATTCGGTCCCTGGATGGCCAGCGCGAGGTTCCGGATGGCACCCTCCTCGGCCGAGAATCCTTTAAAGTTGTCCGGCTTCAGGGACAGGCAGTAGGTTCTGCCGTCGTACTGGACATCGTGATACCCGTACACGATCCACGAGCCGGGCGGAACCTTCATGGCGTAGTGACCGGTGTCATCGGTTCGGACCTTGTAGGTAGAACCGTACGCGTAACTGCGCACCTCCACCGTCGCTCCCTGAACGGGGCTGCCGAGAGCGTCCAGCGCCTGGCCCGTCACGGAGTACGGTTGCGGCTTCCCGCCGGGTCCGCCACCGACCGTTCCGCCGCCGGGCGTCCCTCCTGAGGCCGACGTCCCACAGGCGCTCAACACCGACGAAATCAGCAGGAAGCTTGCACATGCTTTTGTGGTTCTCATGATGAATCCTTTCCAGGAGCTTTCTGGCTGCTGGGATGCTTCGCCCCACTGGCTGATGCATCCGCCGCTGACGACACGCTAGAGAGCAGATGGTGACCGGCCCATGACGCCCGGTGGGTCTGCCGGGACGAACGCTGTACCAAGCGGAACGAAGAATCGATCCCCCTGCCCGACGTTCGCCCAACTGCCGAGGGCCAGCTCACCACCGGAGCCATTGAACGAGCGCCACCGGCTGGACGCTGGACCAGCTCAACACCTCCACCGCCCAGGACGCGGCACGCGGCCCCCGCACGGGATGGGGATGCCCGGGCGGCGTGGGTTGTCGTGGGCCATATCCGATCGTGATCACCGGATGACCGCAGCACGTGGGTCCAGCTCCCTGGCCGCCGTGGTGCGGCGCGACAACGCGCGCACCATGACGGACGCTCTGCTCAATGGATCAACCGTGAGCAGGAAGCCGTCCAGGCGCGAGCGTTCCATGATCCACCGGACGCTGGCTGAACCCACCTGATGTGGTGACAGAGGCCCGCGCATCAGGGGTCACCAGACCAGGTGAAACAGGAGCCGCGCGATGATCAGCTGCAGGGCCGCACGTGACCGCCTGGGAGCGGTCGACAGTCCGCCTCTTTCGAGAGCCCCTGGTGCCCGGTCCGCCGGACCCGGCAGAAAGGACGAGGACACAGCGAGGCGCCGCACCGGACACGCTGGCGGCTGCCCGTGGCTCGCCTGCGACTGCCTGTTCTTCTGAGCTGAAGACGCACAGCATGCACCAGGGGAGGTGCTCGCCTGCGGCCGGCACCTTCGCCATGTGCACCGCCGTACTGCCCTGGCTCCAGTGACCCGAGCACGAAGCGCTGCGATTCGCGAGCCGGAGCAGCTTTCCTCGCCAGCGGCTCGGGTGAGGGCGTGCAAGGCACTCAGCTGGGCAGGCTTGGGCCCTGGTCCCGGGCTCTGCCCGCCACCCTGTGCGCCCAGTGCGTCGCGGACGCCCCACTGCAGGTCATGGTGCGTCTACCGTCCTGGAAGCTCAATGGAAAGGACCCGCTGCTGGATCACTCCCAATCGCCCGGTTGCGACAGGTCCACTGGGCTGGATTCAGACGGTTCGCTCGCGCCCTTGGGGTCGGCGAAACGAATGATGACCAGCGAAACCCCAACAATGAACGCGGTTGTGGCGAGAGCGATCCACACGTACATCATCCGTCAAGGGTAACACCGGGCCACGCGCTTCAAGACGGGAACCCGCGCGGCCGGCAGGTACCGCAGCGCACCCGGAAGTCCCGGCAGTCCGCGGCCGTGGCCGATCAGCTCCAGGGCCCCACGCCTGGGCGTCCTTCGGGCCAGGACCGCCCGCACGGCCGTGGCTCCACCACGCTTGGTCCACCCGGGACCAGGGACCGGATGTGGGTTCGTGCAGTTTGACGGCCTGTTGCCCGCTTCGTGCTGTCCACGTGCAGGCTGGGCAGGGGTGTGGTACCCCTCGCATCCGTCCTGACCAGAGTGCCCCGGTCGCTGCCGGAGCTTGAAACAGCACGAATCATCGGGCGGCCGCCGTCCAGACGTGCCAGAGCAAAGCGCGGAGCGAGCGGTTCGCACGTGCGTGTGTCGCCGTTGGCGACAGCTTTGGAGGCACCGTCGGACGCTGGGCCGCTCGCGGCCAAGGCCCGTCCAGATTCCCGCTGACCTGCGTCGCCGTGTGGGTGTCATCCCCAGGTCACCCGGTCATCCGTACCTTCGGGGCACTTCGCCTTTCGGAGGGAAGCATGCATAAACAACCCTGGACCGCCCTCGGCCTCCTCATCCTCACGGCCTCCCTGGCCAGCTGCTCCATCGGGTCCATTGACCCGCCCGGCGGCGACCCCGACTTCACGCTCACGGCTCAACCCGACGCGCTGAGCATCGCGCCGGGCCAGAGCGGCACCACCAGCGTCCGCATTGCCCGGCCCAGCCGTCCTGGCGGCACGGTCAACCTCACCCTGGAGGGGAGCATGGCCGGCGCGACCGCCGACACGATCAGCGGGGTGTTCGGCGCGCAGAGCAGTGGGGCGAGCAGCCTGAAGCTGACCGTTGGGACCAACGTGCCGGCCGGCACCTACCCGCTGAGCGTCCGTGGGACCAACGGCGCCATCACCAAGACCATCGGGGTCCAGGTCAAGGTCGAAAAGTGGCTGCTGGTGGATGCGGACCGCAGCGCCAACAACTGGGCCGTCACCGCCGACCATCGCCCTGACCCCAACGTGCCGGCCTCGGAACTCGACGTTCTGATGAAGTCCGCGTTGGACGGCAAGGGGTTCGATGTGTACGCCGTCAAGAACGCGGACATGAGCAACACGGCGGCGATCGCCGGCCCCAGCGCGGACGTGTTGAAGCGGTACTCCGGCGTGGTGTGGTACACCGGCGACCAGAGTTACCAGCATCCCATCGTCAGTGACCTCGACAACATCCGCGCGTACCTCGACGAGGGCGGCCGGAAAATGATTCTGCTCTCTCCGGCACTGGTGCTGAACCTGCCGGGCGCAGCGAACGTCTTCCAGACCACGGAGGATCAGCCGAACGACGACGCGTCCCTGCAGAAGCACAAGGCGTTCCTGCGTGACCTGTTCGGCGCGGGCGGATACAACGGCGCTTACGCGCGGGACGCGTACACCGCCACACCGCTCCCTGGCAAGGCTCAACAGGTGGGCGCGCTGAGCATCACCGGTGGGCAAAGCCAGCGGGCGGCGTTCTCACCGCAGCAAGGGGAACTGATCACCGGGCTGTACACCGCCCCTGTTCAGAACACCAGAAATGAGGTGTCCACAGGCACCGTGGTGATCGGCCGGTCTGGCCTGGGCGCGCATCACAACGCGAGCGCCGTGTTTTCAGGCATCTCGCCGGATGTCATCGCCTCCGCCAACAAACTCGACTTCCTCAGGCTTCTGCTGCAGGACTGAATCCAGCGGTCAGCGCCGTGGTGGGCGGTGGGAAGCGGGGGTTGAGCCAGTTCACGACGTCGTCTTCCCGGGTGCCCTGCGGTTCCGCCGCACCACTCGCCGGGCCACGCGGGGTGTCCGCCCGCCGATCAACATCACAAGCGTGAAGCTGGGGCGCCGCCCCGGCTTCACGCTTCTGCTCAATGGTCGCGTTTCAGACCTGGGTGGGACCAGCGGGTCATATTCAAGGGCGAGGCAGCAGATGCCGCCAGGCGATCCGGACGCAGGACCGATCAAGGTAGGGAATGCCCGGTGCAGGCCTGTGCAGCGCGGCATGAACGGCTTAACACGGGTGGACTGCGGACCTTCGGCCCCGTGCAGCAGCCGGACCCTGCGTTCCTCCAGGAGGCTTCTGGATCTGCCGTGTCATGCCCGGGTCACAGGCAAACCCCCACCGTGCCGTCATGCGTTCACTCAAGCTTCCCGTGTTCGTCGGCCTTCTCCTCTCAGCATGTGCGAGCCAGCCCGCCCCCGGCCAGGACCGTGTGGAACTCTGGCAGGGAGCCCTTGTCCCCCGGGATGCCGCACCCCCGCACTCGTGGCGCCTGAAGATGCGTGAATCCTCTGACGGTTCCTTCGGCCAGGCGTACGAGCTCAACCGAACCGACGTCACGCTGGTCGGCCCGGTGCTGTTCCACGCGTATGACGGAAAAATTCTCGCCACCGTGAATCTGGAGAGTGGGCAGCACCGCATGCTGCTGTCACGTGACGGCAAAGTCCTGGCCGGTTCCTGGGAGCAAATTGGAACCGACGGGTCCACCGAGGCGGCAGGACAAGCGCACTTCGAACTTGTCGACGTGAACTGATGAGGCGGCCGACCGCACCTGATTCAGCGCACGCGAGGGGTGGTGGTCGACGTCCACCCGTCCCGGAAGCTCCTGAAGTGCGGAGTGGACCGAAGTTCGCTGGGGTGACGCCGCCGGGCGCCGGATTGCACCGCTCCACCTGGGCGGCCCTCCCTGGACTCAGTTGTGCGTCATCCAGGCGGACCGCGCGGCGCGAATGGTCGCCGCCACCTGGGCTGCGCTGGTGGTCAGGGGCGCGGCGGCGCTGCCGAACTGCAGCCGGCCGGGCGCGGCCGTGCTGGCCAGCGGCCGCTGCGCCGAGAAATGAATTTCCGGGAGTGGCACCTGCCGCAGCAGTTCGCTCACCGAGTCGGGACGGATGCGCCCGCACCCGAGGACGGTGATGCGCCCGGCCGCCTGCTGCAGCAGGGCGCGGAGCACCGGCACGCCCTCAATCGCCGTCTCTTCCTGCCCGCTGGTCAACACCCGCTGGACGCCGCAGCGGATCAGTTCCTCCAGCGCCTGCCGGGGGTCGACCGTCACATCGAAGGCGCGGTGGAAGGTGACGCTCAGCGGGCCCGCCTGGGCGACCAGGGCCCGCGTGCGCGGCCCGTCGATCCGCGCGTCTGCCGTCAGACAGCCGATCACCACCCCCTGAACGCCCGCTTCTTTCAGCACCTGCACGTCCTCGAGCATCGAGCGGAATTCCGCGTCGCTGTACACGAAGTCGCCGCCGCGCGGCCGGACGATCACGTGCACCGGCACGCGCGCCACCGCGAGCGCGCCGCGCACCGTGCCCAGGCTGGGCGTCAGGCCGCCCTCCGAGAGCGCGGCACACAGCTCGACCCGGTCAGCTCCGCCGTCCTGAGCGGCCTGCACGGCGTCGATGCCCTCCACGCACACCTCGGTCACGGGACCGGGCGCCGTCACGGCTGGCGGTCCATCCGCGCCGAGGGTCGGGGCGCCGGCGCCCACTCGAAGTCCGCGTTGAACGGAAAGGTGGGCCGCTGCGTCTGCGTTCTCTTCAGGCGGGGGATGTCCTGATCCACCACGCCGGGGGAGAGGGCCAGCAGGCTGGGGTTGGCGAGCGGGGCGAGCTCCGGGGACAGGTAGCCGGACTTCACCACGATGACCCGCGCGTCCTCAGGCTGCAGCTGCAGCCGCTGAAAGTCGCTCAGGTTGTGGTACGGGCGTCGGCGGGCGGCCAGGGCCAGCTGCACCCCCGCGCCCTGCACCACCGCCTCCCGGTCCGGTCCCACGCCGCACAGGTGCTGCACGGTGCCGTGAACGTCCACCGGGACGCTGCTGGGGTCCAGGGTTCCGCCGACCCTGAGGGTCACTTCGGCGCCGACCCCCGCCGCGAAGCAGCGGTCCACGGCCGCCTCGTCGGTGATGGCCGCCACCACGACGCCCGTGAGGCCCTGCGCCAGCACCTCGCGCAGCACGTCGGCCCGGTCGCCCACGCCGCCGCCGGTGGGGTTGTCGCCGGAGTCGGCGAGAATGACCGGCTGGGTGCGGCTCTCGGCGGCCCAGCGCACACACTCGGTGATGCTGCCTGACTGCGATCCGAAGCTGAAGTCGTTCCGGGCGTCCCAGTAGCGCTGCGCCACCTGACTGGCCAGCCGCTCCATCTCGCCGCGGTCCATGCCGGTGACCACCACGCTGGCGGTCGCGCGCGGCTCGTCGGCCCAGACGTACCCGACCAGCAGCGAGACGTCCAGCACGCCGGGCTGGGCGCTCAGCGCGTCCAGATCGGCGTACAGCCCGGCGGCCGGCTGGTCCTCGGTGCTGGTCCGCTCGCCGGGCAGCAGCACCGGCACCGGCACCCACACCACGCCGGGACGCCGCTGCTGCTGCAGGCTCCCGACCAGCAGCTCGAAGGCCCGCCGCTGCGTCTCGATCACGTCGATGTGCGGCGCGGTGCGGTAGGCGGTGAACAGGTCGAGCTGATCAACGATCCGCTGGCTGACGTTGCCGTGCAGGTCGTAACTCGCGGAGATCAGGCAGTCCTCGCCCACCACGGCCCGCGTGGCGGAGATCCAGTCGCCCTCCGCGTCGAGCAGCCCGTCCACGAACAGCGCGCCGTGCATCGCGAGATACACGCCGTCCAGCGGCAGGGCCGCGCGCAGCCCGTCCAGAAACTCCGCCTTGAACGCCTGATAGGTGGCGTGCTCGACCGGGCCGCCGGGAATGGCGCGGGCGTGCAGCACCGGCCGCACCTCCCCCGGGAAGGCCTGCAGGAACTGGAAGTTCGGGTGCGCCAGCAGTTCACTGCCCCGCACGACCGTGAACTGGTCGGCTCCGGCGAGGACCGGGTTGTAGGTGCTGCACTCGGTGTGAATCCCGCCGACGGCAATCCGCATGGTTAGTCTCCCTCTCCGGCAGGCCGGGTGTGGTCAGGCGCGTAGCTGCTGAGAAACTGGTGGGTGGCGATGCTGGCCGCGCCCCGGGCCCAGAATCCGTCCGGGACGGCGTGCACTTCGATCCGGGTGGTTCTCAGGAAGCGCGGCAGGATGTTGTTTTCGATGGTGTGGCGCAGGGTGGTCAGGAACAGGCCCTGCCCGAAGCCGGACGGGTCGGCGATCAGCACCAGTTCCGGTTCGTTGCTCTGGACGATGTTGGCGATCACCAGCCCCAGCACCTGACCGCCGCGGCGCAGGATGGCCTGGGCCCGGGCGTCCCCGTGGCTCGCGGCCCGTTCCAGCTCCCCGACGGACCCGACCTGCAGGCCGGCCTCGGCCGCGGCTTCCAGCAGCGCGGCCCGGGACGCCACGGTGTCCAGGCAGCCGCGCTTGCCGCACAGGCACACCTGCCCGCCCAGGTCGACGGTGCTGTGCGCGATCTCGCCGGCCCCGCCGTGGCTGCCGCGGTACAGCTGCCCGCCGACGTAGTGCGCGCAGCCGATGCTGGCGCCCAGCGTGATCAGCGTGAAGTTCTGCGTGTCGCGCGCCAGCCCGAAGAGCTTCTCGCTGGTGGCCGCGGCGTTCGCGTCGTTCTCCAGGACGGTCGGCAGGCCGGTCGCCTGCGTGATCAGCTGCGCGATCGGGACGTCGTGCCAGCCGAGGTTGGCCGAGTGCAGGCACACGCCGCGGTCCCGGTCGACGAAGCCGGACAGGGCCAGCCCGATGCTCAGCAGGCGCTGACGCGGCACGCCCGCGGTGTCCAGCAGCCGGGTGCTGCTGCGCTGCACGATGTCCACCAGCGCCTGCGGTTCCACGGCACTCGGCACCGTCTGCTCCGCCTGCACCGCGCCGCTCAGGTCGGTGAGCAGCAGGTGCACGCGGCTGTCCGTCACGCTGATGCCCAGACACGCGCCGTAGCGGGCGTCGACCGCCAGGTGAACGAACGGCCGGCCTTTGCCCTGGCGGCGCTGCGGAGCGGTCTGGGTTTCCACGATCAGCCCCGCGTCCAGCAGCTCGCGGCTGACGTCCGTGACGTCGGGCGCGGCTGACGTGCAGCGTGTCGGCCAGGGCCGAGCGGCTCTGCGGCCCCTGGGAGATCAGCAGGCCGAGCAGTTCCTGGGTGGTGGTGCGCGCGCCCGGGAACGCCGCGGTCGGGGCGCCGGCCTCCGTGCCGGGAGGGGCGCCGTTCACCCGGGTTGACATTGTGCCTCCATGTACCTAACATAATTCACTAAGTTAACTGTATACGTCAAGTCGGCTTGAGGACGGTCCCTCGAGCGCCGTTGCGCCGATCCGATAAAGTTCACCGGCCCGCATCAACTGCCGGGCACAAGGAGAGATCATGACCGACCCACGCCGCCCGACCGCCGTCCTGACCGCCCTGCTCAGCCTGAGCCTGACGGCCGCGGCCTTCGCCCAGGGGAACGCCGACCAGCTGACCATCATGCAGTCCGAGCCGCCCCGCAGCATGGACCCGGCCGACCAGACCGCGACCTTCACCGGGAACGTCCTCGCGCCGATGTACGAGGGCCTGACGCACTTCAATAAGGCGCTGGAGATCGAACCGCTGCTCGCCACCAAGTGGAGCGTCAACACCGCCGGCACCGAGTGGACCTTCACGCTGCGCTCCGGCGTGCAGTTCCAGGACGGCACGCCGTTCAACGCGGCGGCGGTGGTCGCGTCCTTCCAGCGGCAGCTCGACGAGAAGCGCGGCCTGGCTGCCAGCGGCCGGTTCCGCAGCGTGATCGACAAGGTCACGGCCGTGAACCCGACCACCGTGCGCTTCACGCTCAAGAAGCCGTACCCGGCCTTCCCGCGGCTGCTGGCCGGCGACGCGGCGTTCATCGTCAGTCCCGCGGCGGACAAGAAAGGCACGCTGGGCCGGCAGCCGGTCGGCACCGGGCCGTACAGCTTCGTGGAGTGGAAGAGCGGCGAGTACGTGCTGGAAAAAGCCAACCCCAAGTACTGGGGCAAACGGCCGGCCATCGGGGCGCTGAAATGGACCTGGACCAGCGAGCCGTCGGTCATGAACCTCGCCATCCAGTCGGGACAGGCCGACCTGGTGAATCCGCTGCCGCCGATCTTCACCCAGGTGCTCAAGAACAACCCCAAGGTCACACTGCTGCAGGGCAAGGGTGCGTCGGTGTTCTGGCTGTCCCTCAACACCAAGCTCAAGCCGCTGACCGACGTGCGGGTGCGTCAGGCACTCAACTACGCGACCGACCAGAAGGCCCTGGTCGCCACCCTGCTGCGCGGGTACGGCGCGCCCGCCAACTCCCCGCTGGCCCCCGCCGACTTCGGCTACGACCCCAGCGCGCCCGGCTACCCCTACGACGTCGCCAAGGCCAAGAAGCTGCTGAGTGACGCCGGGTACAAGGACGGCGTGACCATCACGGTCGCGTCGCAGGAACCGGACTCCAGCATCGTGCAGGCGCTGCAGGGCATGTGGGCCAAGGCGGGCATCACCCTCAAGATCATGCAGATGGAAAGCGGCGTGTGGAGCCAGGCGGCGTTCGGCACGCCGGCGGAGAAGGCCAAGGCGGGCATCAACAGCTCGTTCGCGTCGTGGTCCGCCGGCACGCTCGACGCCGACGGGCAGCTCTCGCCGCTGTACGCCACCAGCAGCGCGTCGCCCGCCGGCGCCAACCTGGGCTTCTACAGCAACCCCAAGCTCGACGCGCTGCTGGCGCAGGGCAGCTCGGAAACCGACAGCGCCAAGCGCAAAACCATCTACGCGCAGGCGCAGCGGATCATCTCCCAGGACGCCGCCCACGTGCTGCTGTACTACCCGAACGACATCGCGGCCGTGCAGTCGAACGTCAAGGGCGTGTGGATCTTCCCCGGCGGCGGCATCCAGCTGGAGGACGCCACCAAGAGCAAGTAAGCGCGCCGCGCCGCCTAAGCCCAGTCCCGAGGTGCCCGGCTGATGACCACGTATCTGTTCCGCAAGGTGGCGATGCTGCCGATCATGCTGCTGGCCGTGTCGCTGCTGATCTTCAGCGCGGTGCGGCTGCTGCCCGGCGACCCGGCCCGCGTGATGGCCGGGCCGCAGGCCACCCAGGAAGCCGTCAACGA
This sequence comes from Deinococcus sonorensis KR-87, assembly GCF_040256395.1. Lineage (NCBI taxonomy): Bacteria > Thermotogati > Deinococcota > Deinococci > Deinococcales > Deinococcaceae > Deinococcus > Deinococcus sonorensis. Next base: position 250,779 of record NZ_CP158297.1, on the reverse strand, counting down.
CATGCACGAACGCCTGGGCCTCGGCCGGCCGTTCCTCGTGCAGTACCAGGTGTTCCTCAGCGGCGCGCTGCGCGGCGATCTGGGCGAGTCGCTGCACTCGAAGCTGCCGGTCACGCAGGACATCGCCGAGCGCCTGCCGTACACCGCGGCCCTGGCGCTCACCAGTTACCTCTTCGCGATGCTGGTGGGCCTGTCCACCGGCATCTTCGCCGCCATCTACCGCGGCAGCCTGTTCGATCACCTGGCGATGATCCTCGCGATCATCGGCGCGTCGATCGCCAACTTCTGGCTGGCGCTGATGGCCCTGACGCTCTTCTCCGTGGACCTGGGGTGGCTCCCGCTGCTCGGCGCCGAGAGCTGGAAGAGCTACATCCTGCCGAGCGTGACGCTGGGGGTGCTGCCGGCCGCGCTGATCGCCCGCATGACCCGCGCCAGCATGCTGGAGAACATCCACCAGGACTTCGTGCGGACCGCCCGCGCCAAGGGCCTGGGCAGCCGCGCGGTGTACCTGCGCCACACCCTGCGCAACGCCCTGATTCCCATCGTCACCATCGTGGGCCTGAACTTCGGCGGGCTGCTGGGCGGGGCGGTCATCACCGAGACGGTCTTCAACTGGCCGGGGATCGGCCGGCTGCTGGTGGACGCGGTGCGCTTCCGCGACTACGCCGTGATTCAGGGCGTGACCCTGCTCACGGTGGTGATCGTGGTCAGCATCAACGTGCTGGTGGACCTGCTGCTCAGCGCCATCGATCCACGGATTCGCTTCAGCTAAGGAGGAGACCACACCCATGACACGCGCTGCTACGAGAGCGTCGCCGCCCCGCCGGCTGAGGCTGCTGCGGTACCCGAACCTGGCGATCGGGGCCGTGATGACCCTGGTGGTCCTGCTGCTGGGCCTCGCCGCGCCGCTGCTGACCCCCTACGATCCGTACCTGCAGAACCTGGGCGACGCCCTGCAGCTGCCGTCCGCCGCGCACCTGTTCGGCACCGACGAGTTCGGCCGCGACCTGCTGACCCGGGTGGTGTACGGCGCCCGCATCTCGCTGCTGGAAGTGGCGCTGAGCGTCAGCCTGGCGCTGGCGATCGGCCTGCCGCTGGGGGTGGTGGCCGGGTACTTCGGGGGCGCGGTGGATCAGGCGATCACGTGGTGCGCCGACGTGCTGTACGCCTTCCCGGGCATTGTGCTGGCGATCCTGATCGTCAGCCTGCTGGGGCCCAGCCTGATCAACATGCTGATCGCCATCTCGGTGTTCGCGATTCCCGGCTATATCCGGCTAACCCGCAGCCTGACCCTGTCGTTGAAGGAACTGCAGTACACCGAAGCGGCCCTCTCGCTCGGCGCCAGCGTCCCGCGGATCATGTTCGCGCACATCCTGCGCAACGCCCTGGCCCCGATCCTGGTGCAGGCGACGCTGACGGCCGGCGAGGTGATCCTGTCCGCCGCCGGCCTGAGCTTCCTGGGCCTGGGCGTCCAGCCACCGGCGGCCGAATGGGGCGCCATGATGAGTGAGGGCCGCAATTACCTCGGCGTGGCGACGCACCTGTCGCTGTTCCCCGGGCTGGCCATCACCTTCGCGGTGCTGGGCCTCAACCTGCTGGGCGACGGCCTGCGTGACCGTCTGGACCCGCGGTTCCGGGGGCGGCTGTGAGCCCAGGGAGCGCCCGGTGAGGTGGGGCTTCCTGGGGGCGTCCCAGATCGGCCGGACCCTGGCGCCCGCCATGCGCGCCGCCGGGGAAACGCTGCGCGCCGTGGCGGCCCGCGACACCGAGCGGGCCGCAGTCTACGCGCACGCCGAAGGCTTCGACCGGACCGAACCGGACTACCAGGCGCTGGTGGACGCGCCGGACATCGACGTGGTGTACGTCGCGCTGACCACCGACGCGCACGTGCCGTGGAGCATCCGGGCGCTCGAAGCGGGAAAACACGTGCTGTGCGAGAAGCCGCTCGCGATGAACGCGCAGGAGGTGGCCCAGCTGCTGGCTGTTCAGCAGCGCACGCAGCGCCAGGTCATGGAGGCGTTCATCCACCCGTTTCACCCGCAGTTCGATTACGTCCGGGACGTCGTGACGTCCGGACAGCTGGGCGATCTGCGGGCCGCCAGCGCCGTGTTCCTGTCCACCTTCGCCAAGGACGACGACTTCCGCTGGAGCCGCGCGCACGGCGGCGGGGCGCTCTTCGACCTGGGGTGCTACGCAGTCAGCGCCCTGCTGCTCCTGCTCGACCGACCGGCCGTGTGGGCGGACGCCCAGCAGACGCGCCTCGGTGAGGTAGACGTCACCACGACCGGCCTGCTGGGCCTGCAGGGCGACGTGGCCGCCACCCTCACCTGCAGCCTGAAGGCCGCCCCGTTCCAGCAGCTGAGCGTCACCGGCAGCGCGGCCCGCGTGGTCATGGCCCGCCCGTTCTCCAGCATCAACAGCCCGACCACCGTGACGGTCGGCGACCATCTCGAACACTTCGCCGCGGTCAACCCGTACGAGCGGATGGTGCGTCATTTCGCCGCCGCCGCGCAGGGCGAGGCGCCCCTGGCCCTGACCCTGACGCACTCGCTGCGACAGGCCCAGGTGCTGGACGCGCTGTTCCGTTCCGCCGCGGACCAGCAGCGGATGCATCTGGACCCCCACCACGGGACCGGTCATGACGCGTAGCCCGCACCGGACCACCGCCGCGGCAGCAGGCACCCGTGCCCAGGCGCGGCCGAGCCGGGAGGACGCCGGTGGCCCAGGCGCGCCGCCTCCACGCGGCCTGCCCTCCCACTCCGCCGGAGGTCGCTCATGAACGTCGGCGTCGACCTGGGTGGCACGAAACTGGCAGTGGGCACGGCCGAGTCGCTGCAGGTCGTGACGACGCCCGCCACCAGCGAGGGGATCATCGCCGCCATCGAAGCGCTCGCGGGCGATGCCGACGGCATCGGGATCTGCGTGGCGGGCCGGGTGGACCTGCAGCGCGGCTCCACCTTCGCCGCCCAGCTGCCGCAGCTACAGGACGTGCCGCTGGTCGACCGGCTGCGCCGACCCGGTCGGCGCGTCACCCTGCTCAACGACGCGGACGCGGCCGCGCTGGCCGAACACCAGTTCGGCGCGGCGCGCGGCACGCACACTAGCCTGTACGTGACTGTCAGCACCGGCATCGGCTCGGGGCTGGTCAGCCAGCAGCGCCTGTACCAGGGCTACCGCGGCCAGTCGGTGGAACTCGGCCACGCCGGCGGCTCAGGTCACCAGCGCTGCCCGTGTGGCCGGGTCGGGTGCATCGACATGACCGCCTCCGGCACGGCGATCACCCGCGCGGCCCGCGCGCTGTTGGGCGATCCGGACCTGCCGATCGAAACACTGGCCCAGCTGGCGGCGGACGGCCATCCGGGCCTGGTGCGGATCGTGCGGCAGGCGGCCGAGGACCTCGCCCCCCTGCTGGGCAATGCCTGCGTGCTGTTCGACCCGCAGGTCATCGTCATGGGCGGCGGTGTGGTGCTGGGCTACGGCGACCTGTACCTGGACACGCTGCGCCGCGCCCTGGCCGACAGCCTGGGGGCATGGCACGTCCCGGAACTCCGGGTGGCCGAACTCGGACAGCAGGCCGGCATCCTGGGCGCCCTTCAGTCGCTGGCGTGAGGCGGCGCGGCTCCACTGAACAACAAAGGCACACGGTCTGGCGGAACCTGGGGTCGCTGAGGTGCGGCGAGCGGCGCCAGCACACGGCGGACCAGCGGACGCCTCAGGAAGGGCCGGGGTCTGGACCGAGCGCAGGAGAAGAGGCGTCCAGGCACGCCGTGTCCAGCGGTCCGCGGCCGGGCGTCACAGGCAACGAGGCCGCACACGCACGAAGGGAGGACAGAAGCGATGGATCTTGGCATGAACGGCAACATTGCGGTGATCACCGGGGCGAGCGCCGGCATCGGGCTGGCGGTCGCCCACGGTCTGGCCGCGGAGGGGTGCGACCTGCTGCTGTGCGCCCGCGATTCGCAGCGGCTGGAGCAGGCCGCTGAGGCCGTCCGTCAGCGACACGGGGTGCGCGTGGTGGCCGTCCCGGCGGACGTGGGCACCCGGAGCGACGTTGACCGCGTCGTGGAGGCGATCTCCAGGAACTACGGCGGCGCGGACATCCTCATCAACAATGCCGGCACCGGCAGCGAGGAGACGATTCTGGACGCCTCCGACGAGCGGTGGCAGCACTACTGGGACCTGCATGTGATGGCGGCCGTCCGGCTCTCCCGGGCGCTGGCCCCCATGATGCGCGAGCGGGGCGGCGGCGTGATCCTCAACAACGCCTCCATCTGCGCGACACAGCCGCTGGGCCACGAACCGATCTACAACGTGACCAAAGCCGCGCTGGTCATGTTCTCCAAATGTCTGGCCAACGAACTGATTCCCTTCGGGATCCGGGTCAATGCCCTGAACGCCGGGCTGGTGCGGACCCAGAGCTGGGAAGACGCGGCGAAACGGCAGACCGGGGACGCCGGGTGGGAATCGTGGCTCGACACCATCGCCCGCGAACAGGCCCCCATCGGCCGGTTTGCGTCGCCCGAGGAAATCGCGGATTTCATGGTGTTTCTCTGCTCCGCGCGGGCGAGCTACTGTGTCGGCTCCAGCTACTACGTGGACGGCGGGTGGCTCAACGTGGTGACCTGAACCGGGCCGCCCGCGGCTCGAACCCGGGGGTCCGTCTCCACGGTGCGGGCACGGCCCCAGGGGCGTCGGGTGGTTCAGGAGCGGCGCGGCGCCTTGCGAGTGCAGGATCCTGAGCGTTCCGGGCGACCGGCAGATGACATGAGCCACCAGGACAGGCGTGCGTTGCGCTGGACAACGTGCCTCATTCTGGCCGGGTCTCTGGACTACTCGCCTTCTGGGGTCAGCACCCAGAGCAGGAGGTACGCCAGAAGGCCGGGGAAAACGGTCATCACACTGACGATCACCACGAGCGCCCGGAACACGCTCAAAGGCAGCGGCACGCGGTAATGCTGGTGCAGCCCGGCGAGCACGCCGGCCACCAGGCGATGGGAGCGGGAGCGGGTCAGGGTGGGCTGCGGCGAGAACATCGGGGCCGGGAAGGGTTGGTCACTCATGGGCTCAGGATGCCAGGGCCGAGCCCGGGCGTCGTCCTCCTAAAGGTGGAGCCGGCCCGCCCCATGCCCAGGACGCCTTTCGCGTGCCCCGCTCAGGCGAACTGCAGGTGCAGCTCGGCCTCCACCGACCCCACCTCACGCCCCGCCCAGTTGCGCAGCGTGCCCGGCGCGAGGTCCTGCATGGCTGGGGTCACCGGCACCCCCAGCGCCTCCAGAACCGCCAGCGCCACGTACGGCCGGGGGCGCTCCGCGCCGTCCATCACCTTGATTGCTACCCCGAGCGGCCCGTGCGGCGTGTCACGCACGGCCAGGCCGTAGAAGCCCTCGGCGCCCATCTTGGTGACCAGGCCGTCTACCTGCGGCATCAGGGTCGTGTCGAGCCGCCCCGGGCCCGCCACCAGAAACGGGTGCGCCGCCATCGCCCGGAACACCCGCTGCAGCGCCTGGGCGTGCTCGCCCTGCGGCGCCGCGAGGCGCGCGAAGAGCCGCGCGGCGGCGGTCAGGGACAGCGCGAACGCGGGCACGCTGCACCCGTCGGTCCCGACCCGCACCGCCTCCAGCGGGACGCCCGCCTCGCGCGCGTGCGCTTCCCGGATGACCACCTGCAGCGGGTGGTCCGGCGAGGTGTACCCTTCGCGGGACCACCCGTGCTGAACGCAGGCAAGCAGCATCCCGGCGTGCTTGCCGCTGCAGTTGTGGTGCAGCGCGGTCGGTGCCTCCCCGCGGCAAATCAGCTCGGCCGCCGCGTCCGCGTCGAAGGGCGGGTGCGCTCCGCACTGCAGGTCCGACGCGGTGCTGCCGGAGCGGGCCAGCAGGCGCTGCACCACGGCGAGGTGTGCGGGCGTGCCCGCGTGACTGGCGCACGCCACGGCCAGCTCGTCGTCCGGCAGGTCCGGCACGGCGAGCGCCAGCGGCAGCGCCTGAATCGGTTTGCTGCTGGACCGGGGGAAGGTGACGAGGTCCGCCTGACCGCACGACGCGACAAGCTGACCGTCCACCCCCACAACGGCAACGTGAATGTCGTGGTGGCTCTCCGGCAGTCCCCCGCGCGTGAAGGTGACGCGGCCCGCTTCGTGCGTGCTCATGCCGGCCAGCCTAACACCATCCGGGTCGCGTGGAGACCGTTCCATGCGACTGGACCAGCCCTGCCAGGGAAATGCTCGGGAATGACATCAACCTCCCAACACGAGATGCCAGAGCGCGCAGCCGGGGACAGGGGCCACGGCCACCTTCACCACCTGGAGGCGCTCAGTCGCCGGGGGGCCCAGGCGCGTCCCACCCGGTCAGGGCGTCGCCCACCTGGATCACTTCAGTGCGGTCGCTGTCCACCACGCGAAACGACAGCAGCCACTGTTCACCGTGAATCAGGTCGCGCACCGGCCACACCTCCTGCACCCGCCCCTGCGCGAGGGACTCGCGGCACAGCAGCTCCGGCACGATGCTCAGCCCGTAGCCCAGCTCCACCGCCCGCAGGACCGACCGCAGATCCGGCACCACGACCGACAGCCGGGCCTCGAAGCGGGCCCGCAGATGTTGCTGCCAGAAGCGCCGGGTGTTCGGCAGTTCCTGGCTGTAACTGACCCAGGGCTGCGCGTTCAGCCAGGCGGCCAGGTCAGCGAGGGGCAGGGTGATGGGTGGGGGCGACAAGTTGGGGGGACCGATCAGGGCGAAGTGCTTGTGCGCGAGCGGCCGGTGCTGCAGCGTCTTCGCGGTGGGCTTGAGGGTGGTGACCGCAACGTCCAGCGCCCCGACCTCCAGCATGGACAGCAGCTCGCGGTCCTCACCGAAGTGCACGATCAACTTGAAGTCCGCGCCCCCGAGGCGTTCCAGCGCGAAGGCGTGAAAATACTCTGGCGGAGCCCCGAGCCGTACCGTGGGCGAGCTGCCCGGCGCGGGCCGCCCACGCAGCCCCCGCGAGACCCGCTCCAGCTGATCCAGCGCGTCAAAGACCTGGTGATACAGCGCCTGTCCGCGCGCGGTGGGCTGCACCCCCCGGGGCGTCCGCACGAACAGCGGCACGCCCACCACGTCCTCCAGGGCAGCGAGTTGCTGGCTCACCGCGGGTTGCGTCAGGTGCCGCATCTTGGCGGCGCCAGAGACGCTGCCTGCCCGGTACACCGCGACGAAGTTGCGATACCATTCCAGCTGCGACATAAGCCAGGGTAATACAAGACATCCAGAACAGCTATTTGCTTATCTAGGGACTGACGCTGAAAATGCTGTCATGAACGGCAGAACAAGAGGATTGATGGGAAGGCGGAGGGTCAGCCCAGATCCATTCGGGCCACACGCGCTCCCGCGGGAGCATGGACCGCGATCCGCCCGGACCCGACTTCCACGGGCCTGCTTCAGGACCCGCTGAATCCGCCCGTCCCACCGGTTGCGCGGATCCGTGTGACCAAGTTGCAGAACGCAGCCTCCACCCTCACTCGTTGCGGTTTCATGTCCGCCGAAATGGCCCTTCCAGGGACATCCAGCCGCCGGCCCGAAGACCTTGACGCCCGACCGGGCGGATGACAGGAAGGATCCACCCATGACCAGATCCAGCCAGGCGCAGTTCGATGCCCACGCCGAGAAGTACGCCGCGAGTGCTGTCCACCGGTTCGGCCCCAGCCTGCCGGTGCTGCTGAAGGTCGCCGACCTGAAGCCGGACGACCTGGTCCTCGATGTCGCCACCGGCACCGGGAACACCGCCCTGGTCGTGGCCCCGCACGTGGCCCACGCCACCGGCATTGATGTGTCCCCGAAGATGCTCGACCAGGCGCGGCTGCGCGCTGCGCAGGAGGGCGTGACCAACGTGTCCTTCCAGGCGGGCTCGGCGGAACAGCTGCCCTTCGCCGACGGGAGCTTCACGCTGGTGACGTCACGCCACGCCCCGCACCACTTCCGCGACGTGCCGGCCTTCCTGCAGGAGGTTCACCGGGTGCTGCGGCCAGGCGGACGCTTCGTCCTGGCCGATCAGATCACCCCCCGCGCCGAACTGCAGGACTGGGTCGATTTCTGGCAACGCACCCGCGATCCGTCGCACGCCCGGCAGCGCACCGTCGACGAGTGGCGGGCGCTCACGGCCGCGGCAGGGTTTCGCCCGGCGGGGGAGCAGATCGTGCCGTACCGTCTGGAGTTCGGCTGGTGGACGCAGCAGTCCGGGTGCAGCGCGGACGTGGTCGAGGCGCTTCAGGCCCACGCCCGGAATGCAGACGCTGCCGTGCGGGAGGCGATGCAGCTGGAATTCGATGCCCAGGGGCAGATTCAGGCGCACCATGACCCGATGCTGGTCGCCCGCTGGGACCGCTGAGGCCAGGACAGGGAACGCGTGGGTCCGCATTCTGACGATGCGGACCTCCAGAACCGCGGACCGCGCCGCACAAGGGATGTGGAGCACCGTTCAGCCGCGTTGGAACGGCGGTGGGGCGTCCAGACCCACCCATGAGACGGAGCCCTGGGGATGAACGGTAAGGCGCTGTGGCGCTCGGAGGAGAGCGGACCGGGCGGCGGGCGTGCCCGACGGACGCTGCTGGGCCGACGATCCGGACCGGCGCGCTGGGGAACAGCAGCGTCGGTGACCGTGCTGCCGGATGCCCATGTCGGGCACCGCCCGCTGGAGACGCTCCCGGCGCGGACGGGCTGAGGCGAACGCCGATCACTGGCGTGCCGGCACGCGCCTGGAACGGGTTGCGGAAACCGGTCCGGACGCGCGGGCATCTCGGCACTCCGCTGTCACACCGGGGTGGGCACGGTGAGGGCGTCGGCCCGGCACCCTCACGCAGCGTCAATGGCGCCCTGTGGGCATCTGACAGCGTGGCGGCTGCTCGCCCAGCGGCACGGTGACCCGCAGCCACGGGCGGCCGGGCGACCCGGCCTCCCCCGGCTCCACATCGATGTGCAGGCCATCCGGCAGGCGCAGGAGCGGCCCGGAGGTCGGCAGCGGCCGGTTCAGCCGGCCACGCAACACATCGGTCAGCACCGGCACCTCCCGGCCCAGACAGGCGGTGGCCAGCGTGCGGGTCACCTGATCCAGGGCACGCACCTGGCCGAGCGTGAGTCCCTGGGCGGCCGGCACCTGAAGGGCCACGGTGATCTGGCGGACACGCTGGGCCTGGGCCGCCGTGACCGCCTCGTTCGAGAACGTGAGGTCCACCAGTGCCGCGGGCGCATTCCACTGGACACGCCAGCGCTGGGCCGTGGCGTGGGTTCCCTGCACTTCCAGCTGCGTGACCCGGCTGTCGCGGCGCAACAGGGCCAGGGGGTCCAGCGGACCTCCGCCGCCCCCGGCGAGCGCGCCGGTCTGCAGCGCCGCCATCAACCCCAGAACGATCCGTTTTCTTCGTGACATGTCGTTGCCTCCTGTGGTGGCGAGTGTGCGTCGCCGTGTCCCTGCTGCCATCCTGACGTCTTCGAACGGGTCCCAGACCTTGGCCCTGGCCTTCATCATGATCCTGCTGCACTCCGCGGCCCTGCACGCCCCGTTCTGCCGGGATCACCGGCTGGGGCCTCCGTCGGGTTGCCGGAGGGGAGGTGATGACCTGGCCGGGCCGCAGCCGGGTCCAGGGTTCGGCGACGCCCTGAACACCGGCTGACCCTGCCTGAACCGGAGCGGGTCTGCCCGGCGCGCTCCTGCCGGTTCCCCCTGCGGCGGCGTGGCTGGACCCGGCCGTGCCCGTGATGGTGGATTCGGCGGCACCGCGTCGGGCGGCCGCTGCGCGTTTCATTTCACCCGGGCAACTGAACCGGGGTGGACCACCAGTGGGCTGGTCGTCCGGGCCCGCTCACGGCACGGTGATCCGCTGGACCTGCCAGGTGACTGTGCGGGTGGTGGGCAGGCCGTCCACCTGCAGGGTCAGGGTCTTGCTGCCCGCCAGGCTGGTCACGCCGTTTTCCGTGTGGGCCTGGCCCTCCACGTCAAATCCACCCCAGGCGTGGGTGCGTTCGTTGGGCATGTCGTGGGACGTGTTCGTGTCGGCGTAGGGATTGCAGCCGCCCTTGAAGTAGGCGGTGCTGTGGATGTGGCCGGGGACGGCTTCGGTTTTGGCCCCGTACATGTATGACAGGCTGAGCGTGTACGGCCCGTCCGGCGGCAGGCTCAGGCTGAGGGTGCCTTCGCTGGAGGTCTGGGCGCTGGACTCCTCGTCGACGGTGTTCTTCTCCACGTTGGTGCGGTGGGTCTTCTCGTCCGCACACACCACGTCGTAGGTGGCGTCGTACTTCAGGTGGTGCGCGTAATGGCTTTGAAAGGTGCCCTGGGTGCGCAGCACCGCCGTGTGGCTGTGGGCTCCGGGCCCCGAGCCCGAGGTGATGGTGTAAACCGCGCTGGTGTCGGCCCGGGTCACCTCCAGACCAGCCGGCTGCTTGTTCGGGTCGCGCAGTTCCAGCTGTTCCAGTCGGTGGTCCTCCACCGTGACGGTGCCGAGCCAGCAGGTGTCGCCCTGCACGTTCGCGCAGGTGGGTGCCCAGTCACGCACCTGGAGCGCCAGCGTGGACGACAGCGGCCACATGCGGTACATCAGCTCGGCGGGCATGCCCAGGAGCCCGCCGACACCGCCCAGGCCCGAACCGATGGCGTCGACCAGGTCGCTCGCGATGGACGCCGTCTTGATGGACGTGACGGCGCTCACCTCCCCGCGCTTCATAACGGCGGTGGGCGCGGGTCCCAGGTCTGCGCTCTGTTTCAGCCCCTCCAGGTGCACCTCGGCCACACCTGCACCGTCGGTCTTATCGTGCATCACCTCCTCGCCGGCGCGCGCGGCGATTACGCTGAGGTGCTGATCCGCGTACGACCCGTCGCCCTGCGCGGCGAAGATGCGCCAGCGCACGTCCGCCCCCTCCACCACTCCGGCGTTGGGCGAGCTGAAATCCAGACCGGCGGCGTTGAAGGCCAGACGGAAACAGTTGGCGTACTGCCAGCTGGCCCCGAGGTCGTAGGACACCTTGGCCCGCGCCGTCACGACCCCCTCGCCATTGTGCGTGGTGCTGCGGGTGCGTTCTACGGTGTCGGTGTCGCTGCTGAGATCCAGCCGGAAGCTGGCGAGGGTCAGCGTGAACTTCAGGTAACTGAGGATCAGGTTGGTCTTGCTCAGCAGGCCCGACGCCGCGTCCGCCGCGCTTTCGCCGGGCAGGGCGCTCACCGAATCCAGGTACCCCAGCAGCTCCCCGACGCCGGTGGTGATGGCGGTGGCCGCGCCGTCCATGATGGTGCCCTCGGTGCCGCCAAAGGTGCACGGCGCGGCCGCGCTGAGCGCCCGGACGCCGGCAGCCGGTTGCGTCGGCACCGCCGCGCCTCTGGACTGGGCGAGTCGTGCGGTGCCGCCGGCCAGGCGCAGCAGCAACAGGCTCTGCTGGGCTGCGTTGATCGTGACCTCCCCCGGCGCAGCGCTGGTCAACAGCGTGGCCCCGGCGGGCGTACTGGCGCCGAGCGCCACCACGAGGCGGGACCAGAAGCGCACGGTGGGCACGGTGCTCTCCACGCCCGCCCGCAGATCCGACTGAATCAGGGCCGGCAACCGGGCAGCGTCCGCCTGGGGCCACACCACCTTGAGGGTGTCGGCCAGGTCCTGCAGAGTGATGGTTCCGCCCCGGGCCTGCAGGTGGGCGAGGGCCTCAGGGTCGTGGTCTGCCAACGCCAGACCCAGGGCGGGCTGCGCCGGCGGCGCGATCATTTCGCCGGACACCCGGCGCACCGCGATGCCGGACGCCTTCAGGGCCTGGTCCAGCGCGTTCACGTTGCCACCGGCAACCTGAAGCGCCAGCGCGGTGGCCTGCCGATCCAGGGCAGCCAGGGCCTCCGCATCGGGACCACCCGGTGAACCGCCGGATCCGGGCGGCGTGGTGCCGGGCGGATGAACCGGTGACGAGCAGGACGGGAGCAGCAGGATGGACAGCAGCAGGACGCGGCGGAGCACGGGGTAACGCATGGGGTCTCCTCAGGGGTGAAGGCATGGACGGGTGAAGCGGAGCGTCAAGTGCGCGGGCTCCTCCCACGAAGCGCCGTGCGGCCGTGATCAGCGCCTGGTCGTCGGCGGTGCCGCGTGGCCGGCGTGCCGCTGTCCCTCACCGCCACAGTTCAAGCGTCAGGGACACGTTGGTCATGGGCGGCGTCAGCGTCAGGCCGTCGGCCCCCCTGGCCGACGCGGTATCCACCCAGTCGCCCTGGTCGGGGGTGCCGTTGCCGTTGGTGTCTTCCCAGGCCAGGAGTTCGTAGGGCGTGGCGTCCAGGTGATCGAGGGTGAACGGCTGCGCGCCCGCGCCAGACAGCAGGACGAAGCGGACGCTGCCGTCCTCTGCGCCGCAGCCCCGGTCGACCCGGCAGGCGATCACCGCCGCGCCGTTCAGGCGGTGATTCTGCGGCGCCCGGAGCATGCCGCTGACACGGCGGTCCGGCGGTGTGGCGGGACTGGCCGACAGGGAGCGCGGGCGGTTGTAGCGGCTGTCCAGCGTTTTGCCGGTGGGGTCGCCCAGCACCAGCACGTCCCCGGTCAGTTTCCACGTGAAGGTGGAGGGGATCAGGGCGCGCGTTTCGTAGCTCTTGCTGGGCGAGCAGGTGTAGCCTTTGTTGTACGCGCTCGTCGGCGTCAGCGTCAGGAGATTGCCGTCCAGCGTGACCTTGCCCTTGCTGCTGGTCAGCAGTTTGGACGTGCAGCCGTACGTCGTCACCACGATGATGCCGTTGCGTTCGTAGCTGCCGTCGGCCTTGATGCGGATGATCTCGCTGGTGCCGCTGCTCTCCGCGTATTTGCCCGTGGTGGTGTCGTAATACTCGATCGGTGAGACCGAGCCGTATTCCCATTGACCCTGGAGCGCTTCGGGGACGCTGGCGGCGGAAGCCACGCCAGCGCAGAGCACCGAGAGCGTCAGGAGGCGTCGTGTGATGTTCATGTCAGGCTCCTTGGGCCGGATCCCCGGCCGCTGGCGGTCACCCTAAACGGCAGGCGGTGACACCCCCATGACGTGTAGGGGACAGGCCAGCGTTGCAGGGTGAGCGGGTCAAGCCTGCGTCCGGCCCGGGCGGCCCACCTGCGGACCGGTACGGCAGGGCGAACCGACGTTCCTGCCGGGCCGGTCCTCGCGGTGTTCGCGGCCAGCCCCCATTCGCCGGACTTCCTGCGTCCGGTTCCGAACGGGGACGGTGCCGAACGAACAGGCCAGGCCGCACCTCGCCGATCCGCAGCGCCGGGCAGGAACGTCGGGTGGCGCCTGTCCCTCCTGCCCGGTTCGCCCTGCCTCTCGCGGGACGGCGCTGCTGATCAACGCCGGACTGGCGGTGTCATCAGGCCGTCATCGTGAGGTGCATAGGGTGCCAACAGAGACAGCTTCGAGGAGACCCCCATGCACCAGATGTCCATTGCAAACCTGTTGAGCGTCACGGCGGCCCTGTGCCTTTCGGTCACGGCGGCCGCGGCCGCACCGGAGGTCACGCTGACCGCCCCCAAAACCGCCTGGACCCTGGGCACCGCACAAAGCGCAGAGACCACCGTGCGCGCCGCTGGTCTGCCAGCTTCAGGACCGGTGCGTTTTGCCCTGGAAGGGGCGGGTGCCGGCACCGGCGCCACAAAGATCAGCGCTGTTTTTGGCGGGTTCAAGGCGGGCAGCAGCACCTTGAAACTCAATGTGGGTGCGGAGGTCCCGGTCGGGACGTACCCACTGGTGGTCCGGGCAACGAGCGGATCGCTGACCACAACGCTGGCCCTGCAGGTTAACGTGGAGCGCTGGCTCCTGGTTGACGCGGACCGCAGCGAGAACAATGCCGTGGTGACGGCAGCCCACCGGCCGGATCCCAAGGCGAAGGAATCCGCGCTGGATACCCTGATGAAACAGACGCTGGCGGGCCGCGCCTTTGACATCTACGCCGTGAAGCGGGGTTCGATGACGTCGGACCTGCCCACCATTGGCGGTCCGGGCATCGCGACCCTGCGCAAGTATTCAGGCGTGCTGTGGTACACAGGAAATCAGGACTATCAGATCCCGTTGGAGCAGGACCTGATCAACCTCAGGACCTTTCTCGACGACGACGCCCGGAAGCTGATCCTGAGCGCGCCAGCGCTGGTGGTGAACATGGCTGGCGCAGCAAATGTCTTCCAGACGACCGAGCCGGACGCGAATGATCTGCCGGCCCAGCGCGAGCAGCGGGCGTTTCTCAAAGCGGTGTTCGGGGCAGCGGGGTACCACGGCGCGTATGCCCGCGATGCGTACCAGGTCACGCCCGTCGCCGGTTCGCCTCTGGGCGCGTTCGGCAGCCTGGACGTCTCGGGCGGAAACAGTCTCCGTGTGGGGTTTTATCCTCTGGACGAGCCGTCGGTCCAGCGGCTCGTCACCGGACCACTGCTGAACCAACAGAACATCAAGTCCGTGGGCGCCGTCGCGCTCGGACGTCATGGGCTCGGACCGAGCCACACCTCCAGCGGGGTGTTCCTGGGTATTTCACCGGACGTCATCAAATCGCCTCGGGTGCGGGCCATCCTGCAGGCCCTCCTGGCGTTTTGATTGACCAGCGGGCTGCTCCACTCCAGCCGGGCACAGCGCGTCACCCAGCGGTTCCGGCGGTGGGATCTCTGAAGCAGGGAGGTTTCGGCACGGTCCAGCACCGGGCAGGGGATTACTCTGGCCGTGGGTCTCGCGTGGCCGGCCGCTCGGGCGGGGGTGAGCAGCACGGCGCGCGCCAGATTGCCCTGGGGGGCGGTTGCGCTTCAGGTGAGCTCACGTCGGGACCCACATTGGCGCGTGCTGGAGGCGCGTCGGGCGCCCGACGCGGGCCTGGGCGCCCGCCATGTCTGTCCGCCGAGGACCGTGCGTCCCAGGGAACGGCCGCAGCGCTTCGTCATGGACTCGGCTGGGGCAAGGTTGGCCAAACGGCAGCTTTCCTGATGGCGTGATCCACCGTGCCGACGGGGTTGGTAAATGCTCCCTGTGGCCCACCGGGTTTCCTGCTCTGCCATTCGGACACACCGCAACCTTCAGCCGGGCGTGATGGAGCACGCCCGGCCAGGGCCGGACCCCGTGCCCGACCCGTCACCCATCGGCTGTCCCTCTCGCGCCTCGAGGATGCTCCTCTTTATGTGTACCACCGGTGGTGTTCATTCGATAAAATCAAATGATGCGGCGGCATACCAACCTCGACATGGACGTGATCCGGACCCTTGTGTATGGCGTTGATCTGGGCAGCTTCAGCCAGGCGGCGATCAAGCTGTCGCGCTCCCCCTCTGCCGTCAGCACCCAACTGAAGAAGCTTGAGGCTCAGCTGGGCACAGAACTGCTGCGCAAGTCAGGTCGTGGCTTGGTCCTGACGGACGCGGGAGAGGCGTTTCTGGTGTATGCCCGCCGGCTGCTTGAACTGAATGATGACGCGGTGGCCGCGGTGCGTGGGAATGAGATGGCCGGGACGGTTCGCCTGGGTGTGCAGGAGGACTTTGGGGAATCGCTGCTGCCTCAGGTGCTCGGCGCCTTCGCCCGCACCCATCCCCGGATCAGTATTCAGGTGCGCATCACGCGCAACGCGGATCTGCTCGCCGGCGTCAACAACGGTGACCTTGATCTCGCGCTGGCGTGGGGCGAGACGAGAACAGCCTACGTGGACTCCCTGGCGACCTTGCCGATCCGGTGGTTTGGTCCTCCAGACCCGTCGCACGTGCTGCACCCTCCACTCCCACTGGCCGTGTTCGAGAGCCCCTGCCTGTTTCGGACCTTGGCCATGGCCCGCCTGGACTCCGCGGGAATTCCCTGGCGTGTGACGTTCACCAGCCCCAGCCTTGCGGGGCTGTGGGCCGCGCTCGCGGCAGGCCTCGGCGTGACGCCCCGCACCGCCCTGAGCGTGCCGAAAGGTGTGCGGCCGCTGGACCATCCAGACTTACCGGACCTTCCCAGCATCACGTTGAGCCTGCACCGCTCAGAAGCCACGGCGTCGCCAGTGGTGGAGCGCCTCAGCGACCTGGTGAAGCACACGGTGCTGGACGTCATGGAACAGCGCTCCATCTAGGCACCGCCTGACCAGCACATCGGCCACTTCCCCGGACGAAGCGGCGCGAAGGGCGGTGCTGAGGCTGAGGCGCCACCGAAGGTTTCCTTCCGGCGGAACCAACCGGCACGGGTGCTTCCTGGAGGTCGGCTACACCCCATCTCCCCGATGCAGCCCTTCCGGGTGGGGGCAGCCGCGCGCCGGCGGGCTTGAATCCAGCGCGCTCACTCAGGCGACCTGACGCGCGTCGCGGCGTGGCGACCGCACGTCCGTGAGCGGTGACCGGTGGGGAGCGCCGTCCCGAGCCGGCCAGTGCTCGACCAGCGGGTGACTCGCTCGTCGCCCAAGCTCCTGGTGGAGGGCTGTGGCCGCCACGGAAGCGGACGGGGTCCTGGGGATGGCAGCGCGATCCAGGACCGCGCCGGTGCCCCCCCTGTCCCCCGTCCGTGTCACTCCTCGGTGATCTCTTCCATCACGAAGTGGACCGACGTTCCAGCGGCGGGGTTCGTGATGACCCCGTTACCGGAGGCGAAGGCCTTGTCGAACCAGTCGCCTACCGAGAATTCCTTGTTATGGTCCACATCCTGCCAGGCGTAGACCAGGTACGGTTCGTCCGTCATGCCTTTGATTTCCCAGGTGGTGGCATTGAGTTCTGAGCCGGTCTTGAACCATTTGGTCTTGTCGCCTCCATGCTCGCAGCCGGTCGCTTTCGGGCAGACGATCACCGCCGTGCCGTAGAGCGAATGGCCACTCGGGGCCGTCAAGGTGCCGGACAGCGTGTAGGTCTTGCCCGGTTGCGGATCTCCTGGAGCAGTGACGACCCGCGGGCGGTTCCAGCGGCCGGTGGCGCCCTGATCATCGGTGATGGTCAGCACCGCCGCGTCCCCTTCCCCCTCTACCTTCCAGGTGCTGGTTTTGTTGGTCAGCGTCCCGCCGGTGGTCACCTTGCCGGAGCAGGTTTCCAACATCGAAAATTTGACGTGCTTATCGATCTTGGTCATGGACTGCCCGTTGAACTTGAGCAGGCCATCACTGATCACCAGGAGTTTGGTGCTGCAGGCGCCCACGGTGATCACCGAGATGCTGGACCCGGTGAAGGTGCCGTCCGGATTCAGGTGCAGAATGGCGCTGGTCCCGCTGGCCTCAGCGTACTTGCCGGTGGTCGGGTCGTAATACTCGATGGGGGAGACGTAGCCGAAGTGCCACTCGCCCTGCAGGGCCGCCGGCGGCGGATCGCCGTGCTCCACGGTCCCGCCTCCGCCGTTCCCACCACCGGGGTTGCCCGTCCCGGGCCCACTCCCTCCTGGGAGACTCGGCGGCGTCCCACAGGCGGAGAGCAGGGCAGCGGTCATCAAACCAAGCATCAGTGTTCGCATGTATGTCTCCTTGACGCTGTGCAGCGTGCCGGCACTGTAGACAGCGCCGGGTGACACTTGAATGATGGACATCACCGGCCAGGCGGAGTCATCCGCAGGGTTCAGCAGAACATCGTGTGGGAGGGAACGCGCAGCCCCTGGCGTGCCCTCAGCGCGGCCGCCGGGCAGGGAGCGAGGCTGGCGACCATGCCATTGTCCATGCGCCCGTCTCTGCGGGTGATCCAGGGCCCTTGACGACGGACCGGCCACGCCACCAGGCTGGTTGGTCCCTCACACCTGCGCCTCAGCGTCGTTCCGGGGCCAGAGCCTCGACGCCCCAGGGACGGAGGTCCCCTGAACGCGCCGAAGTTTGGCCTGTGAGGCATGGCAGGCGCACTTCAGACGGCGGGCGCAGCCGGACTCCGCAATGAAGACGCGTCAGCGCCAATGCCCGTAGGAGAGCCCACATCCGCGCGACGCTGAATGCCCGTGGGAGCTCCGTGCCGGCCATCCACGCGCTGCCCACTGACGTGATTCCTGAGCTCACGGGCGACGGCAGGGCCCCCACAGAGCCGCAGGCTCATGCAGGTCCACCAGCGTTCGGTCCTCGCCTGTTCGCGCAACATGCCGCCAGGCGGCCCCCAGACGCGACCGTGCATGGCTGTGCGCCCCGCCGACCTGGGCAGGATGACCGGCCCCGTCGTGAGGGTGATGGCGCGCCGCATTTGGCCGAGCCTGAAGCCTGCTCCTGAGATTTATTCCCGGCGGTGGAAGCCCAGCAACGTCGTCCGGCGGGGCGTGTGTGGGCGGACGCGTTGATGACCAGGAGCCAGCTTCAGCCGCTCGCGGAGCCACCGTGAAGGTCGGCCGGACAACCGCGGGCCGGCCACGCCGCTCCCTGCGTGTGGGATGGGACGCCCTTCCGCACGCGCCTTGACCCTGAACCAGCTTCAAGGCGCCCTGAGTGCAGTCCAAAGCACGCCACGGCGGGACGACACTGCAGTGTCGTCCCGCCGTGGCGTGCTGTAGGTGCCGTACGCGTGGGTCATCGGGAAGGCAACCCACCCCGTTGGGCCGTGGGCGTTCGCTACCTCGCCTCGGAACGGTGCGGGTCGTGCTGGGGGCCACTCTGGTTCCGTGCCGTGTCGGCTGATCCAGCGGCTGCGGTCTGTCGGTCGCGTGACACCACGACCACGGCCGCCACAAGCAACGCGGCGCTGATCACTGCCGTCAGGGCCGGACGGCCGGCCGGTTGCTGAAACCATCCGGTGCTCCCGATGACCATCGCGCCCAGCATCTGCCCGAGCGTGACTGCGACAGTGCTGACCGCGACCCCCAGGCGGGCTGCGCCCATCAGACTCAGGGTGACGTAGGCGGCGCCGAGCAGCCCACCCATGAGCATCCACGGAGCGGGCCAGGCCGTCGGGCGAGCACCGTCAAGGCCCACAACCCAGAGGGAGACGAGCAGCGCGGCGCCCACCAGAAAGTTCACCAGGGTGGCGGCGAGCGGGGTTCCCAACGCGTTCGCCAGCCTCAGGTTGAAGGCCAGGCCGGCAGACAAGCCCAGGCCGGCGCCCAGCGTGCCGAGCATCAACAGCACACTCATGTCGTTCCCCACCACCGAACGGCCAGGGCCATCAGGGCCAGCGTGATGGCGAGCAGCCGGGCCCTGTTGATCCGCCGCCTGGGCAGCCCGAGCGCGCCGTGGTGATCGAGCAGAATGGCGGTCAGCAGCTGCGCGGTGATCACCAGGGTGGTGGCCAGTGGCGCGCCAAGCGCGCGGGTCAGCACCATGCTGCCCACCACGTAGGCGCTCCCCACCACGCCGCCGAGCCAAGCCCAGCGGGGCGCCTGGCCTGCGTTCGCCCAGGCTGGGGCGTGCCGCTGCAGGCGCAGCAGTGCGAACAGAGCAGCGCTGCCCACCCCGTAGGACACTGCGCCGGCCAGGGTGACCGAACCCAACGCCTGCGCGAGGGCACTGTTCGTCGCGAACTGGACGGGAAGGAGGCTGCCCCCGAGCGTGGTCAGGGCCAGGGTGAGCAACAGGAACGACGGTTTTGACAGCATCAACGATTCCTCCGACCGCACACGAGCTGAGGGTTCCAGGATGAAGGGCCGCACGCCAGAGCGACCTTCAGGCGATGAGGGGGCGCCGGATCGCTGGGATGTGGCCTGGGAACGCCCTCGGGAGGGCCCGCTGGACCACCCCGGTCCGCCCGGAGCAACGCGCGATCGATGGGTCGGCGCGTGTCCGGATGAAGCCCGGTCTGGGTTCCCGATCACCTGCGGCGCGGGAGCAGGCGAGGGCCTCATCGCCAGCCTCACCGCACTGCAGCGCAGCCCGGGACGTCCTCAAGGCGGTAATAGACGGGAATGCCCCTCGCCTCGGCCCGCCGCACATCCTGATCTGCGCCTGTCGAGGCGCCTTCGATCCGGAGGACGGCATGACACAGGTCGAGCAGCCGGTGGGCGGTGGGGTACAGCACCTGCTGATACAGCGCGTCGCCGGTGTGCCGCCCGCCCGCCGCCCTCCAGATCGGCAGGGCGGCCCATTCCCCGATCATGGGAAGATGTCCAGCCTGGAACAACGGCCACGACACCTGTTCGAGGCGTCGGAGATTGGCCGCCATTTTCTCCGGGTCGTCACCGGTGCCACTTCGGTACGGGCCGGCGATCAGAATCATCATGGGCTGCGTCTGGGTCATCTCTGGAGCGCTCCTTCTGGTTCAACGCGACGAGGGCGGGTTCGGCGACTCACGGCCGTGACGCTTCCGAACTTCAGGGTCGACCGATCGAATCGGGTGCTCCGCCGGGTGGCTTCGGGAGTCGGCCGTGTAGGTGAGTCAACCCCACCGGCTGGCACGCCGGGACCTTCCGCATGGGGCGCCCTCCACCTCGTGCAGGTCCGTGTGGCTCCGCTCGAGCCGGCGGGCAGCCGTTCGAAGGGACGAGGGGACGTCGCAACCACGGTCCCGGCGTGGCGAGCAGGACCATCCGGGTTGAAGGCTGTGCGTTCCCGGCGCTTGCGGGGAGTGCAGGCGCCGCTTGAGGGATCACGGTCGGCAGGGGAGCCTCCCGCCTCCTCTCTGTTCCCAGGCGAACGTTGAGGTTCAGGTGCAGCGTCAGCGCGGGCAGGACACTCAAGAAGGGCAACCGTCAAAGGCAACGGGTGGGCGGTCAATCGAGCACACATGCAGGACCCCTTTGGCCGGATGGGCACGGTTGAACCGACAGTAATCCGTGCCGAATGACACAGGCGTGACACCTGGGCGATGCTGGGTTGTCGCGGCAAGGAGCGAGCCGTCAGGACGCCCGGACGGTCAGCCGTTCGCCGCCGGCGCGCTCAGGGCAGCGCGGGCGACACGCACGGCCGCCGCCTGCGCAGGATCGTCGAGTTGTTCGTACATCTCGATCGCCAGTTGATAGAAGTGGTCCGCCTCCTGCATGCGTGACAGCAGCATCGCCTCCCGGGCCGCCTCGACGTAGAGGGGCGCAGCCTCCCGGAGCAACCCACTGTTGTGCCAGTGCGCGGCAATGCGCGCCTTTGGAGCGCCAGCCCGGGTCAGCGCGCGTGCGGCTCCCCGGTGCAACAGGCGCCGGACAGGATCCGAAATGCCCATCAGGATGGTCTCGTAGACCAGGTCGTGGGCAAAACTGTCGCCCATCACGAGCTGGGCCGCGTACAGTTCCTCCCAATGCCCGGCCACATCAAACAGCTGCGCCCCGAGGACGTCTGAGATCAGTTCGAGATTGAAATCACTTTGCAGCACACTTGCCGCCCGGGCGGTGATCAACGCCCCTCTGGACAGTCGTTCGAGCCGGCGGTCGATGATGCGCGAGACCTTGTCCGTCACGGGAAAGCGCTCTGGTGCATGTTCGGCCGCGGTCCCGTTTTCAATCATGTTGCGGACGGTTTCGAGCAGGTACAGGGGATTGCCGCCAGCGAATTGCGCCAGCCGACGCCGCGTCTCCTGCGTCAGCGGCACCTCGAGTTCATCCAGCAGGGCGAAAATGTCCGCTTCAGCCAACGGACAGAGCGCGATCTGTGTGGCCAGGCCGTTCAGCGTCATCTGCCGGAAGACGTCCTGGGTGCTGGCGTTCAGCTCGTCACTGCGGACGGTGCACAGCATCATCGGAACGCCGCTGCCCTGTCCCAACGGGAACGCGCTGGAAATCAGCACTAGACCCGCCTCGATGGAGGCCGGGTCGGCATACTGCATGTCTTCATAGACAATCGCCTGCACGTCCTGGGTGCCCATCTGGAAGATCTCCTGAATGACCGCACTCAACGGCGCGACGTTCGGGACGTCCAGGTCGCCGTCTTCCAGCAGGTCCGGCAGCAGGGGGGCCAGGGCACGTCGCTGCCACGGTTTCAACCGGAATTCGGGGTGGGCCGCCAGGATGGTGAGGAGATTCCGGGCGGTGGTGGAATACGGCACCAGCATGTCGCCCGGCTTGGCTTCGACGCGCAGCACCTTGCCCTTGGTCGCCACAAAGTCATGCATCAGACGGGATTTGCCGACCCCTGGCGCGCCGGACAGGATGATGAACTGGCCCTGATTCCAGCCCCGCTCCATCGCCAGCCACGGATCGGTCCGGCCAATCAGGGTCGGTGGACGCCGCACCGAGAGGGGCAGCTGGACTTTGACCGGCGCGGCGCGCACATCCACGGCCCCCCGCTCGATTTCCTCGGCGAGGAGGGTCGTCACGGGCATCGGCTCCACCCCGAGCTCCCGCATCAGGACTTGCTGACAGCGCTGAAAGGTGAGCAGGGCCGCCGAACGGTCATGGTGGAGGTACTGCAGGCGCATCAGCAGGCGGTAGTGGTCCTCGGAGAGTGGATTCAGTTGCAGCAGGGTCTGCGCGACCCTGATCGCCTCCGACCACTCTTCACGTTCTTCCAGGGCGGCGGCCATCTGGTTAAGCCAGGCGGTCTGGGCGGCACCGATGTGTTCACGTTGACTCAGCAGCCAGTCGGCCAGATCCGGCATGTCGTCAAAATCAACGCCTTCCAGCAGCTCGCCGGGCTGCGGCGTCACCTCGCCCTGCGGGGTGCCGGACCCGCGAAACCATTCGGGCAACATCACCTGGACCAGCGGGCTCAGTTCCAGCGTGTCGCCCGCGGTCACAAGGTCGTCTCCGTACGTCCGCTTCATGCGCCGGAGCAACTGGACCAGGTTGTTGCGGGCGGTGCTCTCGAGGGTGTCGGGCCACAGCAGGCCAGCGAGGCGGGACCGTGACGTGGACCCCTCGACCGCCAGATAGGTCAGCACCGCCAGCGGCTTCCGGTCGCATCGTCTGGGTTCACCTGCCGGCGAAATCAGGCGAGGTTGCCCAAGCAGATGCAGTTGCCACAGCGGCGGGGTTGGCATGGAGATCAGTCTACCCAGAGCGCGCCGGAACCCACGCGCACATCACGGCCACGCTGCTACCT
Organism: Deinococcus sonorensis KR-87; assembly: GCF_040256395.1. Lineage (NCBI taxonomy): Bacteria > Thermotogati > Deinococcota > Deinococci > Deinococcales > Deinococcaceae > Deinococcus > Deinococcus sonorensis. The sequence goes on along the minus strand of NZ_CP158297.1, from coordinate 227,988 downwards.
GTGACGGGAGACTGTCACCGGGGTGTCATGACCCGCCGCCTACTGTCAGCAGGTTCGAACCAAACCTGCCAGGAGGCCGCCATGCGTTTATCCAAGCTCTCGAGCACTCAACTTCAGTCTCCCCGCGGCATCGTTCCGTTGCTCATGGTTGCCAGCGTCCTGTTCGTGGCCTGTTCTCCAGGCCCTCCCATGGGCGCAGAGCCAGGCCCCGTGTCTACCGGCCAGGTGCTGATCAGTACGGAGCAACGGTTGTACTCGGTGAGCCTGGGTCCGGTCAGTGACGATGGACCACTCCCGCATCCTTCACCGGTGCCCAGGACCAGCTTTGTTGACCTGGCGAGGGCCGGCGGGTCGGGGGCCGTCTATGGCATCACCAACTCCTCCCTTCACGCGCTGAATGTGTTCACGGGTCGTGAAACTTTGATTGGATTGTCGGGGGTTCATGATCTGACTGCTCTGGCGTTTGACCGAACTGGGCGTCTGTTCGCCGGGAGTGCCAGTGGACACTTGTACCGACTTGATGTGGTCACGGGGGCCGCGTCGCCCGTGTTCCTGCGTTCAACGTTGGGTCCCATCAGTGGCGATCTGGCAGCGACGGCTGACGGGACCCTCTACGCGACAATGACGTCCTTTGATTCAGATGTGCTGGTGGAGATCCATGTGGATTCCGGTGTCGTTCACATCGTCGGACCGACCGGTTATGCCCACGTCTACGGCCTGACGTTCCGCGGGGAAACTCTCTACGGCGTCACGGCCGAGGGGGAGCTGCTCACGCTCGACCGACGCACCGGAGCGGCGCGGTATGTCCGGCACACGGGCCTCACCGCCGTGACCGGGATGGAGTAGGCCAGGACCGGACCCGGCTGTGGGTCCGATGTTGGCTCTCAGGAACGGTCCACACCGTTCAAACCGCCAGCCCGCTTGCTGAGGAGTCTCAGGGAACGGGTCTGGCGGGAGCGCTCGGCGAAGGCGCCCGCATGCGGCGTCACGGTCCCCCGCTCCCGCGGCGGCAGAGAGAACTGGAGCGGCAGGGACCGCTCCTGCTGGTCTACTTCCGGGAGGTGCACGTCACTCAGGTGCGGGTCGGCACGGCAGCCGCCCGAGCACAAAGGGTGCGGAGGATCTCTGCAGCGCGGGTCCACAGCAGCGCGCCTCCCTCATGCTCGAGCAGATGCAGCGTCGCGTTCGGCAGCCTGGAGGCGAGCGTCCGCCCGAAGTCCGGAGCGTGCACGGTGCTGGTGTCCCGCGCCCCGTACCACAGGTCCACGCTGGTGGTAATCTGCTCCACCGCGAACGGCCAGGGACGCAGGGCATTCACCAGGTCCCGCGCGTACCCGGACGCGCCCTGCGAGAAACCTTCCTGCAGCGCGCGGCGGTACGCGTGGTCGAAGGCCGGCTGCCGATAGAACGCGCGGTCTTCCGGGCCGCTCATGCCGAGGATCAGGTCCCACAAGCCGTCGGCGGTCGCGAAGCCCGCGAAGTGCTGCTCGAACCGCTCGGCGTCCGCGTCGATCGCGTTCAGCATGCTGTTCACGTCCGGGTGGACGTGCGGCCGCACCCGCGGGTGCGCCAGTTCGTCCTGGCCCGACACCACCGCCGTTGCAAGCGTCACGCCAGTGGCCGCGAGGGCCAGCGCGAACGGCGCGCCCTGGGAGAAACCCACCCCCACCGCCGTCTGCTGACCCAGATGATCCAGCAGCTGCCGAACGTCCTGCGTCCACGACAGAAGCGTCTTGCCTGGGTGCGCGTCCGAGCGGCCGAGGCCCGGGCGGTCCGGGGCGATCAGGCGCACGCCCACGTCCATGAGCTGCAGCACGCCAAAGCCGAGCGTGCCGCTCATCGCCGCGCCGGTGCAGAACACAGCGGGCAGGCCATCCGGCGGTCCCCACTCGCACCAGGCGAACCGTCGGCCGTCCGAAAGCTGCAGGTGATGCGGTCGGCCGGGTGTGACAAACGAATCATGCGTCATGGGTGTTCCTCCTGTCCTCTCGGATGTGCACCTGCTCACGGCGCGCCGTGAGCAGGTGCACGCGCCCGGCACGGGTCGTCCAGCCGCCCAGGACCGACCGCATCACCTGCAAGTGTTCCCCGGCCCACGCTACACCTGGGGCGCCGTGCTGACGCCCCCGATGATCAGCAGCCCTTCTGACGCCTGGAACCACCAGGGGTACGGCGTGAGCTGCTGTGCGGCGGACCGTCGAGCTGGTCGTCTCTCCACTCGGCGCGGGAGGGGTGGGGACGGCGCTGGGTTCGCCAAGGTGGCTGCCAGTGTCTGTCGCGTGGCGGCACCCAACGCCAGGCCCGACGAGCAGGGTGAAGCCCATGCCAGGCCGGTGAGCGCCGCACGGGCACGACCGGTCAGTGCGCTCACCGGCCATGCCGGGTGGGCAACCTTCTCGTCACCTCCGTTCCTCATGAGCCTGGGGGTCCCCGGTGCAACGGCCGGTCCCCACGGACCCGGTGGCCGCTTGAACCCGGATGATTCAGGGCCTTGAGCACCCTGTTCAAGGTCCCTCCTTCCTGTGAGGGCCTCCTGACGGGCACCCTCTTCCAGGCTGCCGGTGTTGTCCTTCCACCTGAGCAGGGAGTCGGGGCCGGGCTTCAGCCCCTTGAGGCGAAACGGCGCGCATGTCCCTCTGGTGCTGACCCGCGTGGAATGGAGCTGTGCGGGATTGCAGTTATACCGGCAGGTGATGATCATGGTGCGCTGCACGTCTCAACAGCTTGGGGCGATGACGGTGCCGGCGATAGACATGCTGCTGGTGGGGGTGCGGGGCTCAAAGCGCGGGCGCGCGGCAGAGTGTTAGGCGTCACGGGTGTCAGTTGTCGAGTCCTGGTGTTCATGCGGGGCTCCTCCCACCCGGACGGTATGCAACGGGGGGTGACCGCGGAGTGACGCGCTCTGCGCGGTGAATGGGCCACATGTGTGGCCTTGCCCACCCTCATGCATTTTAAGATGAAGGCATGATGAAAGCCTGCTGGATTGTGCTGCTGGGCCTGGGCATGGCGTTCGCCACCACCCCCGCACCGACCGCCGACCTCCCCTTCGGCCTCGCCCTGCAGCAGGTGCAGGAGATCGTCGGCCCCAGCCACCTGAAGCGCGTGGGAGACGACCCGTATTTCCAGCGCTTCCTCCTGAGCGTCACGCCCACCGACACCCAGCCGTTCAGTGAATTCCAACTGGATGTTGTCGGACGCAACGCCGTGTCCTGCTCCGGGAGGGCCAGCACGCCGTACATCGCCCTCAGCAGCGACTCGAGGGAAATCACGTCCGTGTTCGAAGCCGCCAGAGTGTATTTCCTGCCCTACGGCGAAGCGGCTGTGACGAGTGAAATCGCCCGGGCGGCCGACCTAGACCGCGGCCGGCTCGAGAGCTTCGTGCCCGCCGACAGCCAGGGCACCATGATCCGCCCGCCCTTCGACTGGTCGCGCGGGGACACCCCCGGTGCCGGGCTGATGTTCTACCTCATCAGCTCGCAGGCGAGTTCGAAGCACACCTACCGCGTCAACGCGATGTATCAGAGCAGCGACCCCGCCTGCCCATAGTTCACAGTGAACAGGGATGTGACACGGTCCTGGCGGCGGCCCGGCGGCCCGGCGTCCCCAGGGACCAGCGCCTCCAGCTGCGTGATCCTGCTGTCGCGGCGCAACAGGGCCAGAGGTCGATCAGACCTCCGCCGCCCCGGCGAATGCGCTGGTCTGCGCGGCCGTTATCAACCCCAGAACGGTCCGGTTTCTTCGTGACATGTCGTTGCCTCCTGTGGTGGAGAGTGTGCGTCGCCGTGTTCCTGCCGCAATCCTGCCGTCTTCGAACTGGTCAAAGACCTTGGCCCTGGCGTTCGTCATGATCTGGCGCGATTGACAGCCCTGCAGCGTCTTGCTGGGCTACAGGGTCAGGACCGCTGGCCTGGATTTGATCAACGGCATAAAGCGTGCCCAGAAGCGTGCGGAGGGCACGGTGCGTTTCATGCCTGTACATCCGACTGGATCATGGCCGGAAGGTGGGCGGCACAGGCTGAGGAGGACATCAGCTTGAGGGTGACAAGACCGTGGCGCTGGATCTCCGGATAAGCCACCTTGAGGCTGGTCGCGCCGCCTGCGTAAGGCGCAACGGAAAGGGAGGGCGCATGTGAAATGAACGTTCATATAAGGCGGTCTTGTGACCGCTCACACCATTTTTTGGTTCATTTAAAGAGGTATCTAAACACTAGGTCCAGGTTAGTTGAGTGTCCTTGGCCGGCACTCTGCTGATGGGTGCGGATCGCCCGCCTTGCCGTCCAGAGTTCCCGTGCGGCGCCGCATTTGCCCTTGAACGTGTCCGTCAACAGGATGGTCATGACGCGTTCCCCTAGGTTCTCCTGCCCAGCACGTGGGTTCCCTGGACGCGCGAGGTGATACGTGAGGTGGCTCGAGACGGTTCTTGACGAGGGGGGAACAGCGGTTGGCGGTGTCTGTCAACGAATGAATCAGGTACCGTGACAGCCTTTTCGAGGCCCCTGAACGTTCGGTGCGAGCGGAAAAGTGGGACTATTGACATTCGACCGGGACTTTTATACGCTGTGACCGTTCACAAACCGAATGCCTGGGCACGAGCAGACCCATGCTCGCACCTCTGGTGTTGCCGCTCTGCTGGAACAATCGGGCCCGCCCTGGTCCCGTTGCTCACGGCATTGTCCTTGTGCCGCCCACTGTCCACGCTCCAGGAGGAACCCATGAAGACCCGTACTGTTGTTCTGACGACTGCCGCGCTTGCCGTCACCATCGCCGCTGCCCAGGCCGCCACCGGGCTGCCCAAACTGGCGGTGAAGCCCACCTACCGGGTGTGCTTCAACCAGTCGGAAATGGACAACCCCTGGCGCCTGGCGCAGACGGCCAGCATGCAGGACCAGGCCAAGAAGCTGGGCTGGACGCTGATCTTCACCAACGCGAACGGCTCAGCGGCCAAGCAGGCCTCGGACGTCCGCAGCTGCATCGCCCAGCGCGTCGACGCCATCTTCCTGACACCGCGGGAAGAGAAGCCGCTCACCCCGGTGGTCCTGGAAGCCAAGAAAGCCAACATCCCGGTGTTCATCATCGACCGCAACGTGGACGACACCGTCGTGAAGGCCGGAACCGACTACGTGACGTTCATCGGCTCGGACTTCTACGCCGAAGGGAAACGCGCCGCGGAATGGCTGGTCAAGACCACGAACGGCAAGGCCAAGGTCATTGAGCTGCTGGGCTCCACCGGCTCCTCGCCGGCCATCGACCGCGAGAAGGGCTTCCACGACTACATCGCCAAGTACCCCGGGATTCAGGTCATCGCGGCCCAGACCGGCAACTTCACCCGCGACGAAGGCCGCAAGGTGATGGAAGCGCTGATCCAGGCGCACCCGGACGCCACCGCCGTCTACGCGCACAACGACGAGATGGCGCTCGGGGCCATCACCGCGCTGGAGGCCGCCGGCCGCAAGCCCGGCAAGGACATCACCCTGGTCAGCATCGACGGCCAGAAGTCGGCGCTCCAGGCGATTATCGACGGCAAGCTGGGCGCCACCGTGGAATGCAACCCGCGCTTCGGCGTCAAGGCCTTCCAGACCCTCAAGGACTACGCCGCCGGCAAGCCCATCGCGGCGCGCCTGATCAACCAGGACCGCTTCTTCGACGCCAGCAACGCCAAGGCGATGCTGAACAGCGCCTTCTAAGGTCCGGAATCAGCAAGGCGCGGGCGACGGGGCCAACCGGCTCCGCCGCCCTCGACCGTTCCCCATTTCGCCCCACCGGCCACCGAGGTGTCATGAACCAGCCCACCGCTGACCCGCCCCCCCTGTTGCACATGAGCCACGTCAGTAAAGCCTTCGCGGGCGTGCACGCCCTCAAGGACACGGAACTGCGTGTCGGCCCTGGCGAAGTCCACGCGCTGATCGGCCAGAACGGCGCGGGCAAATCCACGCTGCTGAAGGTGCTGACCGGCGTGTACCGGCGCGACGCCGGGCAGATCCAGTTTGCGGGCGAGGACGTGAATTTCACCTCTCCTCCCCAGGCGCAGCGCGCCGGCATCGCGACCATCTATCAGGAGGTGAACCTGGTGCGGCTGCAGACGGTCGCTGAGAACGTCATGCTGGGCCATGAGCCCAGACGGTTCGGCTTCATTGACCGCTCCGGCATGGAGCGGCGCGCCCGGGAGGTGCTGGGCGGCATGGGCCTGGAGCTCGACGTCAGGCGCCCGCTGGCGGAGTTCAGTCTGGCGGTCCAGCAGATGGTCGCCATCGCGCGCGCGCTGGCGCTGGACGCCCGGCTGGTCGTCATGGATGAGCCGACCAGCAGCCTGGATGATCAGGAGGTCGAGCGGCTCTTCGGGGTGATCCGGCAGCTGCAGGCGCGCGGGGTGGCCGTGATCTTCGTGTCGCACCGCCTCGACGAGCTGTACGCCGTGTGCAGCCACATCACCGTGATGCGCGACGGGCGCACCGTGCACCAGGGACCGCTCTCCGAGCTGAGCAAATTGCGGCTGGTCTCGGTCATGCTTGGCCGCGCGGAACAGGAGCTGATGCAGCAGGGCCAGACCGGCTTTCAGCGGACCGACGCGGACGGGACCGCCGGGCAGCCGCTTCTGGAGATCCAGGACCTGCGCCGCCCCCCGCACCTGCAGGGGGTGAGCCTGAGCGTCCGGGAAGGCGAGGTGATGGGTCTGGCCGGGCTGCTGGGCAGCGGGCGCAGCGAAACCGCGCGGGCCATCTTCGGCGCGGAGCCGGGGAGCGGCGAGGTGCGGTTGAACGGTCAGGCGGTGAGCTGGAAGTCCCCGCAGGACGCGATCAGAGACGGGCTCGCCTTCTGCGGCGAGGACCGGAAACATGACGGCATCATTCCCGAGTGGTCCGTGCGCGAGAACCTCACGCTGGCGCTGCTGCCACACCTGACGAAAGCCGGCGTGGTCAACCGCGCCGAACAACGCCGGGTGGTCGACACCTTCATCCGCCGGCTCAACGTCCGCTGCGCCGGACCGGACCAGCCGATCCGGGAACTGTCGGGCGGCAATCAGCAGAAGGTGCTGCTGGCCCGCTGGCTGTGCACCTCCCCGGAGTTACTGATCCTCGACGAACCCACCCGCGGCATCGACGTGGGCGCCAAGGCGGAAATTCAGTCGCTGATCAGCGAACTGGCCGCGGACGGCCTGGGTGTGCTGATGATCAGCAGCGACCTCGAGGAGCTGCTGGAAGGCTGCCACCGCGTCACGGTGCTGCGGGACGGCGAGTCGGTCCGCACCCTGGCGCAGGGGGAGCTGAGTGAGGAAGCGCTGCTCGGCGCCATGGCGCACGGCAGCGACACCGCCGCGCACCTCCCGGGCGACACCACCTATGGGAGCGTCTCGTGATGACCAATATTGCTGCGCCGCTGCGTCCGCGGGCGCCCTTCCCGCTGCACCGCCACGCCGCCCTGCTGGCGCTCCTGGCGCTGATCGTCTTCAATGTCGTGACCACTCCGCGGTTCCTGACGCTGGCGACCCTGAACATCAACCTCACCCAGACGGCCACCATCGTGATCGTGGGCATCGGCATGACCTTCGTGATCGCCACCCGCGGCATCGACCTGTCGGTCGGCTCGCTGATGGCGATCAGCGGTGCGATCGCCCCGCTGCTGTTCCTCAACCCCGCCCTGGCGCCCAGCATCGGGACCCCGCTGGCGTTCGTGCTGCCGGTGCTGGCCACCGGGCTGCTGGGCGCCTTCAACGGGCTGCTCGTGACGCGCTTCGCCGTGCAGCCGATCATCGCCACGCTGGTGCTGTTCATCGCCGGACGCGGCATCGCGCAGGTGATCAGTGGCGGCCAGCTGATCAATTTCACCCAGGCGAGCTTCACGGCGCTCGGAAGCGCCCGCGTGCTGGGCATCAGCGTCCAGGTGCTGATCATGCTGGTGCTGCTGGCTGCCGCGGTGTTCGTCCTGACGCGCACCCTGTTCGGCCGGTACGTCATCGCGGTCGGCGGCAACCCCGAAGCCGCGCGGCTCTCCGGCGTTCCAGTGGACCGCATCCGCATGCTGGTGTACGTCATCTCCGGCCTGCTGGCTGGCCTGGCGGGATTGATCGTGATCGCCATCAACACCAGCTCCGACAGCAACCTGGTCGGCCAGAACATGGAACTGGACGCCATCGCGGCCGTCGCGGTCGGCGGCACGGCGCTGAACGGCGGCCGCGTGACGATGGTCGGCACGCTGATCGGCGCGCTGTTCATCCAGCTGCTGCGCTACACCCTGCTCGTCAAGGGCGTGCCCGACGCCGCGGCCATCGTGATCAAGGCCGCCGTGATCATTGTGGCCGTCGCCCTGCAATACCGGAGGCGCTGAGATGACTGCCCTACCCACCCCGTCCGTCCGCCCGAATCCTCTTCACCTGTTCCGCGGCCAGGGCGCGCTGATCGCCCTGATCGCGCTTGTCGTCTTCGCCGCCGTGCGCTACGACGGCTTTTTCAGCCTGTACAACGCGGGCAGCTTCTTTCGGTACAACTCGATGTTCCTGCTGATCGGCATCGGCATGACCTTCGTGATCGTCACCGGCGGCATCGACCTGTCCGTGGGCAGCACCGCGGCCATGGGCAGCGTGCTTGCGGCGCTCGCCAGTCCACACGGCGCGGTCGCCGGGCTGCTGGCGGGCCTGCTGGGGGGCCTGGCGGTGGGCCTGGTCAACGGCCTGCTGATCACGCGGCTCCGGATCGAACCGTTCATCATCACCCTCGGCACCTTCCTGGGTGCCCGCGGTGTGGCGCAACTCGCGTCCAATCAGGCGGCCGTGTCGGTGGACAGCACCGGCCAGTTCGCTCAGCTGGGTCAGGGTGATGTGTTCGGTCTGCCGGTGCCGCTCGTGGTGCTGCTGCTGGCCCTGCTGGTCTGCGTGCCGCTGCTGCGGGCGACCCGCTTTGGACGCACGGCCCTGTCGGTGGGTGACAACGAGGACGCCGCCCGCCTGATGGGCCTGCAGGTCGACCGCACCAAGCTGGGCGTGTACGCCCTGTCCGGGCTGCTCGCCGGCCTCGCGGGCGTGATCCTCGCCGCCCAGTTCGGCGCGGGACAGCCCACCGAGGGGGTGGGGTGGGAACTCACCGCGATCGCCGGCGTGGTGGTGGGCGGGACCCTGCTGAGCGGGGGGCGCGGCTCGCTGCTCGGCACCCTGGTCGGCGTGACCCTGTTGGGCCTGGTGTTCAACGTGCTGAACTTCGAGAACGGCAAGGGCGTGATCAGCATCGACGTCTTCTGGCAGAACGTGATCCGGGGGGTGTTCCTGCTGGTGGTGGTGCTGCTGCAATCCCGCTCCGCACGCCGCACCCGGTGAGCCTCCTGCCGCAGACCGCCGGCGGGCCGGAGTACCCCACCCCCGGACGCTGACGCGGTGCGGGATGCCGCGGCACCCCCCATGCCGGCGGCGTGCTCCGGCCCGCCGCCTGACCCCGCCGTCCGCCATGCACGTGTCCACTGGAGCGAGACGAAGGGTGAGCAACCTCAGGGCGATGAGGAGCGCCGGCTCAACCGGTCGAGCGGCGAACCGGCAGATCAACAGGCCATCACTGCACGGTGCAGCGGGCACACCGGCCTGAGAAGGGAAGAGCGAGTGACTCAGGACAGCACACAGGACGCGGCGCCCGGCAGGTCCGGGCGACCCCACAGGACGTCCAGTCGCCCGGCCGCACCTGTCGCTGGAAACGACGCGGGCGCTGAGGTGACGGCCCAGCCGCTGGCGGAGGCGCCCCGCACGCCAGCGCCCACCCCCAGCCTGGGCCTCCGGACCCAGAACATGCCCACCTCTCCGTCACGGCGGCTCGGCATGCTGGTCTACGGCATGCATCAGTACGGTCCGGCGAACATCGTGCAGGCCGTCCAGCAGCGGGCACGGGCCAGGGGATACGAGGTGATCGTCTCGACCCAGAGTGAACTCGCCGTCCCCGACATCGTTCAGTCGATCCGGCAGCTCGGTCAGCTCGAGATCTGTGGGCTGATCCTGGTGATCCCGTTTCACACGGCGGAGCTGGTGCAGCACCTCGACATGACCTTCCCGGTGGTCCTGGTCAACGCGACCACCGACGTCCCGGCCACCACCGTGAGCATTGACCATCAGGAAGGCAGCGCGGCCGCGACCCGGCACCTGATCGACCTGGGGCACCGGCGCATTCTGCATATCGGTGGTCCCTCGCTGTGGATCGACGCGGAGCTGCGGCATCAGGGGTACCTGCAGGCGCTGCAGCAGTGCGGGCTGGAGGCGCTGCCGCTGTACCGCGGCGACTGGACCTCGGCTGGGGGCTTCAATGCCGCTCAATGCGCCATGCAGGCGGGCGAACTGTTCACCGCGGTCCTGGCCGGCAACGATCAGATGGCGCTCGGGGTGCTGCAGGCCCTGCGGCAGCAGGGGCGACGGGTGCCGCAGGAGGTCTCGGTGGTGGGGTTCGACAGCACGCCCGAGTCCGCCTTTTACGAGCCAGCGCTGACCAGTGTGCTGCAGGATTTCGATCTGGTCGGCAAGAAGTGCCTGGATGAGTTGCTCAGGCACATTGCCCAGCGGGACCTGTCAAGAACACCCCGGCACTTTGTCCTTGAGCCCATCCTGATCGTGCGGTCCAGCAGCGGCAGAACCGCCCCGCAGCTGTTCCCGGGTGAAGCGTCCCGGTCAGACTGACCGGCTGGGACCGGCTGGGACCGGCCCACGGGCCCCTGGAGCGGGCGACGCTGCCGATGAACGCGGCATGACGATCGCCGAGCGGTCCCGCTCCGGTTCGCCTCATCGCGGCGGTCCGGTCCCTCCTCCGCGCGTGTCCAGTTGACGTTTGCAGGAGGGCAGCGGCACGCGGCGGCTCCAGCCCTCACGGCGCCACTGCACTTCGCCGCACCATACTGAAGTCATCCACTCGGTTTTTATGGATTGAGCGAGCATTCAGAGAGCGCTACGTCTGGGGCGAAAAGGTATCAAATGGAAGTGTTTTCACAACCAGGGTGTGGTGGACAAGCCACCAGACCTGAACCACGAAAGGGTGAGCACCGATGCCACAGACGTCCAGAAGAAGCTCCAACGTAGGCATTCTTGCCGGCAGCATGCTCGGCCTCGTCACCCTGGCGCTGGCGGTGCCGCCCCCGCAGGGGGGACAGAGCGGTACCAGTCAGGCGGGGAGCCCGTCCTACACCAGCGCCCAGAGCACGTCCGGGCAGCAGGTCTACACCGCGCACTGCCAGAGTTGTCACGGTGGAGCGCTGCAGGGTGGGGCCGGCCCTGCCCTGGCCGGCACCAGTTTCACCAACAAGTGGGCCACCGGCAGCCACACCCTGCAGGACCTCTATGACGTGATTGCCCACCAGATGCCGCTCACGGCGCCGGGCAGCCTCAGCCAGAAGCAGTACCAGGACGTGACGGCGTTCGTCCTGTCCAAGAACGGGTACACGGCCGGGAAAGCGCCGCTGACGCCGCAGACCCTCAAGGTCAAGCTCACCGCGCCCAAGGCCGCGGGACAGGCCAGTGGCAATGGCGCCGGCGCGTCGAGCCCGGCCGTGCCGGTTCCGGCGAATCTGCCGCAGGTGGTGAAGAGCGGCGGCACCGCGAGCGGCACCGCACCGACCGACCAGGAACTGCTGAACCCACAGGACGGGGACTGGCTGGCCTACAACCGCGATTTCCGCGGCCAGCGCTTCTCGCCGCTGAAGAGCATCACCGCAGACAATGCCGCGCAGCTGCAGGTGAAGTGCGTGTTCCAGCTGGGTGAGGTCGGCAGCTTCCAGACCGGGCCGGTGGTGTACCAGGGCCTGATGTACATCACCTCGGTGCACAACACCTACGCGCTGAAAGCCAACACCTGCACCAAGGTGTGGGAATCCGATTACACCCCCAAGGGGCCGGAGCCGCAGCCGGCCAACCGCGGCGTGGCCCTGTACAACGGCATGGTGTTCCGCGGCACCACCGACGGCCATCTGCTGGCGCTGGACGCCAAGACCGGCAAGGTGCTGTGGGACACCTGGGTGGCCGACAGCAACAAAGGCTACTTCCTGTCGGCCGCGCCCATCGCCGCGGACGGGAAGGTCTACATCGGTGAGGCGGGCGCCGACTGGGGCGCCAACGGCCACATCTACGCCTTCGACGCCAAGTCCGGCAAGAAGGTCTGGGAATTCGGCGTGATTCCCACCGGCAAGCAGCCGGGCGCCGAGACGTGGCAGAAGGGAGCCGAGCACGGCGGCGGCTCCATCTGGACCACCCTGACGCTCGACCCAGCCAACAAGCAGCTGTACGTGTCGGTCGGCAACCCCGCTCCCGACTTCAACGGCGGCCTGCGCCCGGGCGATAACCTCTACACCGACTCGGTGGTGGTGCTCGACACCAACAGCGGCAAGCTCAACTGGTACGCGCAGCAGGTGGCGCACGACACCCACGACTGGGACACGGCGGCGGCGCCGCTGGTGTATGACGTGAACGGCGGCAAGTACATGGCGGTGGCCAACAAGGGCGGCTGGCTGTACATCTACGACCGCGCGACGCACAAGCTGGTGAGCCGGCAGGAGACCACCACCCACCTGAACGCCGAGAAGCCGGTGAGCCTCACCGGGCGCCGCGACTGCCCCGGCATTCTGGGCGGTGTGGAGTGGAACGGTCCGGCCCTGGACACCATCAACAACGCGCTGTACGTGAACAGTGTGGACTGGTGCGCCACCTACAAGATCGGTGAGACGCGCTACGTGGACGGCAGCCTGTACTTCGGCGGTGACGCGTCGTTCGACCCGGTCAAGGACGCGCGTGGTTGGACCCGCGCCTACAACGCCGCCACCGGCGCGCCAATGTGGCAGGTCAAGCAGGCCACCCCGATGATCGCGGGGGTGACGCCCACCGCCGGCGGCGTGATCTTCACCGGCGACCAGAACGGCGACTTCATGGCGATGGACGCCAAGGATGGCCGCAAGCTCTACACCTTCCGCACCGGCGGAGCCATCGGCGGCGGCGTGGTGACCTACGCGGTGGACGGCCAGCAGTACGTGGCCACCACCTCCGGCAACGCCTCGCGGAGCATCTGGAGCACCACCGGCTCGGCCACCATCTTCGTGTTCACGGTGCCCGGCAACGGAGGGAAGTAACGTGAAGCGACGCTCCCTGGCCCGGTGCGCGGGTGCCGCGCTGCTCTTCAGCTCCGGCGCGCTGGCCCTGATTTCGGCGCCGACCGCGGCGCAGCTGAGCCAGGCCGCCACCGAAGGCACCCAGCTGGCCAGTCAGCGAGAGGCGGGGTACCCGCTGCGCGCCTACACCCTGTACGCGGTGCAGGACACCCTGAAGCTGGAAGCCAAGAACGGGGCGGTGGACGCGGTGACCATCACCACGCCCTACGAACGCACCCGCTACCAGGCGTTCATCAGCGTGCTGGGCGAAGATCCGATCACACCGGCAGTGGCGCGCCAGCGTGCGGGCCTGGAGAACGGGCAGATCGGCATCATGGTGTTCGCCCACGGCGCCACGCCGTCCGACCAGAAGTTTCTGGCGGGATTCACGCCCGCCAGCCTCAAGCTGGGCAGCCAGACACTTAAGCCGGTCCGGACCGAGCGGTCCGGCGTCTCGGTGTCCCAGTATCCGAAAACCGTAGGGGAGATCGGCGTCCGGTTCGTGGGCACCGTCACCTACGTCTTCCAGGTGCCGTCCGGCCTGACGGCCGGGCGCGGCACCGTGTCGTTGAGCGACGCCACCGGCAAGTCGTACGTGGTGCCGGTGGACCTCACCCACTACCGCTGAAGCCCGGCCCGTTGAAGGGAGGAGCTGCCAATCGGCGGCCCCTCCCTTCAACGTTCTCCGACCGGCGGCCTTGAGGGGCCGCCGGTCGCAACGCTGTCCGTTCCAGGTCATGCGACTTTCGCCCCGGAGGGTCCGCACGGACTGGCCCAGCGGCCTTGCTCGGCAAGTGATGAACAGACCCGCTGAAGCCGGTGGGCCCGAGGGGGACGGTGGATCGTCTGCATGGCTTCTTCGGAAGGTGAAGACGCGCTGGCTCTGCGCTCTCAGCCAGCGGCAGTCGATCAAGATCATCCGTTCAGCTCGGTCACTCCGCCGGTCAGCACGGGCGCACGTCCGGTGCGGGCCGCACACCGTTCATGGGATTCGGCGGACCACCACTGCGCTTGACCCTGAACCATCGTCCGGCAGAAGCGGATGCCTGGATCGTGCAAGTGTGTCTCCAGCCTGCCCCGAACACCCACCGTACGAGTGCTGGGCTCCGGTTGCCCCGTGGTTGGGTTCATGTCAGCGTCGTCGGCAACTTCCGTTTCTCCGACGCGGGTGCCGTTCCTTTATGACGTGATGGCTCCGGCAGGGAAACGGCTCCGGGCTCCGCCGCCCGGACCGGTTCGTCCTTCACTCACGGGTGATCACCGGCGCGCAGGTGGGTGGAGGCCCGGCGGTTGTTGTGTTCGAGCTTCTCCACGTACATCCGCTCATCCGCCAGGCCCATCAGTTTCCACAGGTCCTGACCTTCACTCGGATACAAGGCACACCCGAAGCTTCCCGTGAGGCCGCCGTCCCTGGTTTCGACGCTGGTCAGGGCCAGCCGCAACTGGTCGATCCAGCGCGTCGCCTCCGCCTCAGTCTCCACCGGCACCACCGCCAGGAATTCGTCCCCACCCAGCCGGAAGATCTGACTGCCGGCCGGAGCGCGGGAGCGCAGCGCCTGAGCCACCTGCCGGAGCGCCTCATCACCTGCCACGTGCCCGTGGCGGTCGTTGATGCCCTTGAGGTTGTCGAGGTCGATGAACACCAGGGCGCATGGACCCGCAGTCAGCAGCGGCTGCTGGAGGCTGGCGCGGTTCAGCAGCCCGGTGAGGCTATCATGGGTGGCATTCCATTCCAGCCGCTGCTGCTCCACGATGCGGTCGCTGCAGTCGTTCTGAACCGCCAGGAAGTACGCGAGCTGGCCCTGCACGAACAGGGGCGTGAGGTGCATCTCGAACCACAGTTTCTGACCGGACCGGCTGTAGTTCAGGATCAGCTGATGGACCGGCCGTCCGGCAGCGATCGCCTCCCGCAGGGCCCGCTTGTCCTCCAGGTCCGTCTCCGGCCCCTGGAGGAAGCGGGGAGTGCGCCCCAGCACCTCCGCCGGTTCGTAGCCGGTGACGCGGCTGAACGCCGGGTTGACATACACCAGCCGCTGCTCGGCGTCCGTGATCAGGACACTGACCTCCGCCTCGTGCAGCGCCCGCGCCCGGACGTGCTCCTCCAGGACGTGCGTCTGGCGCGCCTGTTCCTGCGGGCGCCGGGGCGGGTCACCCTCCGGCTGCGGGTGGGTCATCAGTTCAACGAACAGCCGGGTGAGGTCCGGGTCGAACTGCCGGCCGGCCTGCGCCGACAGTTCCGCCAGCGCGTCCTGAGCGGCCCAGGCCGGTTTGTACGGGCGCTCGCTGATCAGCGCGTCGTACACGTCAGCCAGCGCGAAGATCCGGGCCAGCAGCGGAATCTGATTGCCGACGAGACCCGCCGGGTACCCGCTGCCGTCCCACCGCTCATGGTGGCTGTGGATCACCTCCAGCACCTCCGCGGCCAGAAAGCCCAGGGCGGCCGAGAAGCGTGCGCCTGCAACCACGTGCTCCTGCATCTCCAGGCGTTCATCAGGGGTCAGGCGGCCAGGCTTCAGCAGAATGTGGTCCGGCACCGTGATCTTCCCGATGTCGTGCAGGTACGCGCCCAGGCGCAGGGTGTCGCAGTCGTCCCGCTGCAGACCCGTGGCCTGGGCGAGGCGCAGGGCGAGTGCGGTGACCCGGTCGGTGTGCCCTTTGGTTTCCTGATCCCGGGCTTCCAGGGCCAGACCCAGCGCCCGTACGGCCGCCTCCCGCGCTGCCAGGACCTCGTGTTCGGCCAGCTTCTGATCGTGGATGTCGGTGCACGCCCCCGTCCAGACCACGTCGTGGTCCGGCTGAGGCGCGCGGACGCCGTGCGTGAGGTGCCAGCGGTACAGGCCGTCGGAGCGCCTCAGGCGGTACTCGGCGCGGTAGGGCCGGCCGGTCTGGACCGCCTCGGTCCAGCGCGTCACCGTCGCCGCCACGTCGTCCGGATGCAGGGCAGACTCAAACCCGAATCCGGGCGTGTGGCCGTCAAGGCCGGTGTACGCCGACCAGCGTGGATTGACGTGGGTCCAGACCCCATCGGCCCGTGCGGTCCACAGCATGACCGGCAGGGTTTCCAGCAGGTCGAGCGCCTTCACCTCAGGGTCTGCCGTCGGTCAGCGAGAGGCGGCGGGAGCTCATACGCCACTGTAGGCTGGGGAAGACACACCATTTCGGATCCTCAACGCATCACCAACGTCCTGTGCTCCACGACCTCCGGGTGTGGTGACGCCCTGTGCGCCCGCTCCCCGTGTCCGGAAGCTCGCCGTGCCACCACCGCTCGGGGCCACACGCTGCGCCCGTGCGGTGGGCGGTGGCGACGCGCCTGTGCAGACCACCGGGCGGTGATACCCTCAGAAGATCCTGCATGCGCCGCTTCCTGATCTTCCTGATGGCCGTCCTGGTGGTGGGCAGTGCCGGCTGGCGCTTGAGCCACCGCTCCTCTGCGCCAGGGGTTCCTCCCTCTGTGCTTGCCGCTGCACAGGCGCGGTACCGTGCGGGGCAGTTCGCTCAAGCTGAGGCCCTCGCAAGCGCGCAGCTGGCGTCGAACACGGCGGCCAGGCAGCCGGGTGACCCGGATCTGCTGGTGCTGCGTGGCCTGGCGCGCGTTCAACTGGGCGACCTGAGCCACGCTGCTGCTGACCTGATTGAAGCCACGCGGCTCAGTCCGAACAATGCGGACGCCTGGTACGGCCTGGCGCTTGCCCGGCGCGCCCAGGGGCGGCTCCCGGAGGGGGCGGCCGCCGTCGCACAGGCCCTGAAGCTCGATCCCTCCCGGCAGGAGTTCCGGCAGCTGGCCGTCACCCTGCCGGAGCACTTCGGCGCCCGCACCCACAAGCCCCGGCCTGCCGGTCTGGTGATGCCGTTCATTGCCCAGCAGGGCCACCTGCGTTTCCAGAATGGCCGGCCCATCGATGTTCGGGGCGTGAACATGGGGGTGGCCCTGCCCGGAAAGTTCCCAGCGGAATTTCCCCGCGGGGCGATCTGGGACACCTGGATGACGCAACTCGGCGCCCTGCACGCCAACGTGCTGCGCGTGTACACCATCCTGCCCCCGGACTTCTACCAGGCCCTGCTGCGCTACAACCTGGCCCACCCGCGCTCACCGCTCTACGTCATCCACGGGGTGTGGACCGAACTGCCGGCAAACAACGACTTCCGGGGGCGGTTCCAGGATGACTTCCGCGCCGAGATGGGCCGCGTGCTGGGCGTGCTGCATGGCGACGTGGACCTGCCGGCCCGCCCGGGCCACGCGTCCGGCCGGTACGACGCAGATGTCAGCCGCTACCTGCTGGCCTTCATCATCGGGCGGGAATGGGAGCCGGACAGCGTCGACGCGTTCAACCGTCTGGCCCGGAACGACACGGCCGCTGCTGGACCGTACGTCCAGGCCCACGGAGCCAGCCCGATGGAGGCCTGGCTGGCCCGCTCGATGGACTGGCTCGTGAGCGAGCAGATGCGCCGCTACCATCAGCTCACCCCGGTGGCGTTCACGAATTGGCCCACCCTGGATCCGCTGCGGCATCCGAGTGAGGCCAGCCCTCAGGAAGAAGCCGCCCTGCGCGCGGCGCGGGGAGAACCGAAGGGCGACCCGGTGCGGAAAGCGTTCGGTGAGGACGTGGTGGCGCTCGATCCGGTCCATGTGGTGGCCACCGCGAAGAATCCGGCCGGCACCTTTGCGTCGTACCACGCCTACCCGTACTACCCGGACTTCATGAACCATGATGCTGCCTACCGGACGGCACCCGGGGGCAACTATGCCGGCTACCTGAGGGCGCTGCGCGCCCACCACGGGCCCATGCCGGTCCTGATCAGTGAGTACGGCGTCCCAAGTTCGCGCAGCATTGCCCATTACCAGATGCAGGGTCAGCATCACGGTGGCCACAGCGAGGACGAGCAGGCCCGCATGGATGTGGACCTCGACCGCACCATCCGCCGGAGTGGCCTCGCGGGCGGCATCGTGTTCGCGTGGCTGGACGAATGGTTCAAGCGCAACTGGATGTACCTGGACCTGGAGCGCCCGGCGGACAGCAAGCCGCGCTGGCTGAACAGCATGGACGCCGAGGAGCATTATGGCCTGCTCGCCACCGACCCGGCGGGCGAACCGACCCTGTGCAGCGCGGCCAGCGCCACCCTGCCGCTGGTGAACGGCACAGACGGCCTGCACGCCGAGGCGACGCCGGCCGCGTTGCATCTGGCCTGGAGGACGCAGGGCACACACAGTGAGGTGCGGCTCGACGTGCATCCGGCACCGGGAGACGAGTTCCACGTGGTGCTGGACGGTACCTCCGGGCAGGTGCTCGTCAACAGCGGCTACCGTCCGTTCAAGCCGCGGCCGGTGGGCCGGCAGACGTATTACCTCTACGACCCGCACGCCCAACCCGTGCCGGGCGCCCCCTTCGTTCCGTACATCACGCTGCCGAACATTCGCCGGATTGGCCGGGATGGCGCCGTGTATCCCGCGCAGACGGATGAGCCGGGCCGGCTGCGTGGCGGGGGAAGGGAAGATCCCCGCAGCCACAACCTGACGCAGGACTTCTGCACCGTTGGGGGCTGGACGCACCTGCGGCTTCCCTGGACGCTGCTGAACGTCACCGACCCCTCCGACCACCGGGTCCAGGATGGCCGCCCCGCCGCTGGCCCCCGGGATCAGACGGTGCGCATTTCCGGCATCGGCGTGCAGCTGCGCAGCGGTACGCTCAACACGCGCGGCACCGTCACCTGGAATGACTGGCAGTTGCCAGCCTACACGCTCCGCGAGAAGCCGCTGTACCGTGCCCTGCAACTGGCCTGGGCGAACAGCGGATCCTGACAGCTTGGGAGACTGCGCTCTGGCTGACCCTCGTGACATCGCCTCCTTCGGATGCGCCACTTCATCCAAACGAGAGAACGCTATCTGAGGTGAGGATGTCCAGGACTGCGAAGTTGTCCGACGTCGCACACCATGCTGGGGTTTCGGTTCCCACGGTGAGCCGGGTGCTCCGGGGCGTGCCGAACATCGCCCCCGAACTCAAGGCCAGAGTGCAGCACTCGGTCACCACCCTGGGGTACCGGCCCAACCGCCTTGCCAAGAGCCTCCGCGAACAACGCACCAACATCATCGGGTACCTGTCCGCCGGAACCGTCGCCACATTCCAGAACATTCTCGCCCAGGGCATCCAGGACGCTGCCCTCGAACAGGGCTACGCCGTCATCACCGGACGTGGCAGCTCCGTCGAGCGCGAAATCATGGACGCCCAGGTCTTCGAGGGCTCCCGGGTGGACGGGCTGATCGTCGTGCCCTCGTCCGACACCGATCCCGACCTGGAAAGTCTCTCAACGTCCCTCCCGGTCATCGAGGTGGACCGCACCATCGGCTCGTTCAGCCGTCACGCGGTGCTGCTCGACAACCGGGGGGCCATCGCCCAGGCCGTCGATCACCTCGTGCAGCTTGGACACCGCGACCTCGGCCTCAAGGACGGGTACGGTGGCGCTGGTCGTCCGTGCCGCCACCTGAACGCCCCGGCAGGGAGAGGAGGGCGCTGCCGGTCTGCGGCGCGGACGTGATCGGGAGGGACCGCTTCACGCGGCGTGCCGAGCCCAACGATGAGCGATCTTCAGGTCGCCTTCGCGGCCGTGCTCGCGGTTGACCTCGGGCCACGACGCTGCGCGGGGTTGACCGATCAGCCGCCGCAGCGCGCCGGTTGAACCGGACATGGACCTCCACTGAGCGTTCACGGGGGCGCTCGTGGAGTGGGGGCCGCCGCGCCTTCGCGGCGATTCGGGTGCCGCCCGGTGGAGGTGAGCCAGCCTGGATCGGTGCGGGGCGGGTTCACCCTGGCCGAGCGTGGGTGTGCCGGCCTGGACCCTGTCGCCCATGCCTCTGGGGCCGGGAGCGGTGCTGCAGCTGCACGGTTCCCGGTGGAGACCTCACCATTGAGGACGGCCCCCAATCCAGGCGTGGAGCACCGCAAGACCCCTCCCTGCTGCTCAGGCCACCGCGGTGCCTGAACGCCGGGGCACACGCTCCCCTTACCGGCCCAGCACCACCCGCCAGCCGCGTTTCGCCAGGAGCACGCGGGCGCGGCGGGTGGCTTCGTGGTAGGCGGCGCCCAGCCGCGCCGGGTCGCGCAGAAGGAGCTGGGCGCTCAGGACGGCGTCCGGGACGCCTTCCAGCCCCGTCGGTGTGGGGGGGTCGCTCCGCGCTTCGCCACTGAAGATCCGGGCCAGCCCCTCGGCCAGCCAGCGGGCGAGGCCGGCGGGCTGGGCGGTATGGAACGCCTCGTGGCGGACCGTCACGCTCAGCAGGCCCCGCGCACCCAGGGCCGACAGCCGCTGGGTGTGGATCACGCGGCCCCGCGTGCTGGCCGCGATGCCCGCCGGCTCCCCGGTGCGGGCGGCAAACGTGGCCGCGCTGCTGGCCGCCTCGATACGGACGGCGGCGGGCACGCTCAGTCCGATGGCCCGCAGATCCCGGACGGCTCCCTGCCACGCGAGAAACACGGCGCTGAGCTCGGCGCGGTCACGCGTGTCGGTGTACGCGACGCTCAGGTGGCCGCGCCGAACCTCAGCGGCCGTCCCCGCCGACGGGAACGCACCCGCCAGCAGCACGAGCAGCGCCCAGCGTCTCACCTCACTGGCCCCGGTCGCGCACCGTCAGGGTCGCCGCCGCGCCGTACCCCTGCACGTCGGGGTCGTACATCAGGAACGCGCGGGTGGGCAGCGCCGTGAAGGTGCCGGGCGTCTGCGCCCGCAGGACGTAGGTCATGGTCTGCAGGCCTTCCAGAACATCGGCATACAGGTCGACGCGGTCGTCGAGCAGATCGCGGCCCGCGTACCAGGACGTCCAGCTCTCCGCGTCGTACGTGTCGGGGTCCGGCAGGCCGGCAATCGCCAGGCTGCGCTCGTCCAGCGCCTTCATGCCCGCCGGCACCGGGTCCGACACCAGCAGGTAGCGGGCGCTGTGGTGGTCCGGCTGGACCGTCAGCGTGACCAGCACCAGGTCGCCGCTCGTGACGGCCTGCAGCTGCCCGGCGTGCAGCAGCGGGGTGCGGCGGTAGGTGTAGCGGGTCTGGGCCGCGTCCCAGACCGGATCGAGCCGCTCATAGCGGCGGGTCAGCCGCAGACCATGCGACGCATCGGAGCGCAGCTGGGCGGGTTCGCGGGCATAGTGGAGCTGCGCCGCGGCCGTCAGGCCCGCCGGCGCGCCGCTGAGCGTCAGGGTGTGCGGGCCCGCTGTCAGCAGGGCGGGGGGCACATCGAGCGCCGAAGCACGGGTGCCGGTGACCGTCACGCGGCCGATCGTCCGCCCGTCGAGCGACGCAGTGACGGGCCGGGACGCGGCCGAATTCTCGGGCTTCAGGGCGAGCGCGGCGATGATGACGCTGCTGGTGTCCTGCGTGCTCACCCATTGCGGGCCGCGCCGGGTGGACAGCAGCCACTGCGACACGCCGGGAATCAGCGGGCTGCGGGGATCGAGCGTGGCGATGGCCTCCAGGGCCGCCGCCGTGACCTGAATGTTGTTGTCGTCCCAGAAGTCGTCCCAGGCACCGGCGCCCTGAGCATCCGGCGTGTCCCAGTGGACGAGTGCGCCGCCCTGCGCCGAGGTGCGCCTGGCCTTCAGGCGGTCGAGCAGGTCGCGGGCCAGCTGCGCCTGTCCGGCGGCGTGCAGCGCCAGCGCCGTTTCCGCCAGCGCGTAGGGTTCCAGGTCGCGTCGCCGGGCGAAGGCCTGCAGGTGCGTCACGGTGACGCGCCCCGCCACGGCCAGGGCGCGGTAGGCGCGGGCGCGGTCCGCCGATCGCTCCCGGGGGTCTGCGGTTCGGGCCTTCAGGTAGGTCAGCGCCTGATCGAGCATGGCGTTGTCGACCTTCACGCCCAGCGCCTTCGCGCGCAGCAACCCTTGAGTCACGTACGCGCTCATCTCCAGCGTGCTGTCGTCCCACTGCCAGAAGTTCCAGCCGCCATCGTCGTGCTGGAACAGCGCGAGACGCGCGAGCCCCGCCTCGGTGATGGCGGGCAGGTCCTTCACCACACTGGCGGGAAGCTGCGCCGCGCCCAGGTTCTCCCGGGCCAGCAGCGCGGGCAGGAAGCGGCTCATGGTCTGCTCGGTGCAGCCGTACGGGTACCCGACCAGGTACTCCAGCGCGGGCGACACCGCCGACAGCAGCGAGGGCGTCAGGGTCAGCTGCAGGCGGAGGGTCTGGGGGGTGGCGTCGGCCGGCACCGTGACGGTCAGCGGCGCGCTGCCGCTGCCCACCGCTGACCGGGTCACGTCGTACCCGCGCGCCTTGACCGGGAGCGGCAGGGTCAGCGCGTCGTTGCCTGAACTGGTCCGGGCGGTGAACGTGACGGACGCTGTGCCGACGGTACTGGCCTGAACCTGGACGTCGCTGCGGGCCCGGCCGTTCGCCTGGAGGCTCAGGGCGGCGCCGGCCGACGTCAGCGCCGCGCCACTCCGGCCGCGGAGGCCGGTGAGCTGCATTTTCGCGGTGCCGCGCGCGGCGGTGTTCAGGGTGGTGTTGACCAGCCCCGAGAGCGTCACCGTGTCGCCGCGCACCAGGAAGGGCGGGAGGCTCAGGCGGGCGACCACGTTCCTGGTGCTCACGGTGCTGGCGCTGCCCTGACCGAAGCGGGCCGCCTGGGTCTGGGCGCGGGCCGTGGCCACCCAGGTCGTCAGGTTGTCGGGGAACTTCACCGTGACGTCGGCGTGCCCGTGGGCGTCGGTCAGCAGGTTGGGGATCCACAGCATGGTGTCCTTGAAGTCCTGGCGGGGCGTGACCGGCGCCTCCGGCGCGGCGGGGGCAGCGCGGTCCTCCGCCTTGCTCTGGGCGAACGCGGCCGACGACATCGGCGCGGCGGGCCGGGCCGCCAGCGTGCCGGGTGAGAAGTAGAAGTTCAGGCTGGAGTCGGTGCCCACCACGTTGTCGCGCTCGGCGTTGAAAACCTGAAGCATCGTCGGGGCGGTGTCGCGCTGCACCAGGTAGATTGCCTGATCGACGATCCCCAGCGCGACCTCGGCCGGCACCCCCTGCCCGGCGGCGTTGCGGACCGTCACGCGAAACCGGCCCTCCTCACCGGGGGCGACGCGGGGCTTCGGCGGCGTGACGCTCACGCTCAGCTCGGCGCCCGGCCGGGGCACCTTCACCCGGGACTCGTGGCTGTAGAACTGGCCGTTCCCGAGCGAAGCGGCGGCGACGGAGATGTTCGGCGCCATGTCGGCGGTCACGGGGAAGCTGTAGGTCAACACGGCGCCCGTGCCGCGCCGCACCACGCTGCGGCGCAGGCGGTCGCCTTCCAGCGTCACCAGCACGGCCGCCCCGGGGTTTGGGTTTCCGATCAGGACGGTGGCGGTGTCGCCCGGCGCGTACCGCTTCTTGTTGAGCTGCACCGTCAGGTCGGTGCTGTTCCAGCCCCAGTCCTCGCCGGGGTTCAGGACCCACACGAAACGCTCGGAGGTGCTGACGCGTCCCTTCGCGTCCTTGACCGTGGCCCGGATCAGGAAGCCGCCGCCCCTGGACGTGCGCACCGTGGTGTTCAGCACGCCGGTGGCGTTGGTCCTGACCTGCGCCCGGCTCAGGCGCGTTTCGCTCAGCTTCCAATCCTTGCCGGACGGCTCCCAGGTCTGGCGCACCAGGTCCAGCGTGACGGCCGCCGGGCGCGGGACGCCGTCCAGGTCGCGGGTCTGCAGCGCCACCCGGATGGGCGTGCCGGCGGTGTAGATGTACCGGTCGGTGCTGGCCTCGGCGTTCAGTGCGGCCGGGAAGGCGATCACGCGCGTCTGGGCGCTGACGGTGCGGCGCGACTCGTCCTCGACCTCCGCCTCGATGCGGTAGCTGACCGGACGGCCCGAGGCGTCGCGCTCCAGCGGCAGCATCAGGTCGAGTTCGCCGTGGGCATCCAGCCGCGTTTCCTCCTGAATCACCAGGTCCGAGCCGTAGTCCAGACCGCCCAGCTGCTGATCCGGCGGCAGCGACTCGGCGTCGAAGTCAGGCGGGTAGTACGGCGCGCGGGTCACGTTGTAATTGACCCGCGCGCCACCGACCGCGCCGCCGAACAGATAGCGGGCCGAGAGGTGCACGCGCACCCGCTCGCCCTGCACCGCCCGGGCCGCGCTGGGCACCAGCGTGACGGCGTATTCCGGCTTCTGGTACGCCTGCACCTCGAACGTTCCGCCGATGTCGCTCTGCCCCTCACCCTCGGCGCCGGCGGGTTGCACGCGGAAGCGGTACTCGCCCAGCTTGGCCCCCTGGGGCAGATCCAGCCCCGCTGAGAGTGACCCGGAGGCGGTGGTGGTCAGGGTGCGGCGAAACACCTCGTCGTCGAACGGTGACAGCACGGTCACGCGCACCGAGCGGCCCGCCAGCGGCGCGAGGCTGCCGGCCGTTCGCAGCACCGCCTTGAACTCGACATGCTGGCCAGCGCGGTAGACCGGACGATCGGTGTACACGTAGCCCTTCACCAGCGGCGCCGCGTAGCTGTTCCAGCTGGCGCCGGACACCGCCCAGTCGTTGCCGTAACGGGCCAGGTACACCTCGTCGCTGCCGGCCAGGCCCTTGAACGTGGCGAGGCCGTCCTGGTCGGCCACCGTGCTGCCGCCGCCCAGCGCCCACACCCGCGCCGCGCGCGTCTGCCCGGTGGTCTGGTCGGCCGTGTACGTCAGGGCCCGCTGCTGGTCGCGCTTGACCACCAGGCCCAGGCGCGTGACCAGCAGCACCGTGCTCGCGCCGCCACTCCGGAGCACGTACACGCCGCTGGGGAGCTTCCCCAGGTGCAGGGTGTGGCCCATGCCGCGGGTCAGGCGCAGCGTCTGGAGCGTGCGCGTCGGCGCGCCCCGGGGCACCTGTGGGCTGTGCGGGTCGGTGGTGGCGGTGAACATGCCGGCCGGGTCCTGCACCCGCGCCACGGTGAAGCGGGTGTTGAGCGGCGCTTCGACGTCCACGTCGATGGCCTGCCCGGTCCGGAACATGCCGCCGTACATCGAAATCCGGCTCTGGGCGGGCGCCAGACCGATGAACAGCAGGCCCGCCAGAAGAATGCTTCGTTCCCACAGTCGCCGCTTGGGGTGTTGACGCACAGGGTCTCCTTGGAGTGGTGTGCGTTCACTGTAAAGCCTGAAGGCCCGGGTACGCAGCGCGGTGGGGGGCGCGTCACTCCAGGATCTTCCACCGGTACACGCCCACGAAATTCGGATTGCTCAGCGCCGGGTGAAACGCCGCGTCCGGGTGCCGCATCAGCGTTGCGAGCGTCACCAGCCGCACTTCCCCCCCCTCGGCCACACTCGCCCCGGTGTGATACACCACCAGCCCGCCGCCCAGGTACACCATGCTGTGATACGACGCCAGCGCCGGCCGCAGGAAGATCAGCAGGTCGCCGCGCCGCGCCCGGGCCGGGTCGCGCGACACGAACACCATCGACTCCCGGATGAGGTACTGCACCGTCGTGCGGCCCACCAGCCGGCCCATCTTCACGTCGTCCGAGCGGTACTCGCCGGGGGCCACCCGGAACACCGAGTACCGCACCAGCGGCGCGGGAAGATGGTAGGCGCGCACCGGGGGCGTATGCGGGGGCGGCAGGTAGCGGAACTTCCGGTACCACGCGGCGTCGTGCACGGCCAGCGCATTGAAGTAGGCGTAGCGCAGCAGGCCCGAGCAGTCGCGCGTGTCCGGCTTCCAGTCGGCGCTCATGCCGTAATACTGGCTCTCGGCGACGCTGGCGAACCAGTCGGCGAAGCGGGCCCGGTCCGCGCCCACCAGTTCCAGCGCGTCGGGGTAGCCGTCGTGGTCACGGTCCATGGCCGACACGGGCGGGACCGGGACCGGAAGCGCCGCGCCCAGCGCCGGGAGCGCCAGCAGCACCGCAGTCCACAGCAGCCTGACCCGCACACGCGCAGCGTTCATGTGCTCCAGTATGCGGTCCTCGCGTCCAGGCGGAGCAAGCCCGCCCGGGAGGTGCGGCACGGGGCGCAGGAACATTCAGAAGATGGACACGTGGAGGGGCTGTTCCCTCCGGGTGCCTGGGGTGATCGTGCGCGGTGCGTGGCGGACGCGCGGGGTCAGGCGCGCCCCGACCTGTCTCCCGGAATGGATACGGTTGACCGCCCCTGCATACCGCGCTATACTTTCCGACATCAAAGGCGACCTTCTTGGTCGCCTTCTTCTGTTGAGGGCACCGAGATGACCGACTTGCGTCGGTCATGCAACCCGCTCGGTGAGCTGCCTGAGGTGGAGCGGCGCGCGGACATGTGCGGGGTGAGCGCCGTGCCTACCGAGATGCGCGGCCATCCAGATCCGGCGGCGCGACTGGAGCGGGTGAACGGGTCACGGTTCCCTCTGGTGCTCGAACGGGTCTGAAAGACGCTCAAGCGGACACGACAACACAGGTCGTGCACACGGTCCTGCCGTTGCTCTATCCCTGGCCCGTGCGGTCACTCCGAGTCGCGGCGCTCCCGGGCTTTCAGGGCTGCCTCGGTGCGGTTGCGGACCTGCAGTTTCGCGAGGATGTTGTTCACGTGGTTCTTCACGGTGCTCTCGGCAATCGCAAGGCTTGCGGCGATCCGTTTGTTGCTCGCTCCGGCTGCCAGCAGGTTCAGGACCTCCAGCTCCCGCGCGGTGAGCGGCTCCTGCGGTTCGGCGGGACGTTGGGTGAGCAGCCGCAGGTACTTGGCGGCCACGGCGGGCTGGATGAAGCTCTCCCCGCGGGCGATCAGCCGGATCACGCGCGCGAGCTCGTCGGCGTCCACGTCCTTGAGCAGGTACCCGGCCGCGCCGGCACGCAGCGCGTCCAGCACGTAGTCCTCCCGGTCGAAGGTGGTGAGGATCAGCACCCGGCCTGCCAGTCCCTCGGCCGCCAGCAGCCGCGTGGCGTCCACGCCCGACAGTTCCGGCATCTGCACGTCCATCAGGACGACGTCCGGCTGCGCGGCGCGCACCAGCTCCACCGCCTGCGCGCCGGTGCCGGCCTCGGCGACGACCGTGAAGTCGTCCTCGGTCTCCAGCACGGTGCGCAGGCCCCGCCGCATGAGCGGCTGATCCTCGGCGATCAGCAGTCGAATCACTTCACGGTCCTTTCCTGCGGCTGCGGCACGCGCAGCGGCACCTGGAGCGCCACGCGTGTCCCGCCCGGGCTGCTGCTCAGCTGCAGGGTGCCACCCAGCAGCGCCGCCCGCTCGCGCATGCCGCGCACGCCATAATGCCCGTCCGGCGGGTCGGCCGGATCAAAGCCCTGCCCGTGGTCCTCCACCACGAACTGCAGCTGCCCCTCAACCTCCTGCAGCGCCAGCCGCACCCGCGTCGCGTGCGCGTGACGCGCCACGTTCTCCAACGCCTCCGCGGCGATGCGCCGCACGTCCTCCGCCGTCTGCGGCGGCACGGACACCGGCTGCAGGTCGTGCTGCAGCGCCCAGCCGTGCTGACGCGCCAGCGCCCCTGCGCGTTCCGCCAGCCAGGTGTGCAGCGGCGCGTCCCCGGTCCGGAGGTCATCCAGGGTGCTGCGCAGGTCGCGCAGCGCCTGTCGCGCCAGCGCCTGCGCGTCCTCGATCTGCCCCGGCACCCGCTCCGGCGCCCGTGTGGCGAGCCGCTTGGCCGCCTCGAGTTGCACCGTCAGGGTGCTCAGCGCGTGCCCCATCGTGTCGTGCAGGTCCCGCGCCAGCCGCTCGCGTTCCCGCAGGCGCGACAGTTCCCCCTCCTGCTCCGCCCGGCGCTCGAGCTCCAGGTTCGCCTGCTGCAGCTGCAGCGACAGCGCGTGCTGCCGGTTGATGGTGAATCCCAGATACAGCAGCCCAAACAACCCCAGGGTGTTCGACAGCGTGGAGATCGGCTGCACGACCGTACCGCGGCTGAACAGCCACACCAGGTACGCGACCAGCGGCACGCTCTGCCACACCACCCAGCGTGCCGGCAGCCGCGCGCCCAGCGTCCCGAGCGCGAACAGCGTCGGGATGGTCTCCAGGCCCCGGTACGTGAAGCTCAGGCCCGTCAGCCCCGCCACCACCAGCAGCGCCAGCCCGCCGCGTTCCAGCAGGGGCCCCGGAAACGGCCGCGCCTGCAGGCCGTACAGCGCGGCCAGCACCACACCGATCCACACCAGCGCCAGCAGGCCGCGTGGGCTCACGATCACCCGGGGGTCCGGCGTGACGAGCGGCACCACCGTCGCCAGCGCCACCACCGCCACGACGACCGAAAACCGGATGGTGGGCCGCGGCGACAGGACAGACATCCCCCTCAGCATACCGGGACGGCGCCCCACACCCTCGACACGCCCGGCAGGAAGGACATGCCGGCATGCTCACCCGCAACTGGCCCCACCGCCAGGGCCTGCCGGTCCCCCTCGCGTGGGCACAAAGTACTGCTCCTGGGTGGGAGGTGTGGGCGATGTGCCGCCACCCCCACAGCCGGCACACTGGGCCCATCAACGAGGGCAGGCCGCACAGGCCGCCCACAAGGAGACCACGATGACGACAACCGAAGCACTCCTGTTCCTGGGCCTGATGGTGTTCATGATTGTCACGCAGGTGGGCCGCAAGCCGCTGAGCCTGGTGCGGTTGCTGCGCCCGCTGCTGATCTCGCTGGGCGTCACCGCCTTCACCGTCCACGGGGTTGACTTCTCCGGTGGCGCGGGCCTGCTGATCTCGCTCGGCGTCGCCCTGGGCGCGGTGTTCGGCGTGCTCGCCGCGTCCCAGATGCGCATCGAATGGCAGGGCGACACGCCGTACAGCACCGCCGGCTGGACGTATGCGCTGGTGTGGGTCGTGTCGATGGGCGGCCGGGTGCTGTTCGGCCTGCTGGTGTCGCACCCCGGCGCGGTGCAGGACGCGGTGGTGCGCTTCAGCATGCACCACCACATCCTGGGCGCCACCGCGTGGACCACCGCCTTCATCCTGATGACCGTCACTGAAATCGGCCTGCGCACCCTGCTGGTGCTGGCCCGCTCCCGCCGCAGGGTGCCCCACCCGGCCATCGCCTGAACAGCACCCAGAGCGGCACGGTGCCGCTCCTGCGCTGCCGGTCCAGGTGCTCACACGGGCACCTGGACCCCGGCACCACGGGGCAGGATCAGATCAGGGCGTGCCCAGCCGCCGGCCGGGCCACCCACTGACCCCCGGCGGCTCACCGGGCGGCTGCACGTGAGGGAAGGGAAAGGAGCGCGAGGATGGCTCGTCGCTCATGACGGGCAGCGCTCTGAGATGAAAGGGACCAGGCGCAGGAGCCAATGGACTTGACGTCCATCCATTCCGTCCGCCAGGGAAGCGTCGCGTTCGGTCACCTCAACAGACCAAGGTTGACAGCTGGTATGGACGTGTTGATCACGGGGCACAGTCGATCACGCTGTTCGATGACCAGACACGAGAACCCCCGATCCTGAAGCGTGCCCAACAAGAACCGTGAAAGGCGATCCCGCTGAGCGCCCACCACATCTTCGCGCAGGCACCAACCCGACCCGTGCGATGACGGTCGAACGACATGCCGGACCACCTTGCGCTCGCACCGAAAGGGTCTCCATGAAATCCCTGCTGTTGTTCGTCCGGCTGCTGTCCCTCGTGGCCTGAGCCAACCTTCCTGCCGCTCCGGAGGACCAGCGAGGGCTGCGGGACGTCGCCGCCCTGCTGCAGATCCATGGCCACACCACTGCGGAGAGTTCGCAGTGCACCTCCCACAGAGCGGTGAGGCCGCGCAGCCGGTGCGTCCTGGACGTCGCGCCACGCAGGGAAGGCCCGGTCATCCGGAGGGGGCCGAATGATCGCGCCCCCCGAAAGGTCGCCCCGAGCGCCGCCAGGATGCCCGGTCAAGCGCCTCCTGGTCGCCCCTCCTCAGGGGAGTTCGCCTCCTGGTAGTCTTCAATGCGCCACTCGTCGTGCCAGTCGAGGTAGGCCATCTCCCCGTCGAAGCGCACCGGCAGCCACACGTACCCGGCACGCGACGTATCCGGCATGGCGAACACCTCCGGATCTTCCTGCTCGTACCGCCGGAAGTGCTCGCTCGGGGTGTCGCTCGCGAAGGCGGTCTCGAACATCAATGCGGCCTTCCGGGCGTCCACCGGCCGGTCGCCCAGCCAGCGGTCCGCCAGCGCGATGTACAGGTCTTTCTTGTGTGGGTGCCGGAACACCGAGCAGATCTGCGAGCGGTACGACGTGCGGCTGTCGTCGTCCGGATGTGGATCGCCCAGCACCCGCCACGGCCCGTGGTACGTCGTCGCCACCGCCACTTCCGAGGGGTTGGGGAAGTACCCGGTGGTGCCGGACGTGAACAGGTAATGCAGGTGGCCCCGCCGGAAGTACGCGGGCGCTTCCCGCACGAACGGCGGGTGCGGGTGCGGAAAGTGCGTGCTGTAGTACCCGGTGACGTTCGTGGCGTCGTCCGTGAGGTCCGCGATGATCAGTTCGCTGTGCACCCGCTCGAAGATGAAGTACGCCTTGCCGTCGCTGGGGTCGACCACCAGGTCGAAGTCCCCGGCGCTCATCCCGAGCGGCTGCAGGTTCGTCCGGACGATGCGGTACGGCCCGAGGAGCTGCTCGGCGACCAGCACGGTGGACTTCTGCGTGTCGTCCGGTTGCATCACCTTCAGCCAGCAGACGTACTGGCCGGTCTTGGGGTTGAAGATGATGTGCGGGCGGTCCATCTTCTGGGCCGGGTGCAACGGCGAGTCGGGGTCGTCCAGCACCGGGGGGATGATCACGCCGCAATCCTCCCAGTTGTACAGGTCCGACGAGCGGTAGCAGCGCACGCCCCAGTGCCACACGTCCGTGCCGCCGGTGGTGTGCTCCTTGTTCTCGCCGTACCAGTAGAAGACCCCGTCCACATGCAGGATCGATCCGCCGTGCGCCTGGATCAGCTGACCATTGGTGTCCAGCCACGGCTGGCCCGGCGTGATGGACGTGCGAAGGGGCGTGGCCGTGGGGGCCGGGCTGGGCGTGCCGGTGGTGTTCATGGTTTCCTTTCAAGCAGCGGTCCGTCCGCCGGGGGTGAGGGGTCGAGCGCCAGACGTCTGAACGACGTCACGAGCAACGGGTGACGGCACGGCAGGTCCGCGGATGATGACCCGACATGCAGGGTGTAGCGGCCCGGCTGAATCTCCCAGCCGTGAAGGGCGTCATTCCAGATGGAGAGGGGCCGCTCCGTGGAGGCCGGGTCGAGCCGCACGTGAACGCGCCGCTCCTCTCCGGCGTCCAGGGCGACCCGGGCCCACCCGACCAGCTTCACCGCCGGTGAGTCCGGGCGCTGCAGGTACACCTGCGCGACCTCTGTCCCAGCGGTTCCACCGGCGTTCCGGAGCGTGAACGCCGCCGTCAGCGACGCAGCCGGCCGCTCAGCGCCGAGGGTCAAGGCCAGGCCGCTGTACTCGAAGGTGGTGTAACTCAACCCGAACCCGAACGGGTACCGTGCGGGAAGGTTCAGTGCCGCGTGCCCGCGGTACCCGACATGGACGCCTTCGCTGTAGTGCACCTGTCCGGCCTCGCCGGGGTACTGCGCGACCGTCTGCAGCGGAGTGGACGCCGCGTCGTGCGGGAAACTCAGCGGCAGGCGTCCGGAGGGATTGACCTCACCGAGCACCACGTCCGCGACGGCATCCCCCTGAGCCTGTCCCCCGAACCACGCTTCGAGGACGGCGGGTACGCCCGCTTCCCAGGATCCGGTCTCGACCGGCCCGCCGCTCATCAGCACCACCACCGTGCGGGGATTGGCAGCACAGATCGCGCGGATCAGCGCCTCCTGCCCGTTCGGGAGCGTCAGGTCCGGTCGGTCCATCGCCTCACTCTCGAACGTCCGGGCGACCAGCACCACGGCGTCCGCGTCCCGCGCGAGGTCCCGGGCCCGCTGCATGTCGGGCGTGAGGGTGCCGTCCGGCGGGTGCCAGCCGAAGCGGACCTGCGCGTTGTACAGGAAATTCTGCTCCGGCAGGTCCGCCGCGTACTCGATGAGCACGTCGTGCCGTTCGCCTTGTGTGCAGTACCGCTCCACCGTGAAGACCGGCGCGCCGGTACCGTCCCACGTCATGCCGTCTCCCCGACCCGTCAGGAGCCCGCCTTGAGGCGGCGCTCCGTGCACCTCCAGCAGCGTGGTTTCGCCGAACACCACCCGCCCGGATCCAGCGCAGGTCAGGCTGAAGCGGTACACCCCGCTGGCGGGAACGGTGAACGTTCCCCGCCAGCGGACCGACAGGTGCGGCCCCAGGTCCCCTGGGAGCGGCTCGGTGACCGCTGGCGTGAAGCCCGGGAAGTCGAAGAACCCGCGGTTCAGCTCGACCAGCGCGTCGGTGCGCGTCACGCAGGGCGGGCCGTCGAAGGTGGGGTTCGGCCAGTACTCGGCGCGCCACCCGCTCACGCCCGGCTCGCCCACCGGCGCCATGACGCTGGACGGGACGGGCGGCAGGCCGGGGAGCAGCGCGCCCGCCCCCACGTGATCCACCCCCCGGGCGAACTGGACCTCGGCCGTGGCCCCCAGGCGCTGCTGAAAGGCCTGCAGGACGCTGGTGCCGCTGTCCGGACGCACCAGCGCACTGCCGCCTCCGGCCGCAGAGACGTTCTGCGCGTCGGCACCAATCACTGCAAGGCGCCGGATGGTGGTCCGGTCCAAGGGGAGCATTGCCGACGTGTTCTTCAGCAGCACGATGCTCTGCTGGGCGACGCGCAGGGCCACGTCCGTGCTCGCCGGGTCATTCATGGCCCGCTCGCGGGCGAGTGGAGGCAGGCCCACGGTCGGGCGCAGGATGCGGCGGACCATCTCGTCCACCGCCGCCTCGCTGACCTCGCCGCGCTGCACCGCCTGCAGCAGCTGCTCGCCCCACTTCGGGGCGAAGCTGAGTTCCCAGTCCAGCCCGGCGTGCACGCTCTCCGCCGTGTGGTGGTTCGCGCCGAAGTCGCTCACCACCCACCCGCGAAAGCCCAGGTCGCCGCGCAACACGTCCGTGAGCAGCGCGCGGTTCGCGCAGAGGAACTGCCCGTCCGCGCGGTTGTACGACGCCATGATGGACGCCACGTGCCCGAGCCGCACGGCCGCCTCGAAGGGCGGCAGGTACACCTCGCGCAGCGCCCGCTGGGAGGCCTGAACGTCGACGCTGTTGCGGGCGTGCTCCTGGTTGTTCAGCACGTAGTGCTTGAGGCTCGCCTGTACGCCGCGTCGCTGGATGGCCTGCACTTCCGGCACCACCAGGCGCGCGTGCAGCAGCGGCTCCTCCCCGAACGACTCGAAGGTCCGCCCCGCCAGGGGCGCGCGGGCAATGTCCACGGCCGGGCCCAGCAGGACGGTGTGGCCCGCCGCGGCCGCCTCTGCGCCCAGCACGTCCCCGTACGCTGCGGCGAGGTCCTCACTCCACGTCGCGGCGAGGGCGATGGGCGCCGGCAGGGCGGTGGCCGTCCCGGGGTCGCCCCCGCTGGGGGACCGGCGAAGTCCGGCAGGGCCGTCCGCCAGGTGGAAGGGCGGCAACCCCACGGGGCCCACGTCCGTCCGCTCGCGGATGAACTGCCCGCTGACCAGCCGCACCTTGTCGTCCAGGCTCAGCTGGGCGAGCAGCGCGTCCACCCGCGCGTCCACGTCGGCGGAAGCGTCCCAGGTCAGGTGCCGGCCGGTCATGCCAGCTGTCCCGTGATCAGCCGCTCGAGTTTCTGCAGCAGGGCCTCGCGGTGCGGAATTCCCCACACCGCCCGCTGGAGGCTGGCCCCAGCGAGGCTGCTCTGCAGCGACGCCCGGAAGCTGTCCAGGTGGTCGGCCGAGTGCGCCTGCACCGTCTCCAGCACCTGGCGGTACAGTTCGGGGTGGCGGGTGAGCGTGTCGAAGTCACTGTCGAGCGTCACGGGCTCGCCCACGCCGGCCGTGCGGTGCGGCACCGTCCAGGCGTGCGTGCCGGACGCCACCTGGTGCACGTCGCCGTTCGGCAGCGTGACGCGGGCGGTGGTGTTGGGCGGCACCACCGCCCGCAGCGTGAATGTCCCGTCCTGCAGGTCCCAGGCGCTCTCGGTAAGGCCGTACGGCGTGAGGTGCCGGGCGCAGGCGGAGGTGAGGCCCCCGCCGGGCACCGGGTGGAACTCGAGCTGCCGGTACCCAGGCTCGGCCGGGGCGAGGCCCGCGACGGTGCGGTGCAGCCAGTCCGCGACGGCCCCAAGGGCGTAGTGATTGAAGCTCGTCATCTCGCCCGGGTTGATGCGGCCGTCCGGCAGCATGCTGTCCCAGCGTTCCCAGATGGTCGTGGCGCCCATCGTCACCGGGTACAGCCAGCTGGGGCATTCGGTCTGGGTGAGCAGCCGGTACGCCGCGTCGTGCTCGCCGACGCTGCACAGGGCGTCGCAGATCAGCGGGGTTCCGACGAATCCGGTGCTGATGTGGTAGCCACCCTCGCGCACTAGAGCGCGCAGCCGCTGCCCGGCAGACGCGCGCTGGTCTTCGCTCTCCAGCAGCGCGAACTGCAGCGCGAGCGCGTAGGCGGTGCTGGAGTCACTGATGATCCGGCCATTCGCGGTGACGTACTCCGCGGCGAACGCCGCGCGGATGTCCTGCGCGAGCTGCCGGTACTGGGTGGCGTCGTCCGTTCGGCCGAGGACCGCCGCGGCGTGGGCCACCAGCTCCGCGGACCGGGCGAAGTACGCGGTCGCGACGACGCCCGGCTGGGTCCGGCCCCCAGCGGGATTGGTGGGCGGCGCGGCCGGGTCCAGCCAGTCGCCGAACTGGAAGTCCTGAGTCCACAGCAGCGACGGGCCGGTGCGGCGGTGGATGTACTCCACCCACGCCTTCATGCTGGTGAACTGCTGCTCCAGGACAGTGGCGTCGCCGTACCGCTGATACAGCGCCCACGGGACGACGGTGGCGGCGTCCCCCCACGCGGCGGCGGGGAGCGGGGCGTCCAGCACGTTCGGGATGACCGCCGGGACGGCGCCGTCGTCCAGCTGGTCGGCCGCGAGGTCCTTCAACCAGCTGCTCAGAAACCCGCTGACGTCGTATAGGAAGCTGGCGGTGGGCGCGAACACCTGAATGTCGCCGGTCCAGCCGAGGCGCTCGTCGCGCTGCGGGCAATCGGTAGGCACGTCCAGAAAGTTCCCGCGCATGCCCCACACCACGTTCTGGTGCAGCTGGTTGATCAGCGGGTCACTGCACTCGAACCAGCCGGTGCGCTGCAGGTCCGAGTGCACAACGACCGCCTGGAGGTCCTCCAGCCGGAGTTCGCCGGGCCAGCCGTCCACCTGCACGTACCGGAAGCCGTGGAACGTGAAGCGCGGCTCCCAGGTT
This sequence comes from Deinococcus sonorensis KR-87, assembly GCF_040256395.1. NCBI lineage: Bacteria > Thermotogati > Deinococcota > Deinococci > Deinococcales > Deinococcaceae > Deinococcus > Deinococcus sonorensis. The sequence goes on along the minus strand of NZ_CP158297.1, from coordinate 192,724 downwards.
TCCACCCCCTCCCCCTTGAGGGTGTAGTGGTCGGTGGCGGCCGCGAAGCGCAGCGGCCGGGTGCCGAGTTCGCCGTGCTCGAGCACCTCCGCGTGGCGCAGGGTCACGGTGTGGCCGGCCTCGCCCTGCACCGTGATGCGCAGCCAGCCGACCACGTTCTGCCCGAAATCCACCAGCGTCCTGCCGCTGGGGGACGCGAATATCGCCTTCGGCTCAAGCCGTTCGGTTCGCCGCACGGGGGGGCCTTCGGGACCAGTGAGACGCGCGAAGTCCTCGCTAAGGATGCAGACGGGCCGCCAGGACCGGTCGTCGAAGTTCGGTTCGGTCCAGCCGGGCTGCTCCAGCCGGGCGTCATACGTCTCGCCGTCGTACAGGTCGGCAGCCAGGACGGGACCGGTGCTGGCCCGCCACTGCTCGTCACTGACGACGCGTTCGGTGCGCCCGTCCTCGTACTCGAGTTCCAGCTGCGCGAGCAGCGCGAGCCTCTGGCCGTAGAGGTTGCGTTTCCCGCCACCGAACCCCAGGCGGCCGCGGTACCAGCCGTCGCCGAGCAGCGCGCCGATGGCGTTCGGGCCGTCGTGAAGGAGCGCGGTCACGTCGTACGTCTGATAGCGCAGCCGGGTGCGGTAGCTGGTCCAGCCGGGCGTCAGCACGTCGGTCGTGACGGCCTGACCGTTCAGGTGAACGTCGTACACGCCCAGGGCGGTGATGTACAGCCGCGCGCGCCTCACCGCGCCCTGGAGCGTGAACTCGCGGCGCAGCAGCGGACCCGGCTGGGGCTTGGTGAGGTCTTCTTCCCACGCCGGCGTGATGAAGCGCGCGGACCAGTCCTGGGCCTGCAGGAGACCCGTTTCGATGACGAGCGGTTCACTAAAGCCACTCAGGGGACCAGCGTTGCCCCACACCTGCACCTGCACCCGGCAGTGCTCGCGGGACTGCAGGGGCTCGAACGGCCAGGGCCGCACGACCGATTCGCTGCTCTCGATTCGGCCGGTGTCGCCGACCAGCTCCCCCGCAGCATTGAACTGCTGGATCTGGTAGGCCCGCTGCTGCCACGCCGGGAGGCCCGTTTCGGTACGCCAGCTGAGCCGCGGGCAGGGAGTGGTGATGCCGAACGGGTGAGGGTGATGCTCGGCCTGCAGGCCGGTGACGTCGGAGGGTGGTGTCCGGAACAGGCGTGATCGTCATGAATGGGGCTCCGCGTTGGGGGAGAAGGTGGCGTGTGGCACAGCGTCAGCCTTTGACGGCGCCGGCCGCCATGCCCTTCATGACCATCTGGTTGAGCAGCAGGTACACCAGGACGGTGGGCGCGACGGCCAGCGCGATGCTGGCAAACGTCGGGCCCCACTCGCGCTGCCCGTACTGCCCGGTGAAGGCCAGCAGGCCCGACTGGATGGTGCGCATGTCCGGGTCCTGCGTGAACGTCAGGCTGACCAGCAGGTCGTTCCACATGAAGAAGAACTGCACCAGCGCCACCGTGACGAGCGCATTCATCACCATCGGCAACGCGATCCTGAAGAACACCTGGTAGATGTTCGCGCCGTCCACGATCGCCGCTTCGATGATCTCCCGCGCGAAGGTCTTGAAGTACCCGGCCAGGAAGAACACCACCAGCGGCAGCCCGAACGCGGTGTAGGTGAGGATCAGCGCGAGGCGCGTGTCGAGCAGGTGCACCTTGAAGTACACGGTGAAGAGCGGCAGGATCACGATCTGGATCGGGACCATGATGCCGATCAGGAATACCAGCGACGCCACGTTGCTGAGCCGCCAGCGCATGATTTCCAGGCCGAAGGCGGCCATCACGCCCAGGACGATCACCAGCGCCAGTGACGGGATCACCGCCAGGACGCTATTCAGGAAGTAGCGGCTCATGTGGCCTTCGGTCCAGGCGCGGGCGTAGTTGTCCCACGCCAGGGCCTGCGGCAGCGCCCACATCGGCGAGCTGCTGAATTCCACGCTGCTTTTCAGCGAGGACAGGAAAATCCAGACCACCGGGTACACCGCGACGAACACCACCAGCAGCACCAGCAGGGTGACGGGGAGGCGCTGCAGGACGTGCAGGGCGGGGACTCTGGTGGTGCGGGCGGGCGCGGGGGTGGCGGTGGTGTGCATCGTCTTCGTTCCTCCGTTCATGCGCCACTCCTCCGGGCACGCCAGAAGATCAGGAGCGTGACGATCAGGCACTGCACGGCCAGGGTGAGCGCGAGGGTGCTGCCGTAGCCGTACTCGCTGTACGTGAAGGACGTCTTGTAGAACAGCAGCGTGAGGGGCGTGGTGGCGTTGCCGGGCCCGCCGCCGGTCAGGGCCATGATCGAATCGAACACCTTGAGGGTGCCGTTCAGGCTGAAGATCAGCGACGCCACGGTGATGGGGGCGAGCAGCGGCAGCACCACGAAGCGGGCCAGCGACCAGCCCTGCGCGCCGTCGAGCCGGGCCGCTTCGATGGTCTCCTCAGGGATGTCGACCAGCCCGGTGTACAGCAGGATCGCGTAGAAGCCCATCGCCTTCCAGATGTCCATGGCGGCGATGATCCAGAAGGCGGTGCCGCCCTGCCCCAGCCACGCCTGCACCAGGCTGTCGAGGTGCAGGGCGTGCAGGGCGCTGTTCACCAGCCCGTACTGCGGGACGATGGCGAAGAGTTTCGAGACCATCTGCGCCACGGCGACGGTGGGGAGCACCACCGGCAGGAACACCAGGGTCCGGACCAGCGCGCTGGTCTTTTTGAGGTAGAAGGCGTACATCAGGGCGAGCAGCAGCCCGAAGATGACCTGCCCGGCGCTGACGAACACGGCGTAGCGGGTGCCGAACCACAGCGCTTTGAAGAACGTGGCGTCGTGCAGCAGCCGCACGAAGTTCGCCGCGCCGACCCGGTGGAAGCCGGTGATGGGGGAGCCTTCGTAGGTGGTCAGGCCGAGCGACCAGAGAATGGGGATCAGGACGATGCCGGTGTAGAGCAGCAGGGCCGGGCCGACGAAGACGAGAATGGCTCGCCAGTCACTGAGAACTCTGTTCATCGATGCTCCTGAAGGCGGGGTGGAGTGGCGCTGTCCCGCAGGCGACCGTGGGGCTGGAGATCAGGACCGCGCGGTGTGGGGAGGGCGGCTCGTGAGGTGGAGAAGGCCAGGATCCCGTTGTTGGGAGTCCTGGCCCCGTCACGTCCGGCCTTACTTGCCGTTCTGCAGCTGGCCGAGGAAGTCCTGGGGCGTCATGTCCCCCGTCACCAGCAGCTGGACGTTCTTCTGCGACAGGGAGGTGGCTTTGGGGCTGAAGTAACCTTCGAACCACAGGTAGCCCTTCTTGGCCGAGTCGAGTTTCCGCTGGGTCATGGTGGTGAGGGCCGGCACGTTCGCGGGCATCTTGTTGACCTTGAAGCCGGTCAGGGCGCCGAGCTCGCTCATGGAGCGGGTGCCGTAGTTGGAGAAGACGTATTTCATCCAGTCGCCCAGCGCCGCGTCGTTCTGCTTCTGGTTGACGGCCACGACCAGGCCGGTGTTGATCGACCAGTCGTTCATGGTGCCTTTCCCACCTTTGACCGCGGGGATGTTGAAGAAGCCGATGTTGCTCGCGCCGATCACGTTGCGTTTGGGGTCGTTGAAGTTGCGCAGTTCCCAGCTGCCCATATAGAACATGGCGGCTTTGCCCTGCAGGAAGGTGTCGACCGCCGTGTCGTAATCAACGGTGTTGACGCCCGGACCGAAGTAGCCTTTTTTGCCCATGTCCTGGACGGTCGTGGCGGCCTGCACGAAGCCCGGGTCGGTGAGCTTCAGGGTCCCGGCCTTCACGCGGTCCATCGCGTCTGAGCCGTAGTAGCGCTCGGCGTACCCGCCGATCAAGCGGGTGAGCGGCCAGCCCTGATCGCCGGACGCGGAGAACGGCTGGATGCCCTTCTGCTTGAACTTCTCGGCCGCGGCGAGCATCTCGTCCCAGGTTTTTGGTTCCTTGATGCCGTTGTCGGCGAAGAGCTTCTTGTTGTACCAGACGCCCTCAATGTTCAGTTCCAGCGGCAGGCCGAGCAGCTTGCCGCCCTCAAGCTTCTTGTTGATGTCCACGGCCACGGGGTTCAGCTGGTTGGCGATGCCGAGCCGCTTGAAGGTCTGCTCCAGATCCACCACTTCGCCCTTGGCGTACAGCTGCTGAAGCAGGCTCGGTTCGCCGATGGAGTAGAGGGTGGGGAGGTTGTTGCTGCCGGCCAGCAGCTGCAGCTTCTGGGTCATGTCAGTGGTGTTGTTCTGGTATTCGTAGCTGACGTTCGGGTGCTGCTTCTGGTACTCGCGGGCCAGTTCGCTGATGATGCGGGTATAGCCGACGTCTTCGTTCTGGCCAGACAGGAACACCACCTTTTTACTCTGGGCTCCGGCGAAGGTGGTGGCGACGAGCAGCGCGGTGAGGGTCGTGGTGCGGAGGGTGGGCATGGTCAGCTCCTTGAATGAGGCCAGAGGCGGGGGCCGGGATCAACGGGTGGGGTTGAGAAGGCACATGAATGTCCGCCCAGATGGGTGCTCTGGGTCAGCAGTTCTGGTCATTCGGCTCCTGGGTGTCCAGCGAAGATGGCGTGTTGGTTTTCTTGTCTTGTGAAGTAACGTGAGAGTAACATCACGATCTTGATCCGTCAAGCCTCACCTTGTAAAACAACCTCTTGGTCATCAATCGCCACCAGCCGGCCGTTTTCTCCTGACGAAACGGCGCGCGGTGACGTTCACCGCGCGCCGCTATTCATCAATCAAGGTCAGGACACGGACGGTCCAGCCAGCGTCTTCACGAGTGCACCCGCCTCAAAGGCGCTCTGGACGGCGAGACTCGCCGCGCCCCGCGCCCAGGGCGTAAAAGCATCATTCTGCCAGGGCACCACGAGAACCGGCAGGTCCGCCCCCAGGCCATCAAAGGCGGCCTCGCGCAAGGCGCGGCGCAGCGCATCGAAGAACCAGGGCCCCAGACGGCTCCCTTCACCGCCCGAAATCACGAGCTCGGGATTGAAGGCATTCACCAGGTACGACAGGTGCAGGCCCAGCACGGTGCCGGCGTCCTGCAGCAACGCGCGCGCGCCGTCGTGGCCGGCATCCGCGAGGGCCACAAGTCCGTCCACGTCGATTCCCCGCTGATCCGGAAACTGTTCAGCAAAGCGGGCCAGAATCGCGCCTTCGGACGTGTAGGCCTCCAGACAGCCGCGCCGGCCGCACCCGCACACCCGGCCGCCGGGCATGATCAGGTTGTGTCCGAATTCACCGGCGCCCCCATCCCGGCCCCGGATGATCTCACCGTTGGCAATAAATGACGCGCCGACACCCCGGCCGATGGCGATGGTGACGAAGTTCTGCGCGTGTTTGCCGTGCCCGAACAGCCGCTCGGCGGCGGCGAAGGCATTCAGGTCATTGTCGATCCAGGTGGGGAGTCCGGTCGCGCGCGTCACCAGGTCCGCGAGCGGGACCGCCTGCCAGCCGAGCAGATAGGCATTCACCGCCGTTCCGCTCCTGGCATCGATCACGCCGGACAGGCAGATGCCGATGCCGATGACGTCCTGAGTCTGAACTTTCGCCCGCCGGTACAGTTTCCTGCAGATGCTCTTGATCTGCGCCACCACCTGCTCTGGCGCCTGACCGAGCAGGTCTTCGGAGTGGTGGGCGAGCACCCGGGTGGACAGGTCAGTCAGCACCGCCTCGATGCGGTCCTCGCGCAACTTCAGCCCGACCGCATAGTGTACGCCCCAGTCGATGTCCAGGTAGATCGGGCGGCGCCCGCCCTGGGCGCCAGCCTCACCGATGCTCTTCTCTGTCAGCAGGCGGTCATCGATCAGTTCGCTGGTGATGCCGGTCACCGAAGCAGAGCTCAGCCCGGTCAGTTCGACCAGCTGCGTCCGGCTGATCGGTCCCTGCCGGCGGATGTGATTGAGAATGGTCCTGCGGTTGTGGGCTCGGAGGCTGCTGGAGTCGCCTTTGGACGAGGTCATCACTGCTCCCTTAATTGACTTACCTTATGAATCAACCTAACCTATCATTTCCCATAGGCACGGTCAAGTCAAAGCCCAGGAGCATCGTTCGAGGGCTTTCGACAGCTGAAGTGAGGGGAGAGCTGCGAAATCGCGAAGACGAACACCAGACCAGAGAATAGCCCCAGCGGCGCGACCTCGAACTTCTGGACCTGACTGGGTTGGCGTGCAGCGGAACTGTCCGTAGACAGGCCCAAGGAAAGCACAGTGCGTGGTTCGTCTGGCTCGGTGAAGGGGTGAGCCAGGAATCGGATGACTTCCGCCCTCATCACATCGCTCATCTGCAGGCACTGAAGCCGGATGTCCTGCCTTTACTCGGACTCGGTGGGGGATGGCGCTTCCGACTTGTCCCAGGGCACGTTGACATGTGGTACGACGAAGCGCTGCTCCACTGACGCCGCATGCCCTCATCTGCCCCGGCTCTGGAGGAAATGCAAAAGCGAAAGGTCCTGCATACTCCCCGAAGTACCGCGAGTGGGCCTTCCGGCAGGGCCAGCAACGCCTGGGTCGTCAGGTCAATGACCGGCAGGACATGCACCCCGTCGAGACGGCGGGTGTTAAGGACATGCACCCCCTCACGTTGCGCCAGCCGCCGACCCCTCCCAGCATTCAGCGGCTCAGCCGCTCACTGAAGAACAGGTGCGGCCGTTCATTCCCGTTTGGTCGGCTCACTGCTCTTTTTGGCGTCCATGAGCAGCCCCAGTGGGCCCAGCGTCACCAGATACAGCAGCGTGGCCCCAGTGGCCAACACATAGAGATGCAGGCCGCAGGTCATGCCCACGGCCGCGACCGCCAGCAGGCTCGCGGCCGTCGTCAGGCCCTTGGCGCCCTCCCCACGCTGGCTAGAAAAGATCGTCCCCGCGCCCAGGAAACTCACGCCGCTCACCACCGCGCCCAGAATTCCGATCATGTCAAACCGCACCTGATCATCCTGCTTCGCAAAATTCGTCACTAAATTATCGCCCAGCACGATAAACAAGGCTGCACTCACGCCGACCAGAATGTGCGTACGGAGCCCTGCGCTCAGATTCCGAGACTCCCGCTCCCAGCCGATGAGGCCGCTCAGTACAAAGGCCACCAAGAGGCCCTGCATCAGGGCTAGCTCGGCCAGGAGACGCTCCACAACGTTAGCCTACCCCCACCTCCCCAGTGGACGTGATGGGAGCGGCATCAACGGACTTCATACAACCTCGGCGTCTCAGGCCAGGCGGCGCAGGACATCCAGGCTCGATCAGAGTCCATGGTTCGTTCGGCACCAGTTGCTCCACCATTCCTGGACCCTATTGCTCTCCATGCTGTCCTCAGGCGAGGAGCAGCCATTCCGGATCACTCAGATCTGCGGCATCCCCGAGGCCCTTCATGCCTCACCTTAGGACCAGAAAAGTCATCTGACACGACTTTAGGGCGTCAACATACGCCCTTTGGAGGTGCTGCTCATGCCGCGACGGCCCCACCAGCAGACATGGGTGAGCCCGGTTCAGAGGAGGCGCCGCTCTGCCGCCGTCGAGTCCTGATCAGCCACTGGTCTCCATCTCACGTGCATGTCGTGCACTGGGCGATCAAAAAGGCCGGGGCCACGGCCCCCGAACAGCTGATCCCAATCTGCCGGATCCAGGGCTTTGCGCAGCCGCGTGGCGTAGTTCTGTACCAGGGCCGCTTGGTAGTGCTTCACGTCGTAGTCATGCCCTTCGGGACCGGTCATCACGGTGAGCCCCTGCCCGACGCGAACGTACAGGTCAAGCCGGTCCCCGACCTTGAAGGCCAGTCCAGCCTGCCAGGCGGCTTCGAGGTGCGCTTCCTTGCGCTTCCCCCGCGTCAGCGCGTATGCCTCACGCGTTTTCCCAATCCGAACGCGCGTGCCGACATCCGCATTGGTGTACGCCCGGGTGGCGAGCTGATGCATCACGTCCAGGAACACCGCTTGAACGCCCGGAACATCGCCGTGCAACACGGCCATCAGCGCCGTTCGCAGGAACGTCATGCCATAGCGCTCGGACCGGCTGGATTCGAAGGACGCCCCGCTGACGTCGAGCGTGCCGTCATACCGCAGCAGCGCGTAATTCTTGATCTGGTGGCTGAGCATCGCCTGGGCGCGGCCGTCGAACTCTAACGTGATGCCGTCCGGGAGCGTCGCGGAAACGGCGGCGATCAGCGCCCGTTCCGCCGGCTCGCCGATGGGCTCACGCGTGCTGAAGTACACGCCATCGGTGTCCGATTCGATGAGCTGCACGCCGCTGGCCTCCAGCGCCCCCGTGACCTGCTGCAGGAGCGCCCGCCCCCGGGCGGTCACCTGATCGGCCGCCCCGCGGTCCCCCAGGCGCGCCAACCGGCCGGCGCCCAGGTAGCCATACGCGGCGTTCACGATCAGCTTCATCGCATCCTGCATGGCGTGCGCCTCGCGGCGCTCCGCTTCCGGCAGCGCGGCGTTTCTGGCCTGGCGTTTGTGCTCCAGGCGCTGGGTGGTCAGGTCACTGACAATCCGGTTGAAGCTGCCCAGGTCATCCTGCCGTGGGCCGATGCCGTCGGCGCGGATGATGCTGGGGTACATGCTCGCCACGTCGGCCTTGACGACGTGGTTCAGGACGCCTTCGGCATGCAACTGCACATGCCCACCCCGGTGTGGGTCCTGAGGGCCTTGCTCGGACGCAGGGAACGGCCGGCCCGCCTCGTAGTACGCACGGATCAGCATCGGTTCGAGCACCCCCTTGGCTGGGCCCGCACGGGTCAGCCGGGAATAGGGCCGGGGGGTCAGTCGGGCGAGCGCGAAGCTCGGGGCGAGGACGATCCGTGCCAGGGCGTCGACCTCCTGCACGTCCTGCAGCGCGTACCGCCGAACCGCTCCTGGGTTGTCGCGGTAGGTCTGGACGATCTCGGCGCCTTCGAGGTACACCCGGTCGTCCGGGGCAAGGCCGTAATGCCGCGCCACGGCCTTCAGGCCCGCAGAGGGCAGGGGCAGGCGGCGCACCGCGTCCAGCGTGTCCAGAATTTCCCGGCCCGGGCAGGCCCACAAGGGCGTGCGACTCCCGTCATCGATCGTCCAGGGCACGCCGTCACCCGCTCGGCCAAGCCGGACGGGAATGCCGAGCGTGCGCGCCCGGGCGGTGAGGAACGGGAGATCAAAGCCGTGAATGAAGTGATTCTCGATCACGTCCGGGTTTCGCGCCTGGACGAGCTCGAGGAACGCTTCGATCATCGCCCCTTCCTGGGCGGCCTGCCGGGCTTCCAGAAGCGTCTCCAGGCCACGGTTATCGCGCACCGCGATCAGGAAGATGCGGCCTTCGTCCGGGCTCAGTGCGGTGGTTTCCAGGTCGAACTGCAGGCGGACCGGCTGATCGAACGTCAGGCCCTGATGGTAGGTCTGGCGCGTGGCAATCAGGTACTGCTCCGTCAGGCCGAGCCGCACATACCCAGGGAGGTCACCGAGCGACGGTCGGGCACTCAGGCCGCGCGAGATCATGGCGCCGCGTTGCAGCTCGTGTTCGAGCTGCCGGGGCGTGGGGCCACTCAGGAGGTAGCGGTAGGCGCGTTCATCGAGGCGTCCTTCCGGCGCAAGGTCCTGCGCGTGGTACGTCCCGCCCGGGGCCGCGGGCGCGGGCGTGATGCTGAGCTGGTCCCCCAGGTGCCCGAGGTCCCGCAGATGCCGCGCGTAAATCCACCCGCGCTGGCGGGTTTGATCGGTGTGAAGGAGGCCCGTCTCCGGATCCCGTCGCCAGATCATGACGCGGCCGTCCGCGGTGGCGTGGACGGAGACGATGCCGGCCGTGGAGGGGTGGGGTGAGGTCATCGTGGATGGCGTACTCCAGCGCGGGAACGTCACGGCCGGGGGCGAACGGTGAAGCTGCACTCGTGGGACCGAGGCGTGGTGGCCCAGGGCCTCGATGAGGGCGGCCCCTCGGCACCTGCCGAACGCCACACGCATCGAGGCGCGTTCAGCACCCTGAAGTGAGGGCGGCGTGGTGAGGTGTCCTGACGTTGTATGGGCATCGGGCATCACCTCCCGAAGCACCGCGTTTGAGTCCCACTCCAGACCTGAGGCGTCAGGATGGCCCTGATCCCCTGTCCTGCAGGACGTCCCGGGACGTCCAGGACCACGTAATTCTAGCATGGATTACGATTCAGGCAGAGCGCGACAGCACAGGTCCACCACCGGGTTCTGCCGTCTGCCCGTCACCCGCCCGTGACGGTCGCCGACGTGGGCGCGACCGCAGCCTCGCCCCGGAAGAGCACACGGAGGTGGAATCGAAGCGCGTTCTCAGCGTGGAGACGCGGGCAAGGGCGGTGGGGGAGACTGGACCGTTCCTGCAGCGTACGGCGTCCACCGGCTGAACTGGCACGAAGAACGAAGCGTGCTCTCCGGGCGACCGGCAGACGGGGCGCCGTCGGGCCTCGGTCATCCGGTCGGGAGCACTGCACGGGCCCGAGGAAACGCTCTGTGCCAGCGCGGGCCATGAGCGTCAATCGCTTCGCCTCCACCTTCGACGGGCTGTTCCCGAGCCCCGGAATTTATGGCGATGACGGACCGGGAGGATGGGCTGCACCGCGCCATGCCGGGCCAGCCCGACTTCACCACCGCCTTCTTCCACGACCCAGACGAGCGACAGCCGTGCCAACCACGCTCGTCCCGCCCAGCGCCGGGACACCGCTGCACCGTCAGCCGCTTGAGGAGGAAGCGGCCCCCATCTGGAGGGCGAGCTCGCCCTCCAGGTGGGGGACCGCCAGGTGCTCCTCACTCCGGGCCGGTCCATCGTCGTCCCCCAGGTCACGCCACAGGTGTTCATGAACGACAGCAACCGCCCGGCACGGATGCTGATTCTGGGCTCGCCTCGCAGCCTGCGTAAGCGCTTCGTTGAAGAGATCGGCCGACAGGAGGCGGAGGCCAGGCCGACTGCCGTGGATGTTCAGCGGGTGTTGGAGAGCGCGGCCCAGCATCCCATGGAGATTTCCTCCTGCCTGACGGTCCTCCCGCACGCTTCCCCACACGCCGTGTCGGCCTCATCTGCCCTGAGCGCTGCATGTCCCGCTGTGGCCTGATTCATGCGTCCCGCCGGGACATTTGGAGCGTGGCCGGGCGTCAGCATCAACGGGTGACCGCCTCCGTTCCGCTCAGCACACCCTTGCAGGACTTTCTGCAGCAGTACCACCGCGAGACGGGCCGCCCTGGACTGGCGGAGCGGCTGACCGCGCTGCGCCACGGCGCTGTGACGCTCAGCAGCGAGGAGCTGAGTTACGGTGCCCGGCTGGCGTGGCGCCACAGCACCCGCTGCGTCGGCCGGGCCGCCTGGAACGGGTTGCGCGTGCGTGACCTCCGGCATGTGACGGCGCCGGATGAGGTATGGGCTGGGCTGCTGGACCACCTGCAGCTGGCCTGGAATGGCGGGCGCGTGCAGGCGCTGTTGAGCGTGTTCGGGCCAGGCGTGCGGGTGCTCAATCCGCAATTGATCCGGTATGCCGCATACCGACAGCCGGACGGCCGGGTCGTGGGGGACCCGCAGAATCTGGAGCTGACCCATCGGCTGCAGCAGCTCGGTTGGCCCGGCGGTCCCGGCACGTCGTTCGACGTGCTGCCAGTGGCGATCCAGGCGCAGGGCAGGGTGCAGCTGTACACCCTGCCGCCCGCTGCGGTGCAGGAGGTGCGCATCGGGCATCCGAAGTACCCGCAGCTGGCAGAGCTGGGTCTGAAGTGGCACGCGCTGCCGGTGATCTCGGACCTGGCGCTGGAGGTGGCGGGGCAACACTTCAGCTGCGCGCCATTCTCCGGCTGGTACCTGCAGACCGAAATCGCGGCGCGCAACCTGGCCGACCGGGACCGCTACGACGTGCTGCCGCAGGTGGCGCGGCTGCTGCAGCTGGACACCTCGCGCGAGCGCACCCTGTGGCGTGACCGCGCGCTGCTGGAACTAAACGTGGCGGTGCTGCACAGCTTCGACGCGGCAGGGGTGCGCCTGGCGGACCACCACGGCGTCACCCGTCAGTTTGTGCGCTTCGAGCAGCAGGAAGAGCGGGCCGGAAGGGCGGTGTACGGACGCTGGTCGTGGCTGGTGCCGCCGCTGTCACCGGCCCTCACGCCCGTATGGCACCGACAGTACCAGGACCGCCAGCTGAGCCCGGCCTTCCTGGCTCAGCAGAGTGCCTGGCCAGGGCCCGCCGTCGATGAGGGCGGGCGCCGGTGCCCAGTCGGTCACTAGAGTGCGTTTTGGAGATTGCGCAGGGCGGGGCACGGTCGGGTCAGGCGGTGAAGCAAGAGGCGACTCCGGGCCAGGTCACACCACGTCTCGGCGGCCTCTCCACGGTCTTCAAAGTCGTTGGAGAGCCGTCTGTTGCGTCCCTGCCAGGCAAAGGTCCGCTCGACACCCCATCGCCTGGGCAGCACATGAACCGCGGTGTCATCGAACCCCTGGGCCTTGAGCACCTCTGGCGCGGAACGTTCGAGCCGCCGCCACGGATCCATCACCTCCAGATCCAGCTGGAGTTCCGCACTGGCCCAGGTGCTGAAAGCCCCGCCCGGCAGCGCCCTGATCCGCCCAGATCGTGTTTCGCGTGGGGAAGTTGGCTTTGACCGCTTCCACCAGCCGGCCGAGCGGATCGACCAGGCTGTGCCGGTTCCTGCCCTTGATCTTCGTGTTGCCGTCAACTCCTCGCGCTCCACCACCGTTGGTGGTGTTGGCCGATTGACGGTCAATGATTGCCGCCTGCGGCTCGGCCGTGCGTCCGATGCGCACCCGGTACTGGCCTCGAAGAGCGGCGTTGATCCGCTCCCAGACGTCGCTCAGTCGCATCAGCCGGACGTGGGAGAGCACCGCCCTCCACGGTGGAACCTCCTTCGGCAGGGCGCGCCAGGCGATGGCGCCGCGCAGGACCTCCAGGATCGCGTCGATGACAAGGCGCCGAGGCCATCTGGGGCGGTTCCCCCGCAGTGACCGAGCTGGCCAGACGACCTGGAGCGTCGCCCATGCCGCATCGGTCAGGTCCGAGTCGTATGTCGTCATCGGCCTCCCCGCACGATGCGAGCTGTTCCTTTGAGCTACGTGATCTCTAAAACGCGCTCCAGCCCAGCGAAGGTGAGTGGAAGAAGCGTGAGTACCGACGAGATCCCTCCACTTGGGCCATGAGCGAACCCCCGCAGCCCGGTACCGTGTACCGGATCGGGCGGGGGTCGGAACTCTGCTCTGAAAAGCGGCGCGTGGTGCAGGAGCACCCGGAGGACCGGGACGTGGAGCTGCAAGGCATGTATCCGGGTCGGTGTCCGACGTCACGGTGACCACCACGGCCACTCTCAGATGCCCCCCGGACCCGGCCCGTTGCACGAAGTGGCGGGACGTGAAGGGCCGTGCCCCAGGCCGCCAAACAGAAACAGATCCATGGATGCTCCCGTGGCAGAGTGCCTTCGAACTTGCGGCCGGCAGCAGACGTCTCTTGCCACCGAGATGCTCAGGGCTTGGGCACCAGGCTGACGCTGAAGTCGGCGAAATTGCGGTGCTCGACCGCTTCACGGAACAAAATGGTGGTGGAGGGCGAGTACTCTTCACCGCTCTGCGCCAGCAGCATCGGCTGTGCCAGCCCATCGGTGGGCAGATACCGCGCCGTCACCACATACTGGCCCACGGGCACGTCATGCAGGGCATCGCTGCCGTCGAACGCCTTGATCGTCTGGCCTGTGCTGCCGTCCAGCAGTGGGCCGTCCGGGGTGAGGGTGTACTCCACCCGGTCCGGGTCGTAGCTGCCGCCGTGCTCGCTGTAGTAGGTGTACACGTAACCGCCGTAGTGCCCGCCGCCGGGCGTCTCCCCGGCCAGGCGCAGGGTGAAGTTCCGGATGGCGCCGTCGGCAGTGGCGAACGCTGCCTCCTTGTCGGGTTCCAGGGGGAGGTCGTACCACTTGCCGTGGTACTGCGTCTTAAAGCGCCCGCCGGCCCGCCACGTGCCGAGCTGGTCTTTGGGGAGGGCAATGCTGTAGCGGCCCTGCGCGTCGGTGCGGCCCAGCGCGTTCATGTTGTAGTACAGCGTGTTGTCGGCCCACACTTCCACGCCCGGCAACGGCTGTCCGGCGGCATTCCGGACGGTGCCCTTCATGGTGTAGGGCGTGGCCTGACTGGCATCGGTGGGGGCGGGGGTGCCGGGTGGGGTGCCGGGGCTGCCGGTCTGGCTGGCGCCGCACGCGGCGAGCAGGGTGGTGAGCAGCAGCGCGGTCATGGTCCTGGTGACGTTCATGGGGGGCCTCCTGTGAGTGCTGAAGACACCGTACGCACCGGGGCATGGCTGGCCGATGGCACGCGAACGCCGCTGAGCCCGGCACTCGGCCAGCTGGCAGCCACGACGGGTCTGGCGGTGAACTTGCCTTGTCTGGGAAGGGCGGCCTGTTGCTGGACAACCGGGCTATGGCGCGTCCTCCTCTGGACAAGCAGGCTGGGCCCTCAGGCGGCCATCACCTCGCGGCCGGTGCCTGCAGATGAGCGCAGCGGGACCACCGCGCCGCCTGGTGGCATGGCTCCTGGATGGCAGCCAGCGGGCGCCACAGTCACCGGTCTGCTGCCTCCTGTTTCCCGCCGAATCGACCTCGCCTCCACAGCGTCTGTCACCCCTGCTTCAGCTCCGTCCGGCCTGCTCCCTCAGCCAGACCAGGGCACGCCCTGGTCCACACCACACGCGTGACCAGGACAGGCCACAGGGTGCTCAGGCGGTGACGTCCGGGGCGTGCCACCGACCCGCTCACCGAAGGGCGGCCCCCGAGCCTATGATGGGGGTGGCGGATGAACACGACCCCGGCCATGCTGAGCCAGCGGCTGCACGCCCTCTCCATGCGGCGGGCCGGGCTGGTCGCCTGGCTGTGGGGAGAGCCGGGGATCGGCAAGACCCACACGACCCGGGCGCTCCTGCGTGAAACCCCGTGCCGGAGCCTAACCGTGGCGGCGACGCTGCCGCTCCCCGACCTGGTGCGCGCCCTGCCGCGCCCCGCTCGCCTGCGGGCCTGGACGCGGGCGGCGCTGGAGGCGGTGGAGGCGGGCCGGCCGGTGGCCGCGCCGCCCGCTCAGCTCCTGGCCGCCCTGCTGGGGCAGCTCGCGCCCTTCGTGCTGCACGTCGAGGACCTGCACGAGGCCGACGCGGCGCGGCTCGAGCTCACCGCAGACCTTGCGGCCGCCGTGGCCGCGACGCGGGGAGTGGGCCTGCTCGTCACGAGTCGTGTGCCCGCACCCGGAACCTGGCCGGAGCGCGGCCTGATGCTTCCCCTGGCGCGGCTTTCGCCCGAGGCTGCCGCCGCGCTGCTGGACGCCGAGGCGGGGGCGGCGGTGCCGCCCGAGGCCGCCGCGTGGGTGTTCGGGCGGGCGTGCGGCAATCCTCTGTTCACGCGGGAATACTTCCGGTTGCTGGCGCGGCAGGGCCACCTCTGGAACGGTGGGGACCGTTGGCGCTGGCGGGCCCCGGAGGGCCATCCGTTGCCGGTGACGGTGGAAGCGATGATCGGACGCACCCTTCAGGACGCCGCGGGGGAACCGCTGGAGACGGTCCTGGAGGCCCTCACCCTGGTGCCGGGTGCCGACGAGGCGCTGCTGTCCGCGGCAGCGGGGCTGACGACCGCGGAGACGAGCGCGGCGCTGCATCAGCTGGAGCAGCTGGGCATCGTGGCGGGGCGTCACTTCGTCCACCCGCTGTACCGCGACGTCTTTCGACACAGCCGTGCCGCGCCGCGCCGCCAGGCCGCGGCGCGGCGGGCCGTGCGCGCGCTGGACGGGGCGCCGGGTTGGGCCGCCGCGTTCGTCGAGGAGGCGCAGTTGCCGGCCGAACAGGCGCTGGAGCTGTACCGGCGGGCGGTCGACACGGCCGCGGGGCCGAACGAGGCCGCCCGCTTTCAGGCGCTGGCTGCCCACCACGCGGTCGGTGAGCACCGTGCCCGGCTGGCCCTGAGCGCGGCCACCACCGTTCAGAATTTTGACCTGGAGGAGGCCGCCCGGTTGTGTGACCTGGCGCTCTCGGCGGCCCCGGATGACCCGGCGGTGCGGGTGCAGGCCGCGGAACTCTCCGCCCAGCGTGGCCTGCTGGACGGCGCCCTGGCCCTGCTCGACCGGTTCGAGGGCCAGCCGGGCGCGTGGCAGCATCAGCTGTCGGTGCGTCTGTTGGGCGGCGACATCGCGTCGGCGCTGGCCCTGTGGCGCGAGCATGCATCGGCCCAGGCGGACTGCGGGGCCCGGGTGATCAGCCGGGTGGCGGGCGCCCTCATCCAGGCCGGGCAGCTCGCCGAGGCCCAGGCGCTGGCCGAAGCCACCCTGGGTGGTGCATTGACGCCGGAGGACCGCGCCGCCCTGCTGAGCTCGCTGGCCAACGCTCACTTTTACCAGGGGCAGCTGACGCGCGCGCACGAAGCCTGGACCGAGCTGATCGACCTGTGTCAGCAGCACGGCCTGCGGAGGCAACGCGCGGCGGCGCTGGTCAACCGCTCTCAGGCGCGCCTGCGGGCCGGCGAGGCCGACGTGGCCCGGCCGGACATCGAGGAGGCGGTGGGGGAGCTGCTGGCGGTGGGGGACCTGCGCGCGTACGCGCACTCGCTGGTGATGCTGGGCGATCTCCTGACCCGCCAGACCCGGTTCGAGCAGGCCGAGGAACGGCTTCAGGAGGCGGCTTCGGTGCTGAACGGGCAGCTGTCCCCCACGCTGGTCAACGCCGAGCTGGCGCTGGGCAGCCTGTACGCCGAGTGGCCCACGCCGCACGCCCCCTTCCTGAACCTGCGTCACGCCCGCACCGCGGCGGCCCTGGCCGAGCGGCTGGGCCACCCGATTCTGCGAAGCACCAGTCTGGCCCTGCGCGCGCAGGCGGAGGTGCTGAACGGACAGGCGGACGTGGGCCTGCGCACCGCCGATGAGGCGTTGACGTTGGCCGACGGCGCGCCTCACCCGTACCTGCGGATCGGCGCCCTGAATGCGCGCGGCCACGCCCTTCGCGCCCTCGGGCGATCCGCGGACGCCGTGCGCGCGTTCCAGGCGGCCCTGGAGCGCGCCGAAGCGGCGGAGTTGACCGAGGCCGCCTGGCAATGCCGGCTGGAACTGGCCCGTGAACGCCAGGATCCCAGCGCCGCGCGGGCCTGCCTGGCATGGTTCACGGGCCAGCAGCTGCCGCTGAACATCGCCGCCGTCCTGCGGGCCTTCCCCGAGCTTCAAGCGGAAGCGGCCCGGACCTCCAGCACGGCCCCGACGAAGGTGCCATCTGGGGGCGTTCGCCTCGACGTGCTCGGGGAGATGCGCTACGGCGCGCCGGGCGCGGGCGACGCGGTCCGGGGCCGCCAGCGCCGGGCCCTGCTGACCTGCCTGCTGGACGGTCGCCTGCGCGGTCGCCCGGAGGTCGCGCGGCTGACGCTGACCGACGCGCTGTACCCGCACGCCACGGAGGAACAGGGGGCGGCGGCCCTCCGGGACCTGGTGCACCAGACCCGCGTGGCGCTGGGCGCGGGCGTGATCCAGACGACCGGGGACGGGTACGCCCTGGGTGAGGTCAGCACCGACGCCGAGCTGTTCTTGCAGACCGGCGACACCCGGCTGTGGCGCGGCCCCTACCTGGCGGGCGAGACCGCGGACCTGGGCCGACCCATCACCGAGACGCTGTACGGGGCGCTGGCCGCCCGCGCCCAGGCCCTGTGCGCCGAGCAGCCCGCCGAGGCCGCCCGTGTGGGCCGCTTGCTGTGCGACGCCGATCCCTATGACCTGGACGCCCTGGCGCTGACGGTGCGGGCGCTGCGCGCCGCCGGCAACCACCGCAGCCTGGCCCGCTTCTACGCCGCGGCGCGCCGCGACCTGCTGGAGGTAGGGGAGACGCTGCCGGAGACCTGGACGGCGTTTGTGGAGCGCCACTCCCCAGCCTGACGTCCGGAGCGGGTGGAGGGCCCCCAGCGCCGCCGA
This sequence comes from Deinococcus sonorensis KR-87, assembly GCF_040256395.1. NCBI lineage: Bacteria > Thermotogati > Deinococcota > Deinococci > Deinococcales > Deinococcaceae > Deinococcus > Deinococcus sonorensis. The sequence goes on along the minus strand of NZ_CP158297.1, from coordinate 174,862 downwards.
ACCCGTTGGAACCACCGTACCTGACCCCGCACGTCGGTCAGGACTTCACCGACCATGTCTCATTGCGAGCCATCCAGAACCACGTCCCGGTCCGCTGCACTCAGTCCCTCAAGGGCCGGCTGACCCGGGTTCCGTCCGCCGCTTCGTACCTCAACGTAAGTCCAGTCCCCTCCATCTGAACGATTTGGACGACTCCGCGTTCCGGGCGGGCATGCCGGCCTGCACCACGCTGGACCGCCTGGACCTGTGTGACAGGCGCTCCACGGAGAACGTGACGGCCGCGCTGGACATTCGTCGTCACAGTGCAGGCGTTCACCTCCCCGGAATCACCGGTCGGCGTGCGGTGGGTCAACACCCACCCCAGGGTCGGTCCCCGAACCGACCCAGGACGATCCAGCTGCACTTGACCCTCTCGTAACGTCACCGTTTAAGGTGAGCGGCGGAGGTGCCCGTGGACATCAAAATCGGCGAACTGGCCCGGCGAACGGGTCTGACCATCCGCACCCTGCGCCACTACGACGCCCTGGGCCTGCTCAAGCCCAGCGGACGCACCCGGGCGGCGTACCGCCTGTACTCCCCCGCCGACCTGACGCGCCTGCTGCACATCCAGAGCCTGAAAACGCTGGGCTTGACCCTGCCAGAGATCGCTCGGGCGCTGGACGATCCGGCCTACGATGCACAGGAGGCGCTCCGGCGGCACATCGAGGTGCTGGAGGCGCGCATCACGCAGGAGCGCCAGCTGGTCCGCCAGCTGCGAGCCCTGCAGGGCGCCGCTGAGGTCGGCTGGACCGAGGTGGCGCACACCATCGCGCTGACCCAGCGTGTCGCCCGGCAGGTGGGGCGCTTTCTGCAGGTGGCACAGGACATTGCGGGCGAGCTGTCCCTGAGTGACGGGCAGCTCCAGAGCCTCCAGCACCAGACCCAGGAAGCAAGCGACGATTGGGAGACCCTCCTGACCGATGTCTTCACGGCGCTGGAAGCCGGTCTGCCCCCGACTTCCGCCGAAGGGCAGACCCTGGGGGCGCGCTGGCAGCAGCTCGTCAGGCACACCACAGCGGACCGCCCCGAGATCGCCCAGGCCATCGGCCGGGCGTATGAGCACCGCCTCCCTGCGGACTTGCAAGCCGCCTGGACCTTCGTTTCGGAGGCCCTGCCCGCCCAGGCGGATGGAGCACCCATGACCACGCACACCACGGTGACCGACCTCCTCCACCCGGATAAGAACGTCCGCATCCGGGCGGCCCTGGACCTGGGGGCCGCCCAGCACCTGGCCGCGCTGCCGGACCTGATCGGGCGTCTGGGTCACGAGCCGGACTTCTTCGTGCGCGAGAACCTGACCTGGGCCGTCGTGCGGATGGGGCCGGACGCCATGCCCTTCCTCCTCAGGCTGCTGGAGGGGCCCGACGCCACGACCCGCTTGCAGGTCGTGCACACCCTCAGCAAGATCGCCGATCCCGCGAGTGCGTCCGCGTTGACGCGGGCCATCAACGACCCGGACGACGAGGTGGCCCGCAAAGCCATCTTCGCCCTGGGACAGATGGACCATCCGGAAGCGCTCACCACGTTGATGGGCGGCGTCGGCCACCCGGACGCCGAGCGACGCAATACGCTGAGCACGGCCCTGGTGGAGTTCGGGCACGCGGCGCTGCCTCCGCTGCTGGCGGCGCTTCGGCACCCGGATGCGCAACGGCGTGCCCATGCCGCAGACATCCTGGGACTGCTCGGCAATGCGGGTGCGGCGCCCGCCTTGACCGACGCCCTGCAGGACAACGTGTGGGACGTGCAGTTCGCAGCACTCAGTGCCCTGGGTCATCTGCCCGGCGAGGACGCGGAGCGGGGCATCGCGCAGGCCACCCGGGTGGCCGACCCCAGGCTGCGCGCGGTGGCTCAGCGCCTGCTCGCCGATCGCCCTCACCACTTCGCTTCCCTTCGGGAGCGGCTCAAGCACCGCCACGCGCAGGGTGGGCGCCGTCAGGGCTGAGCTGGGCGGTGCGACCTGAGGAGACCCGCGCCGGGCCTTCCATACGGCCTGTCGAACGACCGGGTGAACACCGTTCGGGGGCGGAGGAGGCCCTCATCGGCGGATCAGGGTGCGGGGGTGACCTTGACGCTCACTGCGCTCGTCGGGTGAGAGGATTGGGCCTTGCCACCGATGAACATTCCGGTTGACAGGCGCCCATACACGCGCACGAGACCCGTCGCGGTCCGGCCGGCACCACGGTCGAGCGTGAAGGTGAACGGCTGCCGCATGACATGGGCGTCACCAGGCACGGGGCCGACAGGCTTCAGGGCGAACGCACCGAAGGGGTCATGGCACGACAGGTCAATCACCGGGGCATTCAACGGCGATTCGACCGTGGTGACGGCGATACAGGAGAGGTCGACCTGGCCCTCGTACACGCTCCCGCTGGAGGCAGGGGTGCGCCGCGTGGGGCTCGCACATCGCGGGGGCCCGGGGTGCCGCGCAGCTGGCCGAGGAACACCGGAAACTGACGCTCGCCAACGAGGCACTTGAGGCGTTCACGTCCAGCGTCTCGCATGACCTGCGCACGCCGGTGCGGCACATCCTGGGGTTCCGGGACCTGCTGCAGAACTCGGTGCGTGGCCGGCTCACCGACAGGAGGACCGGGACCTGCAAGAGCATGGTGGGCTGCTTCCAGCTGCAGGTGATGCTGGACGACAGCGTGCTGCATACGGACCTGTTCCAGCTGCGCTGACCAACAAGCGAACGGCGAAGCCGGGTCTGCTGGACCCGGCTTCGCCGTTGGTGCCCGCGTGTTGCCTGCCCGCGTCCGCGCCGGCCGGAGCGTTGATCATGGAGCGGGGCGCGATGTCGTGGGGGGCTGTGGTCATCCAGGACCTGCTGTACGGAGGGAGTCGGTCGGGGCGAAGCGCAGGCGCTCCGGGGTGTTCTGGTCGGCGGGCCCGTCCTTCCAGGCCCCCGCGAAGGCGCGCGGCTGCGGCAGCACCAAGTCATCCCCAGCTCGACGTCCCGTGCGGTTGCGGCCACGCGACGTGCGCCTTTATCTTCGGCGCGCCCCTCATGGGCGTGTCACCCGCCGGCGCATGGCGCGAACGGCCGGGGCGCGCTCAAAGGGGACACCGTTTCCCCGCACGTAACGGTCAACAAAGGCCCGAAGGACGCCGTTCAACGTGCGCAGGTCCGTGCGGGGGTCGGCGCCGTGCGGCACGAGCAGCGGCGAGATGAAGGGCGCCACCGTCAGGGACAGGTGCGTGCTGTGCGGCACGGTCAGCCAGAAGGCGGGACCGCGCGCCTGCGTGACGATGCGCGCCCACGCGCCCGTCGCGGTGGGGTTGTCGTCGCTGCCTTCGGAACTCAGGATCAGCAGCGGGCGGTGGGCGGGCGGCGGCATGACTCCCGGCTGGTACCCGCCGTCCAGGTTCACCGCCGCGCGGCAGCGGACGTCCACCCGGCACACCGCGAGCGACACTACCCCGCCGAACGAGTGACCGAGGGACGCCATGCGCGCCGTGTCGAGCCGACCGGCCAGCAGCGGGTCGTCGCGTTGCCAGCGCGCCACCGCGTCGTACACCAGGCGCTGATCGGCCACCCAGACGGGCAGCAGCACCTCGTTCACGCGGCCGGCGTCCTGCGGGCGCAGCCCGAAGCGCCGCAGGTCGAAGGGGCGCACCTCGCCGTCTGGGAAGACCGTGACCGCCGCGGCGTCCGTGTGGTCGATCGCCACCACCACGTACCCCCAGCTCGCCAGGTCCTGGAATGAACCGCTGTTCTGCGAGCGCAGGCCGACCATGCCGTGCGACGAGATCAGCACGGGGAAGGCCCCGCGACCCGTCAGGGCGGGCGCGCCCGCCGTGGCCGCGATGGTCGAGTACCGCAGGTGCCGCAGGGCGGGCGCCGCGAGCGGCACACCGAACGCCGAGGCGAGACCGGTCGTGACGGCGTCCGGCGTCGAGAACAGGGGCGCGCGTGGACCGCGGCGTGCCGCCGGGTACCAGACCGTCACCATGAGGCGCCGGTGCCGGGCGGGATCGGTGAGGACGCGGTCCACCACCCCCACGGGGTGCGGTCCGCTGGGGTCCGGAAGGGTGAGGACCGGGAGCAGCCAGCCGGGCACGAGGCCGGCGAGGACGTACACCACGGCGAAGCCGGCCAGCGCCCACCACCGGTGCGGCCGCGGTGGACGCACCCGCAGGAGCGCGAGGCCGGCCAGGACGTCGAGGGGGAGCACCTCCAGGCGCGCGCCCTCCAGGACGAGTTGTGCAACCGCGGCGACGAGTGGCAGCAGGGCCGCGAGGGCGCCACGCCGGCCCCACCGCCCAGCGGTGAGCCCCCACATCGGCAGGAACGACAGGAACAGCGCCCACTCGAAGGGCCGCATCACGCCACGATCCTTCCAGGGTGCAGGCGCACGGGGGGGGTGAGGCGTGGGACGTGCACGGCGGGCAGGGAGAGCAGCGGCATGCAGTCAGCCTGCCGCCGCGGCGGCGCGCGGCGCGTCTGCCGGAGGCGTACGCCAGGGGGTACGCCTAATGGCCGCCGGGCAGCAGCCCGGCGCGCCGCGCGACCCGCACGGCCTCCGCGCGGTCCGTCACCCCGAGCTTCGCGAGGAGGTTGGAGACGTGCACCTTCACCGTTCCCGCCGACACGCCGAGCGTCACGGCGACGCGTTTGTTCGGGAGGCCCTGCGCGAGGAGCGTCAGGACCTCCACTTCCCGCGGCGTGAGGGCCCCCAACGCCCCCAGCTCGGCGTCCCGGCGCGCGAGCGCCTCAGCGAGGACGTCCGCCACGCGCGGCTGCACCACCCGCTCGCCGCGCGCCACGCGCCGAATGGCGTCCGTCAGGGCCTCGACGGAGGTGTCCTTGAGCAGGTAGCCGTGCGCGCCTGCCCGCAAGCCCGCCACCATCTCCGCGGTCTCCTCGAAGGTGGTCAGCAGCACCACGGGCGGCCCGCCACGGGCCACCACCCGGCGGGCCGCCTCGATGCCGCCCAGGCCGGGCATGCGCACGTCCATCAGCACCACGTCGCAGCGCCCCTCCACCAGCCAGGTCAACGCCGCCTCGCCGCTGTCCGCCTCACCCGCCACCTGCACGTCCAGTTGCACGTTCAGCAGCTCGCGCAGCCCCACCCGCACCCACGGCTGATCGTCGACGACCAGCACGCGCACCGTCACGGGGCGGCCACCGTGAGCGGCACGGCGAGCCGCAGCGTGAAGACGCCGCCCGCCGTGCTCACCGACACCCCGCCGTTCAGCGCGTGCGCGCGCGCCTCCAGGCCGCGCAGCCCCCCCCCCAGGGTGACGCGGTGAGGGGCCTGGGCGTTCTCGGCCTCAAGGCGCACTTCCCCGGGCAGAAACGTCAGGGTGACCCGCGGCACTGCACCTGGCGCATGCCGTCCGGCATTCGTGAGGGCCTCCTGCGCCGCGCGGTACACCACCAGGCGGGTGTCGTCCGTCAGACGGGGCTCCTCACCCTGGACGGTCAGGTGCACCGGCGTTGGCCAGCCGCGCGCGAGGGCGTGGAGGGCCCCCGTGAGGCCGCCCTCCAGCGGTTCAGGCGGCTGGGCGCGCACGGCGCGCCGGACCTCCGCCAGCGCATCTGCATTGCGGGCCGTCGCGCGCTCCAGCGGCGGCTGCGCCTCCGACGCGCCCCCGAGGGCCGCGAGCAACTGCAGGTCGAAGCGCTGCGCGGTCAGGTGGTGCCCCAGCGTGTCGTGCAGTTCCCGCGCCACACGCGCACGTTCCGCGAGTTCTGCGTGCCGCACCGTGAGGGCCTGCAGGGCGCGCAGCCCCTCACGGGCGCGCGCCTCCCGCAAGGCGAACTCGAAACTCAACAGGGTGTAGCCATTCAGGGCGACGGTGACCGCGAGCGCCAGGAGCGCCATGATCAGCGGTCGGTGACCGGCCACCGCCGGGAGCCAGAGGGGCACCGACGCCAGGAACGCCACGAGCGTCACGGCCAGCGTGGCGCGCAGACTCAGCCAATACCGCGCCGCGACGGGCAGCACCGCGAGCGGCAGGAACGGGAAGTACACGCGCGACGCGAAGGCGGTGGCGGCGATCCCCACGGCGACCAGCGCGGCCAGCTCAAGGCGCGTGCGCCGGCCGGGGCGGACCGCCCATACCACCACCGCGTACCCGGCGAGGACCAGCGCGACCCGGATCGCGGCGCGTTCCGGCACCAGCAGGGGGGGCGTGGCGGGGCGTTCATAGCGGGCAGGAACGGCGAGCATGAACGCGAGGGCCATCGCGAAGTTCAGCGCGCCGAACAGCGCCACCGCGCGGGCGGTGGGACGGTCCCGAAAGGAGGTGACAAGCGCACGCATGGTCGGAAACGGGTCGGCGCCAGGCGACAACACGAGGCGCGACCCGGCGAGTATACCGTGACGTGCCGCGTGCGCTGATCGTTTCCGGCCTTGGCCCGTTCCACCGCGTGCTGATGTGGAGGCGGACCGCAGCAGGGCCGAGAACGGCAGGGCAACCGGCCATGGCCGGGTGGCCCACGTTCCGCTGGTCCGGACGCCGCCACCGGTTCGCTGGTGTGCCCCTGTCTCCACCCACGCCTGACCGGCACGCGGGATGGGGGGAGGATGGGGCCCCGTGTCGATGGTGGCCGTGGCACCGTGCAGGGTGGATCTCCGGTGGTCAGCGGACCGCTGCGTCCGGCGTCAGCTGCCAGTCGATGGGGGAGCGCCCGGCCTCAAGGAGGGCCGCGTTCGCGCGTGAGAACGGCCGGGTGCCCAGAAACTGCGCCGCACTCAGCGGACTCGGGTGGGCGCTCTCGATAATGTGGTGATGCGGCGCCGTCACCAGCCGCGCTTTCTTGCGGGCGTAGGCGCCCCACAGCACGAACACCACCCGTTCCGGTTTGGCGTTCACGGCCCGGATCACCGCGTCGGTGAACGCTTCCCAGCCGAGGCCCGCGTGGCTGTTCGGCTGGCCCTGGCGGACCGTCAGCACAGCGTTCAGCAGCAGCACGCCCTGCGCGGCCCAGCGGCGCAGGTCCCCGTGCCGGGGCGGGGAAACGTCCGGGAGGTCCTGGTGAAGTTCGCGGTAGATGTTCTGCAGGCTTGGGGGCACGCGGACGCCGGGCGGCACGCTGAAGCTCAGCCCGTGGGCCTGCCCGGCGCCGTGGTACGGGTCCTGCCCGAGGATCAGCACCTTGACGTCCTCCAGCGGGGTGAGGCGCAGTGCGGCGAAGACCTCGGGTGCCGGCGGGAAGATGGTGTGCGCGGCGCGTTCGGCGGTCAGGACGTTTTTGAGCTGATGAAAGGACGGCGCTGCGAACGCGTCCGTCAGGGCGGTCTGCCAGGACCCGGGCAGGCGGGCCGGCCGGATCGCGGGCAGGGGCGCCGCGACGGTGGCGTCAAAGAGGCCCGGCTGCCGGTCCAGGTCCGGGACGTGGCGGGCCCGGGTGCCGCCGCGCGGCGGCTTCGCCGGCAGGCCGCGGGCCACACGTTCCGCCCGCAGCTCCGCCTTCTTGCGGCTGCCATGCAGCTCGTAGATGCGCCGCGCTTCCGCCGCGAAGCGCGGCGTGTCCCGCGCCGCCATGAGCTGCGCTTTGGCGGCGCGCATCGCCTGCTCGGCGTCCACGATCGGCGCGGGGTACGTCAGGCGGGACGCGCCGCTCCACACCCAGGGCGCGTGGATGAAGTCGGTGGGGACGTCCCTCAACTCCGGGACCCAGCGGCGGATAAACGCGCCGGTGGGGTCCTGGGCGCGGGCCTGGCGGGTGGGGTTGTAGATGCGCAGGCGATTGATGCCCACCGTCCCGCTCTGCATCTGCACCTGCGCCCAGTGGATGCCCGGCTCGTTGTCCAGCCACTGGTGCGCGAGGTACTGGCCGGGGCGCTGCCAGGGGAGCCACAGCAGGTGGCTGGCGAAGGAGATGGTCATGGCCCGCATGCGGAAGTTGAGCCACCCGGTGGCGGCCAGCATCCGCATGCACGCGTCCTGCAGCGGGTAGCCGGTCTGTCCCGCCGCCCAGCGGTCGTAGCGGAGTTGATCCCAGCCGGGCCGGAGGTCATCGAAGGCGCGGTTGAGCGGCTCGAATTCCATCCTGGGTTCGGATTCCAGCCGCTGCATGAAGTGACAGTGCCAGTGCAGGCGGCTCTCGAAGGCGCGCAAGGACCGCACCCAGCGCGGGTCAGCGTCCCGGTCGCCGTGGACCGCGGCGAGGCGCTGCCGGGTGGCATGCACCACTTCCCGCAGGCTGAGGGTCCCGAAGGCCAGCGGGGCGCTGAGGCGCGAGCAGCTGGCTTCGGCGGTGAGGGGACTGCTCATCTCCGCCGGGTACCCCACCCCCCGGACCGTGAGGAAGCTGGCCAGGGTCGCTTCGGCCACCCGGCGCCCCCCCGGCGGGATCGTCTTCGTGTTCGGCGCGACGTTCGCGTCCTGGTGCCTGAGCAGCGGGGTCCCACGGACCGGCACGGGCGTGAGGTGTGAGGGCGGGGGACCGGGCGGCGCCCCGAGGCGCTCCTCCCAGGTGGCGGCCCAGCCATCCCGGTGGATCAGTCGCCGCACCACGCCGTTCTGGGGCAGCTCAGTGAACGGCACCCCGCGCGCGCGGCACCACGCGCGAACCCGGCGGTCCCGCTGATCACTGACGCCGTTGCCCGTCTCCTCGTGGGCCCACAACGCGAACGGGCCGACGTCCTGGTGCAGCGCCTCGAGGACCTGGACGGCCTCACCGTGCCGGCAGATCAGCGGTGCACCGAGGGTCCCGAGCGCCTCATCGAGCTCCGCGAGGCACTGCTGGAGGTACTGGAAGTGATGACCGCCGAATTCCGGGTGGTGCAGCTGCTCCGGCTCGAAGACATACAGCGGCAGCACCGGTCCTCTGGCAGCCGCCTCAAGGAGCGGGGAGTGATCGTGAACGCGCAGGTCCTTCTTGAACCACACCACCTGCACCGCGGATGGACGAGCACGCGCGGCGACGCTGCTCAACGTCACGGACGATCCACCCCCCGCCACCCGGAGGAAGGCCGAGACAGACAAGCGACGGCGGACCCGGGTGAACACTTGACCGGCCGGAGCGTGCTGACCCACGTCCACAACACTTCCCCGTGCCATGCCTGGTTGGGGCAACCTTCACGACGGCAGCGCCATGCCGGCGAGGGGGCCTGGGCCGGGTCGCTGGACCACAGGAGGGACGGAAGGTGGAGTTCAGGTGACACCGGGGCGTGTCGGACGGCGCTATCCACACCCGTGCGCTCATCGCCCGCTCGACGGCATGGGCACTCGACGGTCATCCAGAGGGGCGTCGCGCCTCGCTGACCGTCCCCTTCGTGCGTCATGCTGCAGGCACGTGAAGGTGGTCCAGCAGCACTCATCTGCTTTCAGCATACAAGCGTGTCATCATTTCGCTTGTAGCCGTACATACGGGGTGAAGGGTGGGCGAGCGGTGCTGACATGAAGCCGGGCGGACCGCACCTCAACGTGGCCGGGCCCGGCCACGTACCCCCTGGGTTCAGCAGATCGACGGTCGGCTTGCCGCCGCTCGCCAGCAAAGGGGCGGCGCGCTCCCAGTGGACGCACCGCACGACCGGGTCACCCGCACACCGTCCGGCGCTCTTGGCGGCGCGTTCCGTGTAGGCCCAGGGTTGTCCGCCCTGGGAGGGCTCAGGTCCAGTGTGGGGAGCGAGACGTTCAGGTCGCGCCCCGGTCCACCTGGCCGCCAAGCGCCACGTGGGCGAGCCGCGCGACGTCCAAGACCTTCCGAACGTCCCCGTCACGACCGTCCTGCAACCCCCATGTGGCGGACAGCCCGCCGTAGGCGAGAATCCACCGAAGGAGACGCACTGGGTCGAGGTTCGCCGCCTGCGAGACAACGCCCACCTGCCGTTCAAGACGTCCGGGATGTCGTGCGAGGTCGAGATCAGGGTTGTAGAAGATGTTGGCAAAATCAAACCCGCGTTCACCCCACAGCCCCTTGGGGTCGATGGCGAGCCAGCCGCGGGCCTCCCCGTCCAGAACGTTCTGGTGGTGCAGGTCGCCATGCAGGACAGTGACCTCACGCGGCGTGTCCAGCAGGGCCCGCGCGGTCTGGAACGCCTCGTGCAGGACGCCACCACCGGAAGGGCACGCCCCGGTCAGCGCCTGAAACCAGACATCCAGGTCCACGAGGGGCGGAAACGAGGTGCGGCGTGGAGTGTGGAGGCGGGCGGCCACCGCACACAGGATCTGGGTGGCCTGGTCGTCCCGGCCGTCGTAGACCAGCGCGGTCAGGTCACCCTGGCCATGCACGCGTTCCAGCAGCAGGGCGCCCGTGGCCGGATCGCGCTGGTAGACGTGGGCGGCACCTTCACCGTCCCACCAGGCCATGAGGGCTCCGCCATGACGTTCCTCGTCCGCGCGGGCCACTTTCAGCATGGCGGGCTGCCCCCGGTACCGGACCGGCAACAGGTCGCTGCTGAAGGTGTGGATCGCCAGCCCATCAGGCGAGAGCTGCCAGCGGGTGAGATATGGCGTGAACATGAAAATCAGCGTACGCCAGCATTGAGGCGACGAGGCTCGGGCGGGGATGGCGGTTGGGTCACCTGGCGTGGCGTGGTGGTGTGGTTCAACACGCGTTGACGACGGACTGGTACGTTCAGCTGCACCGCCCTGAGGTGCCGGATGGGGAGCTGTTCAGGTTCAGCCCGGCCAGCCGAGGATGAAGGCGGTGGTCCGACGCCGTGTGCCGCTCACGCCGTCATCAGGCCCTGTTCCGCTTCGAAATCGGAGGGGCGACAGGCGTGAACGGGGTGGTGGCGCTCGCTCCCGAACTCCGCTGAACCTCCCCACCTGGACGGCCCGGACCTGAGCGTGACGGAACCGCGGCTGGCCCAGGCGCTCCGCGTCGCCGTGACGGCCGTGCCGCAGGACAGTGGGGTGAGCAGCGTCACCGCGTACGTCGTGACCGACAGTGACGTTGGCCAGGGCCTTCCGGACGCGCCCGTCGACTGAGACGCGCGGGTCGCCTGGCGGACTGGTGCGTGCTGCAGGCGTGGCCGCGTCACGGCTGCAGGCGTGGCCGCGTCACGGCCCGGTCGCTGGTGAACCACAATGCGGGAGCGCGTGAATGGGCGGCTGCACCGGCAGTGAATCGACCGGCCCAGCCGCTGAATGCGTGGTCCGGCGGGCCGAAGGCTGCGTGGCGCGACCAGGGCGGTTGGCTGCTCCTCGCCCGCCCCAGCGTGCCGGGAAGGACGGCTGGTCACACCTGCCCGGGCGCCTGGGGGCCGCAGCGCCCTTCCCTGGAGCCGGGGTGGCGCTGGCACGGTCGTGCGCTCACGGCGGTCAGGCCCAGGGGGATGCTCGCCCGGCGGCCCGGCCTGGTTCAGGGTCGATCGGCTGACACGCGCGAGGACTGGATGTCGCTACCATGCACCCGTGAACTCCGTCGCCCAGAACCTGTGCCGGCTCACCTGGATCCGGGTGCCCTGCCGGCGTTGACCCGCCGGACCAGCCAGCCGTTCTCGAAGGGGCTTGGGCGGGGTCGGCAGTGTTGACAATTGATTTGGCAAGGGGAGGCTTGGACCGATGAGTGGATGGCACGGACTTCTGGAGGGCGAATACGCGGCGAGGCGGCAGATTCTGGACGGTCTGACGCTCGAGCAGGTCACGCAAGTGCTGTCGCCCCAGACGCACTCGATTTATGCCGAGCTGTATCACCTCGAACTCTGGCAGCGCATTCTGGTGACCCGAGACGAAGACCTGTACGAACGCACCTGGCAGCAGGACATCCGCTATCCCACGCAGGTGCCGACTGACCTGCAGGAATGGACAGACCTCGTCGAGGCCTTCTTCGTTGGGCTGCGGCAGGCGTACGAGTGGACCGCCTCACAGGAGCGCCTCGATCATGAGACGGACCCGGGCAGCTCCATGGCGGATGTGCTGCGGGGGCTGGCCGTCCACAATGCCTATCACTTCGGAAAAATCGTCGCGCTGCGGCAGGTCATGGGCCTCTGGCCGGCGAGTGGGTAGGGTTGGACGGCTGGGCATCTGGAGCCGCACCACAGCAAGCGCCTGGTGCGGCTCGGGGGGTGGAGCTGCGGCGGGTTCCAGCGCGGGGCGTGGCGATTTCGCGGGGCAGGGGATCAGGACCTGTCGTTTCGGACTGCCCGCCCGGCCTTGATGGCGGTCTCCTGGTCGTCCAGCAGCACCTCGTCGGTGCGGTTCAGGTGCGGTCCTTCACCTGCGCCCGATGCGGTCCACCACTGTCACGCCCGTGCCGAGGAAGCGGTCCATGTCCGCCAGGGCATCCGGGGCGTCCTCCAGGCGTATTCGCCGCCCGATCAGCCGCTGCGGCTGGAGCGCCCCCCGTTCAATCATGCCCAGCATCTCCGGGTAGGCGTGGGCCGCCATCCCGTAGCTGCCGTAGAGTTCCAGTTCCCGGGCAATGACCCGGTCCATCGGGATCGCCGGGTGACGCTGTCCGGCCAGCAGCCCGACCTGCACATGCCGCCCGCGCGTCCTGAGGCTCTGAACGGAGTTGAAGCACGTTTCAGGGTGCCCCAGCGCATCCAGCGAGACGTGGACCCCGCCGGAGGTGAGGTCGCGGATGGCCTCCGCCACATCCGCGGTCGTGCGGCTGTTCACGGTGAGGTCCGCCCCCAGGTCCCGGGCCAGGCCCAGCTTGTCGTCGTCGATGTCCACCCCGATGACGCCCGCGCCAAGCGCCCGCGCAATCATGATCGCCGAGAGCCCCACGCCCCCACAGCCGTGGACCGCCACCCACTCCCCGGCCCGCACCCGCCCCTGCTGAACCATCGCCCGGAACGAGGTGGCGAAGCGGCACCCGAGACTGGCCGCCGTCACGAAGTCCAGGCTGTCCGGGAGCCGCACCAGGTTTCCCTCGGCGTGACGGAGGGCGACGTACTCGGCAAAGGAGCCCCAGTGGGTAAAGCCGGGCAGAAACTGCCGCTCGCACACCTGCTGATGGCCGGACCGACACTCAGCGCAGCGCCCGCAGCCCGAGACGAAGGGGACGGTCACGCGGTCCCCGACGTGCCAGCCCCGGATGTCCGGGCCGACCGCCACGATCGTCCCGGCAAGTTCGTGGCCGGGAACGTGGGGCAGGGGGATGCTCGGATCGTGGCCCATCCAGGCGTGCCAGTCACTGCGGCACACCCCCGTCGCACCCACCTGCACGACCACGCCGTCCGCCGGGGGAACGGGGTCAGGAACGACCAGCACTTCAGGGCGGGTCTGAAACTGTCGGTAGACGACGGCCTGCATGGGTAAATGGTAACACTTGACCGATTTCAGGTCGGCGCTGTGCGGGTCGAGCAATTCCATCACTCGGGCGAGGTCCGGACGTTCGAATCCATGGCGCTCAACTTCAGGAAGGGTCTGATTCCCTTGAACAACGAGATGATCTTCCCCAGCGGGTCTCGTCGTCGGCTCTCTCTTGGCCCTGGTCAGATGCCTTACGGGTGTTTTGCTTGTGGGAAGCCCGGTCACGATCGACGGTCCGCAACGTCGATGCTCCACAGGACCAGGATTCCTATCCCACCGTTCTTCTGACTCAGCCCACGCGCGGTCCTTTCGGGGGAGAGTCTGGAGCTGTGAAACGGGGCCAGTCCACTCCATCCTCATGCAGGGATCTCCGCGCCAGGCGCACCACCCCGGACCTCTGGCCTGTCCGGAGTGGCGCACGGCGAGGGCGTCGTGCGGGCCCGCGCCGGCGCAACGCCACCGTGCGGCTCTTCGCCCTTCCGGTTCCCCGGGAACCGCGTGGCCAGACGGAAGCTGGGCGCGCTCCCTGGAGCACACGAACCGGCCTGTCCCGATCCGGTGCGGCTAGGAGCTATGAAAGGAAAGGCGCCTCTGAACCCAGAAGACGCCGAATGGCCTCGAACCGCCACGCCGTGTGGCGGCCAACGTCGAATTCGGCCCCCCGGCCGACCAGGCCCGCTCCCCACAAGCACTGCGCGGCGTGACGGGCGGCCATCAGGACCTGCAGGACGGCCTTGTCGAGTGCGCCGTCCGGCAACGCCCGAATCGAAGCGTACCCGGAGAACACCGCCTGCTTCCACGCCGCGAAGTCCGGCTGGTCGGCCAGATTGCCGAGCAACGGGCACAGGTCATAGACGAACCAGCCGAGCCCGCAGTCATCAAAGTCGAGGACCGTCACCTCGTCATCGGCAAACAATAGATTCCCGAGGATGAAGTCGGCGTGGATCACCCCAAACGTGTCCGGACGACGCGGTAAGGTCCGCAGGACTTCGCGGGTCCGCTGTTCCACGAAGTTCAGCACTGCCCGCTGCTCAGGCAGGAACACCCGTGACAGGTCGCCCGGTTCATACGGCGAGGCCGCCGTGAACAGGGTGTCGGCGTTCCACACCGGCCACCGCGGCTCGGCTGGGTAGGTCTCGCTGAACTGGTGAATGCGCGCGAGGGCCGCTCCGGCTCGACGCGCGTCGTCCAGCGTCAGGCCGGACCCGGGCCGGCGCACCTCGCCTGGACACCACGAAGAAAGGTCAGCATGGACCGGGCCAGTTCCCTGAACGATCGTCTTGACTGTGTACCCGCCGTGCGCCTGCATCATCGGCGTGGGCATGCGCACCGCAGCCCTTCGGCTCAGGGCGGCCTGGAATCGTAATTCGGCTTCGGTGACCTCCCTCGGCCGCACTCCCGGGCGGTGAAGGCGCAGCACCAGCGGCCCGTTCGGCGCGCCCACTCGAAACACGACATTGTTGCCCTGTCCAAGCAGGTGGAGGTCCGTGGTGTCCTGATCCAGGTCACGCAACAGTCGGAACGCGGCAGCACGCCAGAGGGCAAGGTCCTTCACGCGGTCAGTGTGATGGATGGCCTGCCGCTCCGCATCGGCCAACTGGCGAAGCGCGCGGCCGGTTGCACCGTGGGCCACAGTCACCAGGCGGGAGTATGCCGGCCAGGACGTCCCGGAGGGGCGGAATTGAGGATCGTGGACGCACCGTGATTCCTGGTGCGACCGCCGCGCTTCAGGCGATCGTCGCGGCAGCAGGCGTCCCTCCACAGGAGCGCACGACATCGGGGTTCACTCTGGGGCCTGTTTCCTGAATGCTTCAGTTCCTGTGGAGGCGGCGTTCGTGATCTGCCTTAGCGTGTTCAGGGTGAGCTTTGAATGGCCAGTGGTGGATCCATGCAACGCTCCCGCGTGAAGGGCCATTCCAGAGGCTCCCCAATCGGTATTCACACTAACAGTGATTAGCAAGAATCTAGGGTGGGTGGCCATCCTACCAGAGGGCTCCTGTCAAACCTGACGTACAC
The DNA here is from genome assembly GCF_040256395.1 of Deinococcus sonorensis KR-87. Taxonomy (NCBI): domain Bacteria; kingdom Thermotogati; phylum Deinococcota; class Deinococci; order Deinococcales; family Deinococcaceae; genus Deinococcus; species Deinococcus sonorensis. Next base: position 159,646 of record NZ_CP158297.1, on the reverse strand, counting down.
TGTCAACACCATGGCTCATCAACAGTTTTCCATCACCGTCAAAGAACACGGCCGGTTAAATCTGCCCAAAGATTTGCGGCAAGCGCTAGGGATCGAAGAAGGAGAACGCTTGATTTTCCGCATCAACGATGATGGAAGTGCGGAAGTCGTCACGCCTCACGCGTTGGCGCGCCGTGGACGCGGGCTGTTCGCTCATCTCAAGCAGGTGAACAACGAAACCGACAGCTTTATCGACGACCGCCGACAGGAAGCTGACCAGTGACCGTCCTGGACGCCTCCGCGCTTCTCGCCTACGTGTACGGCGAAGCCGGTGCGGAACAGGTCGAAGAGGCCCTGTCGACTGCGCCTACCATCCACGCGGTAAACCTGGCAGAAGTGCTGTCCCGCCTCGCAGAACGTGGCAGCGCCCCAGAAGACTCGATGCGCGCCCTGACGGACGCCGGGGTGATGAAACTGCTGCAGGTGGACCCCGGGACCGTGGACGACGCCCTGAATGCCGCCCGCTTCCACCCTGTCACCAGACATGCAGGTCTTTCGCTCGGTGACCGGTACTGCCTCGCGCTCGCCGCGCGCCTGGACGTCCCCGTCCTGACGGCTGACCGTGCGTGGGCTGACCTGAATGTCGGCGTCACGGTCGAACTGATCCGCTGATTCGTTGGAGATTCCGGTGGCTGGTTGACAGGACCACCAGGCACCGGTCCGGCACGCCTTGTCCGTGCCATTCACACTACGGCTCGTGACCGCGAACAGCGGATGTCAGGATGGGGGGCGATCAGGGGCTGAGATCATTGAATTTCACGTTGTAGCCGAGGTTGTTGAGGGTTACCGTCAAGCGCAACCTCAGGTAGGTGTTCACCTGCCCCCATCTGAGCCCAGCACTCGGTCCAACGCTATGGTGTTCCAGCCGAAGCGTGGTCAACGCGCGAGTCATACATGAGCTCCAGTCGATTGCCGTCGGGGTCGAGGAACGCCGTGATCACGCCGTACGGCATCTCGCGGCATCGCTCCTGGATGACGACGCCGTGTGCCTCCAGGTGTTTGGTCATGGTTGCGAGGGCCGCGGGCGAGGCCGCAGCAAACTGGAGCAGCAACGGATTCTCGGCGCGCGTCTTCTCCCGGGCCACGCGGGTGCCGCCCGGCTCCAACCCCAGGCTGACGCCCGCGGTGCTGAGCTTACAGAACTCAGGGTCGCGCCGCTCGATCGGCAGGCCCAGCACGCCGTGATAGAACGCAATCGAGTGCTCCAGGTTCGAACAGAACAGGCAGATGTACGCGATGCGCGAAACGTTGATCATCATGAAGCACACTCCTTATCGCGTGATGCGCTACGCATTGCGGGCACCCCATAAGGTGCGAAAAAACAGGAACAAACTATTGATTGATCACAATTAAGTGTACGAGCTGCGGGTTGTGTGCACCGTCGTTCGTGCGCCTGGAAGCATGTTCACGCCCCGTTACTTCGAGGCGGCTCGGCGGCTCAGTTGCTCCCGAGTTGGGTGCGCAGCGTGTGCAGGGAGGAGATGACGTGCGGAGTGAGGTCACCGCTGCCCCAGGCAGTGGCAGTGAAGCCAGATCAGGACAGCACATGTGCACCGTCCCAATCGCGTGTTCTGCCCTCCAAGTTAACCCTGTTCGCGTTTAGTGGTCTGCTTCACATGCTCCTCGACTATTTTCCTTAAAGCAGCATAGCTATTTTGGTGTTTCCGACTGGCTTTTGATCAACACGATCAGAATCTATATCTAAGGGTGCATCTGATTCGGCCCACGAGGGTCTGTGCGGCTGAACTCGTGAGGCAGCTATAGGCTCGAGGGTTGTGGTGCCGCACAGACCTCACAGACGCGCAGTGACACGCCCTCCAGCCTCACCTCCCCAGCAACCCGAAGCGTGGCCATCCCTCTGCGGATCACCGTCGCGTTTTTAACGGCATCCTCTGGCGGATCAAGCTTGGGGCGCCCTGGCGTGACCTCCCAGAACGTTCTGGCCCCTGGCGCACCTGCCATGACCGCCTCGCCCGCTGGGAACGCAATGGGACGGCACCGTTCCTTAGAGTGGGAGCCATGGCGGGCACGGCCACCACCTCCAGCATTCATGCCCAGGTCCGGCGCGCGGTGCAGGCCATGCCCGCAGGAGTTCCCTTCTGCTTCGCTGATTTGGAAGTAGCGCTGCCAACCGCCCACCGCAAGGTCCTGCAGCAGGCCCTGTCTCGCCTGGTCAAAGCCGGCGAGGTGTCGCGCATCATGCGCGGCATCTACATGGTGCCCAAACCGACCCTGTTCGGCCCGTCGGTTCCCCCGGTCTGGCGTGTAGTGGAAGCGTACGCCCGGCAGCACCGCCTGCCGGTCGGGGTGCATGGCGCGATCGTGGTGAACGAACTGGGGCTCTCCACGCAGGTGCCGTCCATCTACCTGTACAACGCCCCGATTCACGCGCGCCGTCCCCTGAACCTGCCGGTCAGCCGAGTGGTCCTGACCCCCGCGCCGCGGTACGTGATCCAGGCCATTGGCACATCCGCCGAGCAACTCCTGGCGGGCCTCGAGTTCCTGGGACCGGGGCAGCCCGAGCTGTGCGCGCGGCTCATCGAGCGCTGCGGCGAGGCGGCCCGCGAAACCGCCTGTCGCCTGGGGGCGCTGCCCCGCTGGATGGAACAGGCACTCACCAGAAAGCGGGGAGCGCCGTAGTCGCGCCGGCTCGGCTGTGCTGGCCTCTCTGACACCAGCAATGAACGCACCATGGGTCCGATGGGCTCATGCCTACACGGTCGCAGGGGACCAGGACAACCACATCCGCCTGGTGACGAGGCAGGTCATCAACCAGACGTCGAAGCTGGCCACCATCTTGGCTGTGTTGCTTGCTTGCCCCGAGCACGGTCGCGGCACTCTATCGCCGACCTCGCGGCTTCTCATCGCTAAAGATGTGCAGGCCCAGGATGTTCTCTGACCCAGTATGGTGAACAGGGTTGGACAGGAGATCAACACGATGATGCATGCAACCGGAACGTTCGAAGTGACGCTTACCCCACAGCCCACCACGGAGATCGAGCAGGAGAAGGTCGGCAGGCTCCTGCTGGAGAAGACGTTTCATGGCGATCTGGACGGCAGCAGCGTCGGCTACATGCTCTCCATCGGCACCGAGACCCCAGGTTCAGCAGGGTACGTCGCGATGGAATCCGTCCAAGGGACGTTGCAGGGCCGGACAGGAAGCTTCGCGCTCCAACACACGGGGACGATGAACAGAGGAACGCCTCAGCTGAGCGTGACGGTTGTTCCGGATTCCGGCACGGACCAACTCGTCGGGTTGGTTGGGACACTGACCATTGATCGGAGCGAAGGCAAGCATACGTACGTGTTCTCCTACGACTTAACTCCGAACACAGCCGACTAGGGTCTGTAGGCCAAGTGTGAAAGGCCGCGTTGGGGCGGTATCATTCCCTGCTGTGGCACGAAGAAATCAGCGATGAGCAGTGGACACGTCTGTTGCCCCTCTTGCTGCTTCTGATGGGTCGAGAACGGCCCTATCTCGCACATTGGCCCATCACATCATCAGTGGCATCATCTGGATGCTCCGCACGGGCGCACCCAGGCACGACGTTCCAGAACGATTTGGCAACTGGACGACGCTCACCAGTCGCCTCCGTCACTGGACCGCAAGAGGGATGAGGCTTGAATGATCAACATCATAGATGAGCAGGAATTTCAGTATTGGTTATTTCGAATGGATGATGTTCTCGATGATTTTGCAGATTTTATAAAAAAGTGCTCCAATATTATTTTGGACTACAGCGCTGATTCCGTTAGTGAATTGGAAAGCTGGCTGATGAAAAGGTACTCTTCACACAACGAAGCCATTAAATTTGATCAGAGGATTATCATCGACGCGGCCAGCCGCTACTTGGGAGAATATGCTCGTAAGAAAACGACTCTCAAGTGGAGTGTTGATTTTGCTAATCCTGACGCGGCTCATTTCGCAGTTCCATTATTGAATTCAGCTCATCCTTACGTGCCTCAGTTTTATGTTTCTGCGGCGTGCGATAGAAGAACAGGCCACTTTTTACTGACGACTCTAAACAATTTGATAAAGAATTATAGTGTATAAATAGTTTTATTTCGCCTATCGGCCTTCGTTATAATTCGCAAACCATCCCCCTCTAACTAAAATCTACAAGGAGAACTTTCAGCTTTACGGCCGGAGGTTTTCCGTCACCCTTTCTCCGCAGGATAACAACAGCGGTAGAAGCTCGGCCGTGTTGGCCAAGAAAACCTTACTCCTGAACCTCTTGGAACGGTGAAGTCCGTTGCTGCTCTGTATTTTCAGCGAGATGAAGGAGTTGTGTCACCTTGCCGTAAGCAACGACCCTGGCGCCCTCGACCAGAACAAACGTCGTCCCTACGTCCAACCGCCCGACCTGAAGGAGAGGGTATTGGAAGGAGAGGTACACCGTATGCGTTTCTCCTGGCCAAACCCATGCCGTGTCTTTGAAATGCTGCCATACATGCCAAGTTTCGTTCTGGTAATGGAGGTGTGACCATGCTCCACTCTGGATCCCTGACTTGCGGCCACGGTCAGGGGAAAGGTATGAAATTTCCGCCGCCACATCAGGCTGTTCCTTGCCCCTGTTCTCCTGCATTGGCCCATCGTAAGGCCTTGGCCTACACGCCCTAGCACGGCTGTTCTCTCTTCAGGCGATTTCGCAGTCTCCACCCTGCAACAGCCCCAGGCAGCAGTCCTGGGGCTGTTGCGATGGAACAGGTGCCATGGTCAGGTTGCCACTCAATCGGAGGTGAGGCCCTGCATCACGGACTCGGCTGTGGAGACGCGGTACCCGGCCTCCTGAAGCTCCAGCTTCAGAATCCGAAGGATGTCCGGATCATCTTTAATCAGCAGCACGCGGGCAGCGGTCATCGTGGCTTCCCTTCTCCCATGCGACGGAGGCGATGCTCAAACGCTGGTCAACAACCGGCTCTGCGCCTACTGTGGTGGGCGCATCACCGTGATGATTTTGACCACATCCTCGTTCTGATGCGTTCAGGCCGTTCAGGCGTTGGTGGACGGACGGTACATGGGCATCACCGGCGGGTGACCCGCTACGCTCCTCAAACAGCCGAGTGGAAACCAGGCGCAGCGGCTCCAGGGGGCTCAGTTCGTGCTTCGTGCGGGTCCGGAGTGACGGTATAGGCCGCAGAGCCGCGCATCCGGTGGCGCAGACGCTACTGTCGGCTGCGTTCCAAGAAAATCACCTGCACCAGGGCCAGGGCCAGCAATTCATCACTCAGCTCGGGGGGGCTGGCTTCCAGGCGTTCAAGCGTAAAGTGCCGCGCCACAAACGAGCGCTGTTTCAGGATCATGGCGAAGACCCGGCCCTTCGCGTCCTGCACGGTGTAACGCGGATTGATGAACATCGCAACCAGCGGGCCGACCAGCGGCACTTCATCCAGCAGGGCGTCAATCACCTTGGTCCAGGGATTTTGTTCCTGGACGTGCGCGAGGATGGTCCCTGCGGCGTCCGTGACGTCATAGCGTGCCCGCCAGATCGAGCGCAGTCCCGCGGCCCGGATTGATCCCAGCGCCTGCCCGTCGGCGAGGCGGGTGACCGCGTGCACAGCCCGAAATCCCGTGATGCGGTCGGCCTTCATGCGGTAGAGCGGCCGGGTCTTCTCGGCGTCCGCGAACACCGTGGTGTCCTCTTTCAAAGTCAGCAGTTTCTGCTTGACCTGGAGCAGCACCTGATCGTGCGTGTCCCGCACCTGCACTTCAGGGCTGAGGGTCACGATGCGGAAGGTTGCCTTCAGCGGAAAGGAAAATGCCATCCGTTCAGTGTGGCAGAGCACCGGAGAACGGGAGACGATGTTGTTGCCTCCCGGTGAGGACAGGGCGCACGGGTGTGCTGTTGACCCTCGCCTGTGGGTGCTCTCACCAGCCGGGTCCATCGTGGAGGTTCACACCAGGGTGGACGCTTCAGCGTCCGTTCGGGGGCGGAAGAGGACCGTCCAGCGAGGCTCTTCCTGCGGCACGCTGAACCGAGGCCGATATCCCAGGGCCGCCGCCAGGCGCAGCGACGGCGCGTTCTGCGGGTCAATGATGCAGAAACTCTCGGCTGCACGCTGCTCCTGATCATGCCAGTTCAGAACGGCGGTCATGGCCTCGCGGGCATAGCCAAGGCCATGCGCCCAGGGCATCAGGACCCACCCCGCTTCGGGGAGCGGATCCAGATCCGGATGCCCTTCGAGGAGCGTGCGCTTGAATCGGGCCAGCCCCACCTCCCCGACGAAGCGTCCACTCGCCTGTTCAAAGGCGAGCCAGTATCCGTAGCCGAGGAGGTCCCAGTGCCCGACGTGGCGCAGCAGCCGGCTCCAGATGTCCTGACGGGCGAGTGGTTGGCCGGTCGTGTACTGGATCACCGCTGGGTTTTGCCATAACTCGACACACGCATCGAGATCCTCGGGCAGGTGGCCCCGCAACATCAAGCGGTCCGTCATCAGGCGTGGGGCAGACATGGTGTGATGGTGCCACACCGATGAGACGACAAGACAGCGGGCGGCCTTGGGTTCTGGTGGGCTGGACCTGTGGCGGCGGTTTCGCGGAGGCCGGTCCTGCCTTCGAGAAGCAACGGCACCTGCAGGGCCTGCGCCTCGACAGCGGACGCTGGTCGCTTCCAGGCTGCGCTGGGCGTCTGCTGGCGGGTCAGGCGAAGCGGCGTGGCTGTCACCACGCCGCTTCGCTGTCGTGTGGTCAGGCCTGTGGGGCGGTGAGGTACTCGGCGAGGCGGTCCCAGGTTTCGCTGATGCCCTGCAGCATGCCCATTTCCAGCACGGTGTTCAGCGCGGCCTCGCTGGCGTAGCTCGCCCGGGTGACGACCCGCGTCCCGCCCGCCACGTCCTCGAAGGTGAGGGTGGAGCGGGTGGCGGGCATCTCCGCGTTGATGTTCTGGTCCGCGTCGGAGAAGTAGTCGGTGTACACGATGCTGTTCGGGGCGTCGATCGTCTCGTAGACCGCCAGCCCCCACGACTCCATGCCGAAGAAGCTGCCCTGGTCGGGGTCAATGCACCGCATGCAGTAATGCCAGCGTCCGCCCTCGCGGAAATCGACGTCACACACCGGCAGCGTCCACCCGCGGGGCCCCCACCACTGGCGGAGGTGCTCAGCGCGGGTGAACGCCTCGAACACCAGGGCGCGGGGGGCGTGGAAGACCCGCTCGAGGATCAGGTCGGTGCCGGCTTCGACGCGGGAGGTGATGCTGGAGGTGCTGGTGGTCATGGTGAACTCCTTAGGGGTCTTCCGGTTCTGCGGGTGGGGTGTGGCCGGTCTGCTGGAGCTGTTGCAGGTAGGTGTCGAGGCGGTCGAAGCGGTCCTCCCAGAGGCGGCGGTACGGGGTGAGCCAGCTGTCGAGCTGCTGGAACGGTTCGGGACGCAGGTGGCACAGGCGGCGGTTGGCGATGGCTTCGACCCGGATGATGCCGGCGTCGCTGAGGACCCGGAGGTGTCGGCTGGCCTGGGGTTGCAGGAGCCCGAGCCGGGACGCGATCTCACCGACGGTGAGCGGTTGCTGGATGAGCAGCTCGACGATGTGCATGCGGTGCGGTTCAGCCAGCGCACTGAGGGTGTCGGGGTTCACGCAGCGCAGACCTCCTTTCTCGAAGCGGATTTGGTACATCGAATATACACCTTTGCGAATATTCCTGTCAATGCATATAGGGAGGGTCACGTCATAGCGATGTCTCGCTCTCGGGGTCTTCGCCTCTCGTTCGTGACCATTTCTTTCCGGCTCCGGTACGCCGCCAAATTGGAGGAGCTGGACCCGCTGCGGCTGGGAGGCCCTGCCATGCCACCGGAGGGAGCATGACGAGGAAAGTGAGATGTTCGTCTCAAGCGTGCGCGAGCGGCGGACGTCCGCACGGAAGTCACGCCCTCTGCTTCGCCTGAACACACAGGACCGGCCCTACTTGTTCAGGCCGGTCAGGTATGGCGCGCAGTCGTGGTCAGCGGCCCATCATCACATGCACGCCGGGCCAATGAACTTCATACGTGCGGGACGCCCGGCGTGCTCTGCCCCTCGCGCAGGCCCTGACCGAACCCGCGCAGCACCCCCAGGAAGGCGCCCAGGGCGAGCCCCACGTCCGGGTCGCGCGCCAGGGACAGCAGTTCGCCCAGCCCGGCCCGTTCGCCGGCCTCGACGCGGCGGGCACCTTCTCGCACGCCGCGGGCCAGCGCGCCCGTCACGACGCTCAGTGCCTCCGGCTCGATGCCGCCCAGGGCGCGAACCAGTTCCAGCAGGTTCCGGAGGGCGCGCACGCTGGCCGGTTCGTTCAGGATGTCGAGCGCGTGGGCGGCGAGGCCTTCGCCGCCCTGCACGACGCGCACCAGCGTGTGGAGGACGCGGTGCTCGTGCAGGACCCGCAGCAGCTCAAGTGCCTCGAGCAGTGCGTCGGCACTGTCGGCCGTGCCGGCCGAGACGCGCTCGCTCGGGGTGGGCAGCAGGGTCCGCGGGTCGAATTCGATTGGTCTGGCCATCAGTCGTCTCCTCCAGTGGTCTCGGGCGAGACCTCATGCGCGATGCGCGCCCGGTCCGGCAGGGTCCCGGGGAAGCGGTAGTCCGCGCGCTTCCACTTCCGTTCGACCTCGACGCCCGGCTGAGGGGTGGGGTGACCGTAGCGGTGGTTGGTGCGCGGCAGCGGGTGCTCACCCAGCTCCGGGAGGACCTCCATCCGCACGGCGGTGTCCTTGTACGCGGGCGTGTGCGTGCTGTGGTCGGTGTGGCTGCCGGTGAGCCGGTTCACCGCCTGCTGCGCGTCCTGGGTGTTCATGGGCATGTACAGCTGCTTGCCCTGCACGCGGCTGGTTACCAGCACCTTGAGCTTCACCGCGCCGTGCCGCGAGACCAGGCGCACGTACCGGCCGTCCTCGAGCCCCCGCTCCCGCGCCAGGTCCGGCGACACCTCGACGAAGGTGCCGGGCACCTTGCTGGTCACGCCGGGCGACCGGAAGGTCATGTTCCCCTCGTGGAAGTGTTCGAGCATGCGGCCGTTGTTGAAGTGCAGGTCGAACTCCGCCTCCGGAACTTCCACCGGCGGAATGAACTGCGCCGGGTACAGGCGCGCCTTGCGGTCCGGGAACGGGAAGCCGTCCGTGAACAGCAGCGGGGTGTCGCTGCCGTCCGGCAGCACCGGCCACTGCAGCGACCGGAAGCCCTCCAGCCGCTCGTAGGTCACCCCCGAGTACAGCGGCACCAGCGAGGCGATTTCCCGCATGATCTCCCCCGGGTGCGTGTACTGCCAGTTCGCGCCCAGCCGGTTGGCGATCAGCTGAATGATCTCCCAGTCGGGTTTGCTCTGCCCGAGCGGCTCCAGGGCGCGGTGGAGGCGTTGGATGCGGCGTTCGGTGTTGGTGAAGGTGCCGTCCTTCTCGAGGCTGGGGCTGGCGGGCAGCACCACGTCCGCGAACTGCGCGGTGCGGGAGAAGAAGATGTCCTGCACCACGAAGAAGTCGAGCTTCTCGAACGCCTCCTCGACGTAGTTCACGTTCGAGTCGACGATGCCCATCTCCTCGCCTTTGAGGTACATCACGCGCAGCGTGCCGTCGTGGATGGCGTGCACCATCTCGTGGTTGTCCAGGCCCTTGCTGGCCGGCAGGTCCGTGCCCCACGCGGCGGCGAACCGGGCGCGCACCTCGGGGTCGTCCACCTTCTGGTACCCGGCGACGAAGTTCGGCATGGCGCCCATGTCGCTGGCGCCCTGAACGTTGTTGTGCCCGCGCAGCGGGTAGGACCCGGCGCCGGGCCGCATGTAGTTGCCGGTGACGAGCAGCAGGTTGCTGATGGCCGTGCTGGTTTCGCTGCCGCCGCACTGCTGCGTGACGCCCATCGCCCACATCACGCACACCCCGTCCGCGCGGACGATCTCCTGCGCCACCTGCTGCAGGGTGTCCTGGGCAATGCCGGTCAGCTCCTCCGCGCGCGCCAGGGTGTACTCGGCGATGCTGGCGCGGTACTCGTCGAGGCCGTTTACCCACTGGTCCAGGAACGCCTGGTCCTGCAGGTTGTGGTCAAGGATGTACTTGGTGACGGCGCTGAGCCACACGAAGTCGGTGCCGGGGTGCGGGCGGATGAACAGGTCGGCCCGCTGCGCCATCTCGTGCTCGCGCAGGTCCGCGACGATCAGGCGCTGGCCGCGCAGCTTGTGGGCGCGCTTCACGCGGGTGGCGAGTACCGGGTGGGACTCGGCGGTGTTGGTGCCGATGCCGATCACCAGCCCCGCCTGCTCCAGGTCGTGGATGCTGCCGCTGTCCCCGCCGTACCCCACCGTCCGCCACAGGCCCATCGTGGCGGGCGACTGACAGTAGCGGGAGCAGTTGTCCATGTTGTTGGTGCCGATCACCGCCCGCGCGAGTTTCTGCATCAGGAACGCTTCCTCGTTGGTGCACTTCGAGGACGCGATGAACGCCAGGGCGTCCGGGCCGTGCTCGGCGCGGACTTCCGTGAACTTGCGGGCGATCAGGCTGAGGGCCTCCTCCCAGCTCGCCTCCCGGAAGCCGTTCCCGTCCCGGATCAGCGGGGTGGTGAGGCGCTCCTGGCTGTTGATGTGATCCCAGGAGAACTTCCCTTTGATGCAGGTGGACACGCCGTTGGCCGGGCCGTGCGTCGGCTCGATCTTGAGGATGTGGCGCTCCTTGGTCCACACCTCGAAGCTGCACCCCACCCCGCAGTACGTGCAGACCGTCTTGGTGCGCTGGATGCTCTGCGCCCGCATCGCCGCTTCCGTGTCGGACAGCTGGAGGATCGGGCCGTAGCCGATGCTGGGCTCGGCCGCCTTGACCAGGTCCACCGCCGAGTGAAACACCGGCAGCGGCAGGGCCGTCATCAGGCCCGCCTCGCCCAGCATGCTCTTCTCCATCAGCGCGTTGCACGGGCAGACCGAGACGCAGTGCCCGCAGCTCACGCAGCTGCTCTCGTTGATCGGCTGGCCCCCGTCCCACAGCACCCGCGGGTGCGGGTCCTCCCAGTTGATGCTGAGCGTCTCGTTGACCTGCAGGTTCTGGCAGGCCTCCACACAGCGGCCGCACAGGATGCACTGGTCCGGGTCGTAGCGGTAGAACGGGTTCGACTCGTCCTTCGCGTAGGGTTTTGGGTGGTACGGCGTTGCCTGATGCTCCACTTTCAGCAGCGCCGTGGTGTTGTGCACCACGCAGTTGCCGTTGTTGTTGTCGCACACCGTGCAGTACAGCAGGTGGTTGCCCAGGATCTTGTCGAACGCCGCGGCGCGCGACTCCCGTCCAGCCTGGGTGTCGGTGCTGACGGTCATGCCGGTCATGACGGGTGTGCCGCAGGCCCGCACGAGGGCCCCGTCCACCTCCACGAGGCAGGTGTCACACGTCTGAATCGGGCCGAGCTGCGGGTGATAGCACACCTGTGGAAGCTCCACGCCAGCGCGGTTGATCACATTGATGAGCGGTTCGCCGCTCGTGGCCGGCTGCAGGACGCCGTTCACGCGGACCTCGATGTCTGTGGTCATTCAGGGTGCCTCCCGGGGATTCACCTCATCCTGGCCGCCCTGCGCCCCAGGCGAAAGCCCGGGCGGTTTCCCGAACGCACAGCGTCCCTTCATGGAGGGCTGAATCAGCAGGCCGGCTGACAGTGCCGAGCCGCCCGCGCCGCCACCGTGAAGCTCAGATCCAAGGAGGGACGGCATGACCCACGATGCGAACGACCCGGCGAACACCGCAGCTCAGGGCGGCCCACTCAAGCAGCCGGAACCGCCGTCCCAGGAGGCGCTGACCCAGCACGCCAACGAGGGGGACGGCCCGTTCGGCGCCGACATGCAGCACCTGCTGGGCGGGACCCGCCACGACGCCGACACGGCCCACGACGGCTCGCCCTACAGCACCGGCACCCAGGCGACGTCCGGTGAGAGCGTCACGCCCCAGGACCCGCGCAGTACCATTAACGGCCATGCGGGACAAGAGCAGGCGAGCAGCGACCAGGACCCGTCGCCCTAAACGCTGGAGCTCTGAATTGACAAAGGCAGACATGCAAGGACGACCGTATGTTCTGAGGCGTGCAGAAGGTTGTCATGGCTGTCTGGCACCTTAGGAATCAGGGGCAGGATCCACCTTGGTTGTCTGCACAGCTGTTTCGGCTGGACCAGTGTCAGCAAGCGTTGCGCCTCGTGGTATGATTCAAAGTCTCCTTTGCCATTAGGCTACTAAGCCGGTCTGTGAAGCGGGTGCCTCACCAGTCCAAGAGCGTCGATCACCAGGACTCCGTTCATTCCTCTGTATGTGAGTGGTGTTCTTTCTCGGTGGGTTCAGTGTCCAGGCGCAGGAGGGTGAGCAGGTCAAGGCTGAGCCGCCCGTGCCCGGGCACCCACACCTGCTGGTGCGTGACCGCTCCCACTCTCCACGCCCAGCCCTACAGTTCACCCTCTGCCCGGATGGCCGCAATCAATTGCTCTGCTTGTCCCGCCTTCGCGGTTCCCTTCATCTGGCGCGCTTCGGCCAGCGTCTTTTTCCGAGCGATCTTCGATTCAGGTGAACGAGCGCTCGTATTCAGCAGCGTCTTGAGTGTCTCAGCAGTTACGGTGAGTTTCATCGTTCCTCCAATTGGCCGGAGCGTCGAGGGTGCAGCGAGTGTCCACGAGCCCTCTGCAGGAACCCAGCACTCTCCTTGCTCTGTCCCCTACCGACTGGCGCAGAATGAAGTGGCCCCCTATCCGCTTCAGCGGCCAACTCCTGCGCTCAGGTCGTTCGATCCTCATCAGGGAGCAGCCGGCGCAGGCGTACAGCGTTGGCCCTGATGCCAGAAAGGTTCAGGTTGCTCACGGCGCTGCGTACCAGGCGCTCAAAGGTCAGGACCTGGCGGGAGGGTGGTGACGCGCATGCTTCAATTCAGGATGACGATTCATTTCCAGGGTCCTCCCGGTCCTCATCAGACGCGGGTGCGCCTGACGGGGACTCCGGAGGCTGATTGATGACCTGCTTGGCGTCCGCGCCCGCCTTCGTGATGGTCGAGAAGTCGAACCGCCAGGTGGTCAACCCGTGACCCACCTCAGGGTGACTCCCGAGGGACGCCAACCACTCGATGTAGTGCGCCCGCCGGGATGTTTTCAGCACCAGCGTGCTTGACCTTTTCACCCGGCTGGCTTCGAGCAGCGTCGCCACCAGCGCGTCTTCCACGAGGTGGTCCGGACGGGTGGGCATCTGCAGCCAGTACGGCTGAGTGGACAGCATCACCTCCCGCCCCGCCTCGCCCTTGATCAGGGCGTTGAGGGCCACCGGCACCTCGTGATCCAGCGCGACCAGCACGCTCTTGTGGTCCAACAGGGCGCCGACCTCGCTTTCCAGAGCCACCCTCACTTCGGCAGGACGCTGGGTGGCCGGCCAGCTGGACAGTGGCCGGATGGTGATGCCCTGTGCGGCGGCGTTGAGCCGGGCGTCGGTGAGGCCCTGAGGATCGGGCCTTGCCATGCCGGGGTTGAGCACGAGGTCGCATTGATGACCGATTCGAAGCCAACGTTCGCGCGCGTACAGGGTGTTGTACAGCTCCTGGTGTGGCGAGTCCGGGACTACGGCCAGCACCAGGTCGATGCTGGGCCGTCTGTTTGCGGGAAGGATGTGTCGGAAGGTGAAGATCGTGTCGGTCAGGGCGTTGTGCATCGCCGGCAGCACCCGGGTGGCCCACGCCGGGTCGCACAGCAGCAGGGCCCGCCAGGTGGTGCCGGTGCTGTGTTGCAGGACCCCGAGGCCGACCAGCTGGCCGTCGGCGAGGGCGAGCCAGGCCTCGGAAGTCATGATGCCCAGGGACTGAGCAACGGGGTGGAAGCGGGTCCAGAGGGTGTGGATGGCCTCAGGGAATTCCGGCAGGTGCGTCTGGAAGAAGGCTTCGACGCGGAGCCGGTCTTTGGCCTTGACGATCGGGAAGGTCAGCCGCTGGCGCTTCATACGCTTGAGCTCGTGGCGCGGCGTGCCGCGTGGTGCGGGCAGGTGGCCGGGCTGCCGAACGTATTTTGAAGTCTGCCGTTCGTGCGGCTGCCGAAAAGCAGGCCGCATAGGGTACAGCCAGAGGCGGGAAGCTGGTGGGAATTAGCCATTGCAACATGCCAGCTGCGGATGAGGTCTTCGTCGGAAGCGTGACGGCAGATGGGCGGCCAAGCCAAGTAACACTGGTAGGCTCGCATAGCGAGATGATACACTACTGATGGTGGCACTACTGGTAGTGTAGACCCAGAGATGAACCCACCGGATAGTGGGGGCGGTGAACGCGCCCACTGACAACATTCGTGTTCGCCTCGGCCAGAAGGTCCGGCAACTGAGAGAGGCGCGGGGTTGGTCCCAAGAGGACCTCGCTGCTCGTGCCTTTCTGCACCGGAATCAGATCGGCTACATCGAGCAGGGCCAGCGCAACATCAGCATCGAGACTATCGCCAGGTTAGCGGCCGCCTTCGACGTTCCTCCTGGCGAATTGTTCAGGTGATGCACCGGCACGAAGCAGAGGGGTTGCAAACACTCTGACAGGCCGCCTAGTAGCTTGTCCCAGCAGAAAGTGTGACCCCAGCGCCCAGCGCAGGATCAGGGCGAATGGAGCCATCGGCGCACAGGAGGCGTTGCGCGCGTGCTCCCCCTCTCGGGTTCTGCCTCGCCGAGTTCAAGTCTTCCTGACCCCCCAAGATCGCCTGGGCCTGACCGACCTCACCACCAAGGGCACTGCTCAAGCGCGCTCGATGACTCGAGCTCAAATCCTGCTGCTCGCCGACCACTCGCACGGTGAAGGTCAGACCCACCAAGCCATCGCCGATGTCCTCGGATGCAGCGCCAATCGGGTGAGCAACGTCATGCGCCGCTCCGCCGACGAAGGCCTGCAGGGGCGCTCTACGAGCGATCTCGACCTGGAGCCCCGAACGTTGCGGCCCAGGACGACCCAAACACCGACCGAAGCAACTGGTGGGCGATCGCGGCTACAGTAACGGGATCGCCCGGAAGGAACTGCGTCGCCGGGGCATTCGTGCCGTGATTCCACCAAAGCGAGATCAGCGGCGCCCAGGGCGGTACGACTCTCTGCTGTACCGCGAGCGCAATCACGTCGAGCGGACCATCGCCTGGATCAAGCGCTACCGCCGGGTGTCGACACGATACGGCAAGCGACAGGTGCATTACCTGGCTTGGCTGACCATCGCATCGGTCCTGGCATGGCTTTCAACCTGAGCTGTAGAGAGAGCCGCCGCGCGCCAACAAGCACAATGTGGGCATGAAGCCCTCGCTCTCCCCAACTCCCGATGTTCGCCTGCAAGTGCGAAACGACAAGCTCCAAAACGTGAAGTTGGTGCTGGAGCCGTGGGGTGAGGAGGTCGTGCTCGTGGCCGGTGTGACCGTGACGGTGATCGTTCACGGCGAGAGCGCAAGAGAAGCAGAGCTTGTCTGGGAAGAGTGCAACGTCACGTTGTTTGCGGCACCAGGGTCGACGCTTGACGTTGAGGACGAGCGGGGATCGCGGGTGCTCAGGATCGACATTTCCGTTCCGGGGTTACCAGAAGGAATGTCGACGCGGGCATTTGTGCGTCAGGTACTTGAGGGCGAGGACGAGTTGTGACCTTGTCCCGTGGGAACACACCCTAGTGATCGACCACACCTGCCTCACCAAGTTCGGCACCACGTCCGTCGGTATATCGCGCCAATTCTCCGGACAGGTCGGCAAGGTCACCCACTGCCGCTGCTTGGTGTCGCTGACCTTAACGGAGCACGACCTCCCCGTCCCTGCAGGTAAGTGCCAAGGAACAGCCGGGCTGCCGGGCCGCGCGGCGCTGGACCGGGGACGTGCAGGGCCATCAGGGTCATGGCTCCCAGCAGCCAGCAGCCGGCCCATAAGAGGCGCGTTACATTGCCTCCCCGAGTGGACAAGATCACTCTCTACGAGTTGTTCCTTGTCGACCGTTGAAGCGTTCAGTCCTGCGGCTCGCTGTCACTCCCCTCGATCTCGTCGAGCGCAGGAACTTCCTCCCGCCGCTGCAGTGACGTGTGCGCCGGTTCTAAGGCTGGAACCGGGACAGCACGGGCCGTGTCTGCCCGGCGCTGCGCCTCGCCCGCTGGTGCAGCTGATGAGGCCTGAGTTACGGAGAGTGCCGGTTCCTCCGGCGCTGCCAGCGCGGACTCGCTCCCCCGAATCGGCGACACCTGGCGCCAGACCTCTTTGACCGTCTGACCGACGGCCACCAGGGACATGCCGGCAGCGTCAATCCTGGCGTCCCGGTCACCCCAGGCGATCCGGGAAATCTGCTCGGCGGCACGGCTTTTGGTGTGCTCCCGCACCTGTGAAGCCAGGTCGGCAGCGTTGCTCGCCGTCAGGTCGTGGCGCACCCCGCGCGTGGTCAGGACATAGTGTCTGCTGAGAATCGTTTTGTTGGTCGCCATGACTGGGCCTCTATTCTGGAAAGAAGGAAACGTGAAAGAACCGCGGGTCGAGCGTCTGGAGGAACGCCGGTCAGAGCCGCTCCCCCAGATGGTGCGCCTGGACCGTTTGTTCCGCGTTGCGGGCCAGTGTGCGGCGCGTCTGGGTGATGGCATCCAGGTACGCCCCCAGCGTCATCGGCGGGCTGGCGTACAACTTCGGAAATCCGGTGATGAAGGGAATGTCACTCACCCGCAACGGGTCGAGCTTCGTACCGTCCTTGATCGCTTTCTGCTCGGCCCGTGCCATCGGCGTGTGGATGTTCTTCCGCAGCAGCCGCGTGTCGGTCAGTACCCGCTTCAACTGGACCCTGTACGGGGCCACCAGCGGCAGCGCCAGGTAAGCGCGGCGCAGACGTTCGAGCTCGCGCGGCGTGCCAGCGTGCTCAGCGAATTTCGAGCGCATCCGGTTGACCGACTGGGCGCTGAGCTGCCAGGTATACACCGTGCGCGTCCTGTTGGCTCCCGGCCGCCCATGCGACTGCTTCCCCTTGCCCTGCTGGGACCGTGCCTGCTTGACCTTTACCACTTCCACGCTCGGCATCAAATGGAAAACGGCGTTGGTGTTGGCGTACAGATTCACGGGCACAGGCCGCCGCGCACCGTCATACATGATTTCGCCATCGAGATGCTCGGTGCTGAGCAGCAGATACCCGAAGCGCGTGGTGTACCCCGCAGGATCATGGCGAAGTGGCCAGACGAACAGCACGGTGCTGGCCTCGCCACCCACCTTGTTCCGGTGGCGCGTCACGCTGTCCGCATCGGTGCCGTATTTGACGGACATCCGTGCCACGAATCCAACAACCTGGTCCGTGGTCACGTCTCCGGTCACCCACCATCTATAGCCGGCGCGCACACGGCGATGCACGTCAGACAACAGCCCCTGACCCGTGTCATGCAGTTTCCGTTGCCGTGCCCCTTCTTGTTTGGACGGCGGGATGACCAGCGGCAGTGCGGCTTCAGTCATGCTGCCCTGCTTCGCGACGCCAGCAGCCATCTCTGCCGGTTACGGATGAAATCTGCGCTTGCTTACCTGAGGCCTGAGGCGATTGGGGTTTGGTCACACCCCACGTCTCGCACCCCCGACCGCGGCCCGTCAAGCCCCCCTATTGAGGCCCTGCTGAGGTTCTATTGAAGCCCTATTGAGGCGCTGCTGAGGCCCTACGTTTTCACAGAATTCCGTGTTTGCCGTCTGGCACAGCAAGAATGGTGAAACGACGTGCGATTTCAGCGTACGATTTCTAGAGCTGCGCTGCGCTTTTACGGGATCGTACGTAATGAAATGCTGCACGGTGCTCGGATCTTGACCCCTTGACCACCACATCGCACTGTGCGAGAAACACCGTGTGCATACGTCCTACAACTCTGAAGTATCCAGCCTTGCAGGGCTGACCAACACACTGCTCAAGTCGTTTGCGCGTAGTGGCGCTGATACGACTAGGATGGACGCGAGGGAATAACGGCCTGAATCGATCCAATGCATAAGACATGTGGGCGTTCGCGCCCGGGAGTCATGAACGTTGGATGACCCAGAAAAAATTCCTGCGCGTGGGGAGGGGCGAGCGGTGCCCTGAAACCGCCTGGATTGTTCACACCGAAGCGAGGTGAAACTCCTCGCCGTCGGCATGCTCGACAGGAAAAGACCTGAAGTGTATGACGATTGCCGCGACGTAGAGACGGATAGGGGAAACCGGGGGTTGCTGGATGGCCCGACACCGGGGGAGCCTTAAGCGCAGGCGAGAGATCGGCCTGGGCGGCACTGCCAGGGCAACCTGAGCAGGTCATCGAAATTTAAACGTTGAAAGTAGGTTGCGGCCCGAAAGGGGGCAGTCGCGAGCGGGAACGCAGATGCCAGTGGTGGCCCAGTAGCGGCGCACTACGACCGGAGCTCGAAGCGTGTCAGGGGTAATCGAGGCGTTCGCAGCATTTGCCCGATGAAAGCCGTCAACCGACGGGGAACAGATCGAACCTGTGAAATGGGTCGGTGCTGGCTGGAAGGACATACGTGAGGCGCTGGCTATGCAACTGGTAGGTGCGGGCTAATGGGGGAAGCAGGGGGAACCCCACGCAACTGCAAGCGCGTGGATCAGGGGCACCCTGTGGGAGAGCTGGTGAAATGGCAAGAGCAACTCTGAGCTTCGACCCGGTCGGAAGGGGCACAGAGAGATGCAGGGGAACCTGAGGAAGCCGAAAGCTGGCGGCAGTGGAATGCACGCGGTTGGGAGCCGCACAGCGCTGTAGGACGCGCAGTCGTGCACGAGCGAACGGCCATCAGGCCACTTGATCAAGCGCAGTGCCGGGTGAAACCGGAGGCAGGACCGCTTCACGGCGCATGGATACGCCGATAGCACTGAACCGTCAACCGACATCTCATCTTCGAATCGACCGCTGCACGGCAGCACGCGTGCTCAGCACGCATGGCTTTATGGAGCCACCAGTCTGGCGTCCGCCAGGAACAAATTCCTTTTCTGCCCGCCCCGGTGTGCGCCTTCGGCGTACCTGGGGGCGGGTTTGTTATGCCACACCAACCTAATTGCGCGTATGTGCGCCACCCACCTTCTCCACGTGTGGTGTGATGATCATTGGCCCCAAGACACGCGCATCTCTCACCCCTCCCCTTCATTCTTAAGGACCCGGACCATGACGATCCTCGCCCACGGGCAACGGTTACCCCTGACTGCCCTCAATCTCAGCGACCACCTGATCCTCACCGTCACCCACCGCGCCGGACTTCAGGCCGACCTCAGCCTCTTCGGACTCAATTCCAGGCAGAAACTGCGCGATGACCGCTACTTGGTGTTCTACAACCAGTCCAGCACGCCGCACGGCGAACTCACCTTGTTGCCGGGCGTTGGCACCGAAGCCCAGCGGTTCACCCTTCACCTCGACCGTCTCCCGAAACACGTGGCCCGCCTCGTCCTGGTGCTGACGGCCGAAGAACCCCTGGAACCATCGGACACCCTCACACTCACGCTCCTGACCCCGGCAGATGTCCCGCAGGCGAGCTTTACGCTCAGCCAGGAGCACCTGGCCGGCCACCGGACGGTGTTCGCCTGTGAATTGTGGCAGGGCAGCACCGGCTGGCGGTTTGGCGCGATCAGCCGCACCTTTGATGGTGGGCTCAAAGAAGTGCTTGAGCATTTCGGCGGCACGGTGGCCGAGGACGAGGATCTCCCGGAAGCCGACCCGGCGTTGCCGGCCCCGCTGCCCGCGGAGGTCCCACTGCCGCCCCGGGTGGAGACGCGTATTGCTCTTCCGCTAACCTCCATTGGCGAGCCGGAGGCGGAGCAGGCGTCCCGGCTGCTGGACCTGGCCAACCGGCTGTCTAAGCTCTTGCCGCAACTGCACACCGAGGAGGCCAGCAAACACGCGCTGGTCATGCCATTCCTGCAGATCCTCGGTTACGACGTCTTCGATCCGACCGAGGTGGTGCCGGAGTTCATCGCGGACGTCGGCATCAAGAGGGGCGAAAAAGTGGATTACGCCGTGTTGCAGAACGGCCGACCCATTCTGTTGTTCGAGTGCAAGCACCACGCCGCGCCCCTCAGCCTGGAGCACGCGTCTCAACTGTACCGGTACTTCGCCGTCACGGAAGCCCGGTTTGCCGTGCTGACCAACGGGGTGGTGTACCGGTTCTACACCGACTTGGAACGGCCGAACACCATGGACGCCCAGCCGTTTCTGGAAGTCAACCTGCTCAACCTCAAGGAACACGAGCTGACGGAACTGCTGCGCTTCAGCAAGGCAGCGTTTAACCAAGACATCATTCTCAGCTCGGCCAGCGAGATGAAGTACGTGATGGCCATCAAGCAGCACCTGGTCGAGGAGTTTCGCGAGCCGTCTGACGACTTTATCCGGGTGCTCACCGCTCAGGTGTACCAGGGACGGCTCACCACCAACACGCGCAACCGATTCGCGGTGTACACCAAGAAGGCGCTGAATGAGTTTGTCGCGCAGCTCATCAGTGAGCGCCTGCGGTCCGCCTTTGAGGCGGCGACCCCGGCCGCGCCGCAACTCGGCGAAGCCGAGGATCAGGACAGCGATGAGGCTGGCCTGACGGTCAGCGCCGAGGAATGGCAGGGGTATTACATCATCAAGTCGATCCTGCGCGAGACCGTGGAGTATGCCCGGGTTCACCTGAGGAAGCACCAGTCGTATTGTGCGGTGCTGCTCGACAACAACCGCCGCAAGACGGTGGCTCGGTTGTACTTCACCGAGCGTCGGTTGGTGGTCGGTCTGTTCGACGCGGCGGACCGCCACGAGGTGAGAGAGACGCTCAGCAGTCTGGATGATCTGTTCCGCCTGGCGCCGCGGCTCCGCAAGACCGTACAGGCCATTGAAGCGAGAGGAAGCTGACGTCACATTCTGGTTGACCTGGCCTCTTTCCAAATTGCTGTGGGGCGCACAGGTCAAGGCCTCGTTGGTAAGAGTGACCACAAGACCTTGTTCCACCGCCTTCTGGGTCGCACATCTCCAGCCCGCCTTTGTCAGCCAATTTATACCCATCGGACTGCGCCGATAGAAGAATGTCGCTTCATGGTGTTGTGGACACCGCGCCTACTCGCACGTAAAGGCCGGCTCATGCTGTCCGCTAACGCTTGTGGCTTTCGTATGTTGGCTTATATGCCATAGCGCGCTGCTACGTCCTCGTGTAGCGTCGAGTTGATTTTACCCGGAAGGTATTGACATGCTATTTATACCTGGGTAATATTTAAAGCACGGGGCGTGAAGGCACTGCCTTACGCCATCGTGCCCGTAGCGCTACGTAGACCCATCACGGTTTCGCCCCTCCACCCATGGATGTGCACGGGGCTGGAATCGCCCATGCTGCACCCCCCTTCCGCGTTTGCGATTAAACGCGGCGGCTCACCCTTGTCGCAGCTCAGGAGTTGCTATGTCCACCCCCCGCTCGCCCGGCCTGCCGTTTATCTTCGTCACGCTCGCGCTCGACATGATCGGCCTGGGCCTCGTCATCCCCGTTGCGCCCATGCTGGTTGCCCACCTCGCACGTGATCCCCTCGCCGCGCCCCAGTTCCTGGGCCTGCTTGTCGCGCTGTTCTCGACCGCGCAATTGCTCGCCGCCCCGATCTTCGGGATGCTGTCCGACCGCTTCGGTCGCCGTCCCGTCCTGCTGATCTCGACCCTCGTCACCGCTCTGGCGTACATGCTCGCCGCGCTCGCGCCGTCGCTGATGTGGCTCCTCCTGGCTCGCACACTGGGCGGCGTCGGCGCGGCCACCGTCGGCGTCGCCAACGCCTACATCGCGGACGTCAGCACCCCCGAAAACCGCGCCCGGAACTTCGGCATCGCCGGCGCCGCCTTCGGCTTGGGCCTGATCATCGGCCCCGCCCTCGGGGGGCTCCTGAGCGGCCTTGATCTGCGCCTTCCCTTCCTCGTGTCCGCCACGCTCGCTGCCCTGAACTTCCTGTACGGCCTCCTGGTCCTGCCCGAATCCCGCCGGGCCGCCCCCGCGCCCTTCGACCCCCGGACGCTCGTGCCTCTGCGCGCCCTCGGCACCCTCAGCCACTTCTCTGGCCTCCCGGTCCTGGCGGCCGTCGTCCTGCTCGGCAGTCTCGCCACTCAGTTCCTGACCAGCACCTGGGTCCTGCACGGCGCCATGCGGTACGGCTGGACCCCAGCGACCAACGGCCTCACCCTCGCCATTGCCGGCCTGCTGTCCGCCATCGTCCAGGTCGCGGTGCTGCCGCGTGTCCTTCGCCGGGTGGGCCCCGAGCAGACCGTGGCGCTCGGCCTCCTCATCGGTGTCGCCTCGAACGTCCTGTACGGCCTCGCGGCTGCGCCCTGGATGCTGTGGGCCTCCCTGCCCATCGGCGCCCTGTCGGGCCTGGCCACGCCTGCCCTACAGGCCATCACCACCAACAAGGCCGCGCCCCACGCCCAGGGCGCCGTGCAGGGAGCCCTGGCGGGCCTGACGTCCATCAGCGCGATTGTCGGGCCGCTCGCGGCCACCGCCCTCTTCTCGCGCTTCGCCTCCCCACACGCCACGCCCTTCGTGCCGGGTGCCGCCTATTTCGCCGCCGCGCTCCTGCTGTTCGCCAGCTTCGCGGTCTTCGCGTCCACCCGCTCCGTGCTTCAGGGAGAACCCGCATGACCAAGACCCGCCGCGCTCACACCTTTACGCCCCGTGCCGGTGTGTACCGCATCACCCACCTGCCGTCCGGACGCACCCTGCTCGGGGCAAGCATGCACGCTCAGGGCATGCTCAACCGGATCCAGTTTCAATTGACGACGCGGCTCGAAACGCCGTCCACCATCAACGGTCATCACCTCAAGGCTCTGCAGCGCGACTGGACGACCGACGGCGAAGCCGCCTTCCGCTTTGAAGTGCTCGACGAGCTTGAGCCGGACGCGTCGGGAGGCGTTGCTCCCGACGACCTCGCCGACCTGCTCAACCTGTGGCGTGCTCAGCTGGCCCTGCCGCCCGAGTCGCTGTACTGACAAGCATGCTCAAGTTCCTTTCCACCGCGTTCCTGGCGTGCGAACGACAGTGGCCACACACCTGGTTTCGGCTGGGCGTGTGGCCCTGAGTCCATCTGCACCGAGCCGTGCCCCGGTCATCTCCTGAAGCGTCCGCCCCTTCGCCGCTGTCGAAGCCTCACCTCTGCCTCGGCCGGCGCAGCTCCGCCATGCTCCGGCCAAAGCGACCCGGTGGATCCTGCGCCGCCGTGTGCACAGCCCAGCTCAACGGGAAATGACGTTTTCCTTCAACCGGAGACCCAGTGAACGCCAGAGAGGCGGAGAACGCCGGCCTGCGGCCCTCCGCCACTCCGCGCCAGGGCACCACCGTGCGGTTCTCAGACACTCCGGTGGTTTTTGCCACCTTCCGCTTCAGGGCGGCCCGGCAGGCAACGAAGCTCCGGCATTTAAGGATCCCTGCCACGACGGTCACGTGATGTCGATCTTCGACCCACCACCTGAACACTCGCTCAAGCGTTGGGCGGATCCGGCGTGAATGCCGGTGAAGCGAGGTGCAGGGCGTGGGCGCGCACGTCCTCGGGCCAGCCTTGCGTGTGGTGCGCGAACGCAGAGGCGTCGCGCGCATACAGGGCGCGCGACGCCTCCTGATACCCCTCCAGATCGCCAGCGAGCACGGCCATGAAGCGGTCGGCAGCGCCCTGGGCAACACGAACGCGTTCAGGGCCGGGGTCCTGCTTCCGCGCCTCGTCCACCAGGCGGCGCAGGGCGGCAGAGGCGCCGCCCTGCTGCGCTTCAAGCCATTCCCAGTGCCGCGGCAGCAGCGTCACTTCGCGCGACACCACGCCAAGTTTCGGCCGCCCCCGCCCGGCCGGTTTCGCTTCCGGCTGAGCCCGTGCGAGCACCTCCTGAAGATCACCGCGCAAATCGAAGTCGACGTTTTGCCCTGTGCGGTCTTCGAAGATCAGCAGTTCGGCTGTGGGGCCAGGCGACGTGGCCTTCACGCGGGCAAGGACGTCGGCAAGGGCGCCCGTGACCAGCCGGCGCGACCCGAGGAAAGCAGTGTATGACCCGTTCACACTCCATTTTATCCCGGTAATAACTCTGGTCAACGCAGCTGAAGCGTGGGAAGTCCTGTGAATGGATGGAAGCGGCCCCGAAGGACAAGCGAGGACGGAACAGCTCCGTTCCTTGCCAGGCATGTCTCATCCCTGTTGGACGTCGGCGTGGATGGTGATCGATGTGGGGATGAGGGGAAGGACCCCGCACGGTTCAGGGAACTGACCAGCGGTTCAGAGCAAGGATTCAACGGCCCTCCCTCCTCTCCTCCCTCGGTCGACGTGGAGGGGATGCTAGGCTGCAGGCCACAACCCACCCTGGGCGAGAGGCACCTTGACCCGCCTGCCCACACGCGCGACACCAAGTGCCACGGTGAAACCTCGCGGTCGTGTGGGACGCTCCCGAGGTGCCCTGATGATCCGCTCCTGGCTGACCCGCCTGTCCCCCCTGCACTCCGCGTTCTTTTCCTCTCAGCGGCGCCTGACACCCGCGGAACTCGAGCACCTCCGGCGGGGCTCGCAGCGCCTCACGTTCCGCGGCCCGGTCAACCTGCCCTTGGTGGGTGGCCCG
Source organism: Deinococcus sonorensis KR-87 (assembly GCF_040256395.1). NCBI lineage: Bacteria > Thermotogati > Deinococcota > Deinococci > Deinococcales > Deinococcaceae > Deinococcus > Deinococcus sonorensis. Next base: position 135,156 of record NZ_CP158297.1, on the reverse strand, counting down.
CTGCTGCCACTGGTCGAGGTTCACCTGAACGGCCGCGGGCCGTACCGGTTCCTCCTGGATGCTGGGGCAAACGTCGTCTCTGTCCACCAGCGGATTGCCGATGAACTGAACCTCCGGGTCGTCAAGCGGCTCCGCACGCGCAGGGTGTGTCAGGTGGAGATCCTGGACCTGGGGCCGGCGTGCTTTCAGTCGGCCCTGGTGGTGTCGGAGATGCGCCTCGACGTGGACGGCATTTTGGGGTTCAATCTGTTTCGTGAGGGCCTCCTGACCCTCGACTACCCGCGTCAGCGATTCCGCTGGGGCCCTGGTGCGCTGCCGATCACGGACGACGCGACACTCCTGACCTACGAGCTGCGGGAGCGCATGCCGTACGTGCCGGTGCAGGTGGATGGGCGGACCGTGTGGTGCAACCTGGACACCGGCGCGCGGCCCGGGCTGATCGTACCGCTGGGCAGCCGGCACGCCTGGCCCGTCGTGGCGGCGCCCGACTCCGGCCCCACCCTGTGGAACCAGCACGAGGGCCACATCCCGACCCAGCGGGCTCAGCTCTCGGTGCCGCTCAGGATCGGCCCGGTGGAGATCCATCATCCGGAAGTCCTGTTCAGTCCGGCTCTGGAGGACGAGTGCCTCCTGGGCAGCGGCCTGCTCCAGGCGTTCACATTGACCTTCGATCTCGCGGCGCAGCGGGTGCGCATTCAAGCGGAGCCGGCCGGGTGACCTGTGGTTCAGTCTTGTGGGTAAGTCGCCAAGTGCACAGAACGCCTCGCCGGAAGGGAGGTGGCCTGCATGTCCAGTGCTCCGACCTCAGCACGGCCGAGCTCGGTTGACGTGCCGGCCTGGATCACGAACATCAGCCGGGTGCAGACACGACCTCCCACCCAGCTTAGCCGCCCAGGCGCGGATCTCTAGGACGGGGGTCGCCGGGTCCGCCGGAGGGACGCGTCCGTGAAGCCCAGCGGCCGAAGGCCTGCTGCGCTTCAGGCGCCCTGATGTGATCGGTGGCCGTGCTGTGCGCACTGAGATTCACCTCAAGCCGCAGAAAGGCTGTGGAGGACCCCAAGCCGCCGACCTCCCAGCGTGCGGACCGTAGACCAGGGCGTCGCGTCTTCGCAGGGAAATTGGGACAAACAAACTTGACCATTCCAGTTGGTTTAATCTAGGATGGTCCACCATGAAGCAGACGCTGATTCTCCTCGCCGCCCTCGCTCAAGGCGTGGCCTCCGCCCAGACCCCACCGACCGTCACGGTCAAGCACGATGAAGGCACGGCCATTGTCCGCAAGGACCCCCAGCGGGTGGTGGTGATGGACGAGGAGGCGCTCGGCTGGATGGCGGCACTGGGCGTCGCGGACCGCGTGGTGGGCATCGGCAGCACCTACTTCTCGCCCAGCGACCTGACGGGCGGCCGCATCAAGCCGGAGGTGCTGAACAGCGGCTTCTACGGCCGCGTCGGCCTGAAGAACCCCGCCTACATCGGCGACTGGCAGAGCCCCAACCTGGAAACGCTCCTGTCGCTCAAGCCGGACCTGATCGTGCGCCTCACCTGGCAGGGCAACCAGAACTACGACAAGCTCAGCCGCATCGCCCCCACCGTGGGCTACCAGGAGGACGCCACCGGCTTCTGGCAGAAGGGCCTGCGCGACCTGGCGCGGGTGTTCGGCCGCCAGGAGCAGGCCGAGCAGGTGATCCGGCAGGTGGCCGACGTCAACCGCGCCAACGGGCGCCGGCTGCTGGCCGCCGGGGTGTTCCGAAAGTACCCGAAGGTGGTGGTGCTCGCCCCGTTCGCGGGCGGCAGCACCTGGCTGTACACCAGCGTCCGGCTGATCCCCGACCTGCGCAGCCTGGGCTTCAAGGACGGCCTGAAGGCGAAGGAGACCACCCTGGGGGTGGGCTCGGCCATCAGCGACGAGGCGCTGCTGGGCCTCACCCCGGACACGCTGGTGGTGCTGTTCCCGCCCGGCGGGAAGTACAACGGGGCCGACGCCTTCCTGAAGACCCCGGTGGGGCAGCGGCTGAAGGCCCAGAGCGTCCTGTACGTGCCGGAAGCGTTCAGCCCGTACAGCGGGCCGTTGACCAGCATCCGCAACAGCAACGAACTCACCCGGTTGATCCTGGAGAAGATGAAGTGAAGCGGCGCGTGTGTCCGGCGCTGGCCGGCCGGCCATGACCGGCACGGCCGAGCGGCTGCCGCTGTGTGCCGACGTGTCGCGGTCGCTGCAGGAGGATCCGATCGGCACCGCCCCGCACTGGGCCGAGGTGACGGTGCTGGAGCTGGACGTGCGGCGCTGGGCGCAGCTGCGGGACTTCGAGCGATGGACTCCCGAGCAGCGGGGGGTGTTCGAGCGGCTGCGCGAGCGGGTCGAGGCGGACGGGGCCGGCTTCGGGATGCTGATGAGCGCGCCACAGCAGCCGGACGCGCCGCTGCGGGTGCGGCATTACACCCGTGGCGCGGGCGGGTACGTGCGCCGGGATTACGCGTCCGGGCTCCCGCAGGACGACTGGGCCCAGGGCCTGATCGCCACCCTGCTGGACCCGCAGCGCCTGCAGGCGTGGGCACCGTGCCCGGTCCCCCCCGGCCCGGACCTGCACGTGTGCACTCACGGCACGGTGGACGCCGCCTGCGGCCGCTACGGCGTGCCGGTGTACCAGGGCCTCGCCGCGGCCGGCGTGCGGGCGTGGCGCACCGGCCATTTCGGCGGCCACCGCTTCGCGGCGACGGCGGTGGAGCTGCCCAGCGGGCTGCTGTGGGCCCACCTGACCCCAGAGCTGGCGGTGCAGGTCGCCCGGCGTGAGCTGGCCCCCGCCGAGGCGGCACGTCACCTGCGCGGCTTCGCCGGCCTGCCCCCCCTGGCGCAGGTGCTGGACCGCGAGTTGCTGATCCAGCACGGCTGGGCCTGGCTGGACGCGGACCGTCACGCCACGGTGAACGGCGACGAGGTGACGCTGACGTACCGCTGGCGCGGCCAGGCGGGCCAGCGGCGCGCCCGGGTGGACGTGGCCCGGCAGCTTGAGGTGCCGGGCTCCAGCCACAAACCCGGCCACAACAGCGTGCCGCAGTACCGGGTGACCTGGCTGGACGGCACCGCATCTTGAGCCGCGCCCGTCCGCTGCTGCTGCTGCTCGGCGTGGCGCTGGTGCTGGCCGCGCTGCTGGCGTCGCTGGCCACCGGCGTCACCGCCCTGGCGCCGGGCCGGGTGTGGAGTGTCCTGCTGCACCCCGACAGCTCCACCGACAGCCTGGTGGTGCAGACCCTGCGGCTGCCGCGCACCCTGGTGGCGGTGCTGGCCGGGGCGGGGCTGGGCGTCTCGGGCCTGCTGCTGCAGGGCGTGACCCGCAACCCGCTCGCCGACCCGGGCATCCTGGGCGTGGAGGCGGGCGGCGCCCTGGCCATCCTGGTGATGGTGGTGTTCTTCCCGGCCGCGCCCGCCGCCGCGTTCGTGCCGGCCGCCTTTCTGGGCGGCGCCCTGGCGGCATTCCTGGCGTACGGGGTGGCCCGGCAGGCGGGCCTCACCCCGCTGCGGCTGGCGCTGGCCGGGGTGGCTGTCGCGAGCCTGGCGGGCGCGGCCAGCCGCAGCCTGCAGCTGCTGTGGGAGGAGCGGGCGCAGGCCGCCCTCTTCGCCCTGTCGGGCAGCGTCGCCGGCCGCGGCTGGCCGCAGCTGGCGCAGGTCGCGCCGTGGCTGCTGGGTGGCCTGCTCGCCGCGCTGCTGCTCGCCCCGCGCCTCAACGTGCTGGCCCTCGGCGACGCGGTGGCCCGGGGGCTGGGCGCCCGCACCGAGCGCGACTCGGCGCTGGTGACCGGGGTGGGGGTGCTGCTCGCCGCCGGCTCGGTGAGCGTCGCCGGGCCGATCGGCTTCGTGGGCCTGATCGTGCCGCACGCCGCCCGTGCCCTGATGGGCCCCGACCACCGCCTGAGCGTGCCGATGGGCGCGCTGCTCGGCGGCGCCTTTCTCACCACCGCCGACATCGCCGCCCGCCTGGTGGACCGGCCCGCCGAAACGCCGGTCGGCATCCTGGTGGCCGCCGTCGGCGCTCCGTTCTTCGTGCTGCTGGCCCGCCGGCTGGGCCGGCACTGACCCGCGTCTCTCCCCTGAGGTTCCCCATGCGACGACTCCTGCTGCTGACTTCCCTGCTGCTGCCCACCGCGGCGGCCATCGCTGTGCCGCACGAACGCGGCACCCTGACCCTCCCGGCGCCGGCCCGGCGGGTGGTGGCGCTCGAATACTCGTTCCTCGACACCCTGCTGGCACTGGGCGTGCGGCCGGTGGGGGCCGCGCTCGGCACCCAGGGCGGGGACCGGGGGGCGCCCCCCTACCTGAAGGCCCGGCTCAGCGGCATCACCTCCACCGGCAGCCGCGCCCAGCCGAGCCTGGAAGCCATCGCCGCCACGCGCCCGGACCTGATCCTGGCCGACGCGTTCGTGCACCAGGACAGCGTGGCACCGCTGAACCGCCTGGCCCCCACCGGGGTCTTCCAGAGCCGCCGCGGCAGCCTCGACGACCTGAACGCCCAGACGCTCGCCATCGGGCAGCTGGTGGGCCGCGAGGCGGCCGCGCGCCGCATTCTTGAAGAGCAGCAGGCGCTGCTGCGCAAGGCGCGCGCCTTCACCCGCAAGGGCGCGCCGCCGTTCGTGGCGGCCGTGGCCACGCCCACCAGCCTGACGCTGCACACCACCGGCAGCTTCGTGGGCAGTTACCTGGAAGCGGTGGGCCGCAAGAACCAGCTGCCGGTCAAGGCCGGGCAGACGCAGTACGAGGTGTCGCTGGAAGGGCTGGTGGCCCTCAACCCGCAGACGCTGGTGCTGTTCACCGCCCCCGACGAGCGGCCCATCACCGACACCTGGCGGCAGAGTCCGCTGTGGCAGCGGCTCGCGGCGGTGCAGCGCGGGCGGGTGTACGTGTTCAACCGCGACAACTGGACGCGCGGGCGCGGCCCACTGGCCCTGCGCCTGATGGCCGCCGAGACCATCCAGAGCCGCTTCCTGCAGGACCAGGCGCCCAGCGGCGACTTCCGGTACCCATGACCTCCCTGCCGGCGGCGGCGCGGTCCGGCACCTCGCGGGCGCTGCTGGTGGGCGGCGTACTGGCGGCAGTCGTGGCCGCGCTGGGCGTGCTGGCGCTGGGGCTGGGCGCGGTCCGCACGCCGCCCGCCGACGTGCTGCAGGTGCTGCTGGGGCGCGGCGACGCCCTGACCCGCCAGCTGGTGCTGGAGCTGCGCGCGCCGCGGATCGTGGTGGCGCTGCTGGCCGGGGCGATGTTCGCCGCGTCCGGCACCATGCTGCAGGGCGTGATCCGCAACCCGCTGGCGTCGCCGGACATCATCGGCGTGGGCGCCGGGGCGGGGCTGGCCGCCACCGTGTTCCTGCTGGCCTGGCCGGGCGCGCCGGCGGGCGGGTTGCCGTGGGCCGCGCTGGCCGGCGCCTGGCTGGGCTTCGGGCTGGTGCTGCTGCTGTCCCGCGCCGGGGGCGGGCGGGCGGCCGACGGCCTGCACCCGGTGCGGCTGGCGCTGGTGGGCGTGGCGGTGGCCTCGGCGCTGGGCGCGGTGCAGCAGCTGGTGCTCGTGCGGGCCCCGGACGGCCTGGGCGCGGCGCTGGGGTTCCTGAGCGGCACCGTGTACGGCGCCGACGCCGACCGGCTGCAGCGGCTGCTGCCGTGGGCCCTGATCCTGCTGCCGGCCGCCCTGCTGTGCAGCCGGGTGCTGGACGTGCTGAACCTCGGCCCGGAGCTGGCCACGTCCCTGGGGCTGCGGGTCCAGCCGAGCCGCCTGCTGTGCCTGGGCATCGCCGTGGCGCTGGCCGCCGCCGGCGTGACCGGCGCCGGCATCCTCGGCTTTGTGGGCCTGCTGGCCCCGCACCTGGCCCGCCGGCTGGTGGGCGGGCAGCACGCCCGGCTGCTGCCGGTGGCGGCGCTGCTCGGCGCGGCCCTGGTGCTGGCCGCCGACACCCTGGGCCGCACCCTGCTGCCCCCCATCGAAGTGCCGGCCGGCATCTTCACCACGCTGGTGGGCGCGCCGTACTTCCTGTACCTGCTGCGCCGGGCGCCATGAGTTCCCGCGCCCACCCTGAGGCTTCTGCCATGACTGACGTTCCCCTCTCCACCGACCAGCTGCGGCTGAGCTATGGCCGCAGCATCATCATTCCCGGACTGGACCTGCAGGTGCCGGGCGGGCGCATCACCTCGGTCATCGGACCGAACGGCTGCGGCAAAAGCACCCTGCTGCGGGCCTTGGCGCGCCTGCTCCCCGTCGAAAGCGGCCAGATCCAGCTGTACGGGCAGGCGCTGCACGCGCTGCCGAGCCGCGAGGTGGCGCGCCGCCTGGCGATCCTGCCGCAGGGCCCCACCGCGCCCGAGGGCCTCACCGTCGAGGAACTGGTGTGGTTCGGACGCCACCCGCACCAGGGACCCTTCTCGGTGCGCCGCCCGGAGGACCGCGAGGCAGTGCAGTGGGCGCTGGACCAGACCGGGATGCGGGTGTTCGCCGCCCGGCCGCTGGAAGCGCTGTCCGGCGGGCAGCGGCAGCGCGCCTGGATCGCCATGAGCCTGGCCCAGCAGACCGACATCCTGCTGCTGGACGAACCCACCACCTACCTGGACCTGTCGCATCAGCTGGAGGTGCTGCACCTGGCCCAGCGCCTGAACCGCGAGCAGGGCAAGACGGTCGTGATGGTGCTGCACGACCTGAACCAGGCGGTGCGCTACAGCGACGAGATCATCGCCATGAAAAGCGGAGAGGTGTACGCCCAGGGCGAAGCGGGCGAGGTGCTCACCCAGGCGCTGCTGCGCGACGTCTTCGGGCTGAAGGCCCACCTGCTGCAGGACCCGGACACCGGCAGGCCGCATGTCATTCCGTACGCCCTGACCCGCTAGCAGGCCGTGGAGCGGCGGGCGTCACCGCCCGCCTCACCACGGCCGCGATGGGCGGCTCGGACTGCAGCGCGGGCGACGTCTGGCCACGGGCCCGGGCGCCGTGTTGACGCTTCCCGGGTGAGGCGGCGTGATACGCCACCTGAACTCAACGTGGGGTGAACGGCGAACCGGCCTGAACGCAGCTGAGTTCAGGCCGGTTCGCGTGGGTCGACCCTGCTCGCCTGCGGGTCAATGCCCCGACGGCGACGATCCGCTCATCGTCGCCCGTGCCCTGGGGTGCGGGGGCGCGGCGCATGAACGCCGCCAGGAGCAGCAGCATGAGTGCGATGCCGGTCGCCAGGCCAAAGGCCGCGCGGCCGCCCTCCGCGTGTGCGAGGGGCAGGGTCAGGCCTGCAGCGGCCGCGCGGGTGGTCCGCCCGGTCATCACCGTGATCAGCAGCGCCGTGCCGGCGGCGCCGGCCACCTGCTGGAAGGAGTTCATGATGGCGCTGCCGTGCGCGTACAGCCGGGCAGGCAGCGGGCTCGTGGCAGCCGTGAACAGCGGGGTGAAGGTCAGGGCCAGACCGACACTCATCACGAGGTGCATCGCCAGCAGGACCGGCACGCCTGTTGCGGCGTCCACCCGGCTGAACCTCCAGAGTGAGAGCGCCAGGAGGGCCGCGCCCGGCGTCGCGAGCCAGGCCGGGCCGATGCGGTCATACAGCCGGCCGATGCTGGGCGCCAGCAGCCCCATCATCACGCCGCCGGGCAGGACCAGCAGTCCGGTCTGCAAGGTGCTGAGGCCGCGGATGTCCTGGAGGTAGAGCGGCAGCAGGATCGCCCCGCCGAAGAACGCCACCGACAGCAGCATGATCAGCACCACGCCCAGCGTGAAGATTGGGGAGCGCAGAGCGCGGAAATCCAGCAGTGGTGTGCCCTGACGTTGCAACGCGCGTTGCCGCCAGACGAACCCGGCGAGGCTGAGCACACTGAGGAGCAGCGGCACGCTCACCCGCGGGTCGGTGAGCCCCGCGGGCGACTCGCCCAGGCGGCTGAGCGCGTACACCAGGCCACCGAAGCCCACCGCGGAGAGCGGCAGCGACGCGACATCGAGCGAGAGGCGCCGCGGTTCGCTGAAGTTCACCAGCGTCCGCAGGCCGTACGCCAGGGCGGCCAGCGCGAAGGGCAGCACGAAGAGAAACATGAAGCGCCAGGACAGTGACTGCAGGATCAGGCCGCTGATGGTCGGGCCCAGCGCGGGGGCGACCGCGATCACGATGCTGACGAAGCCCATCGTCGCGCCGCGCCGCTCGGCCGGAATCAGGGTCATGACGGTGGTGAAGAGCAGCGGGATCATGATGGCCGTCCCGACCGCCTGCACCACCCGGGCCAGCAGCAACAGCGCGAAGGTGGGCGCGGCGGCGGCCAGCAGGGTGCCGACACTGAAGGTGCCCATCGCGAGCAGGAACACCGCGCGGGAGGTCAGGCGCTGCAGCAGAAAGCCGGTGGTGGGGATCACCACGGCCATGGTCAGCATGAAGCCGGTGGCCAGCCACTGCGCGACGCTGGCAGTGACGTGGAAGTCGAGGATCAGGGTGGGCAGCGCGACGTTCATGATCGTCTCGTTCAGGACCACCACGAAGGTGGCGAGCAGGAGGACCATGATGACGGCGCGGCTGCGTGCGTCCTGGTGTGGAAGGGCCACGGACGAGCGGGGATGGGTGGTCATGGGTGAGCCTCGGGGGTGTCGGCAGGGTGGGTTCAGGAGCGCAGAAAACGGATACTGCCTCCGCTTGATCTCCCAACAATATGGAGGTAGTCTCCGTATTGTCAAGTCCACACCATGCAGTCCACCAGGAGGCACCATGACCCCAGCATCCGCTGCCCAGCGCAAACCTCGCACGGACGTGATCCGCAACCGGGCCAGCATTCTGGAAACAGCCCAACACCACTTCCAGCAGCACGGGGTCGGCACCTCGCTCGAAGCGGTCGCCAGAGACGCCGGAGTCGGACCCGGGACGCTCTACCGCCACTTCCCCACCCGGGAAGCGCTCCTGACCGCCGTGCTGCAGGCACGCTCGGCAACGTTGATCAGCCGCCGCGAAACCCTCCGGCAGCTCGCCGCTCCGGATGAAGCGCTGCGGCAATGGCTCGGTGCCCTGGAGGACTACCTCAACGCGTACAACGGCCTCCCCGAGCCCCTGATGGCCGCCACCCGGGCGAGTGAGCCGGACAACCCGTTGACCTACCCCTGCGATCAGCTCATCTCCATGACGGACGAATTCCTCCAGGCGGCCCAGCGCCAGGGATCCGTCCGCCCGGAGGTGAGCGCCCGGGACCTGTTTCAGGCCACGGCAGCGGTGGCCTGGATTCGGGGACCCGGCCCCGCCGATCAACCCTCGCTCGCCGGACTGCGCGATCTGCTGGCGCATGGCTACTACTGCCGTCCTCCAGCAGCACTCCAGTAATCCACTGAGGTCCTCTCGAGAGGCGTCTGCACTCTAAAAAGACTGGAATCGAGGCGTGAGCTCGCGCATCAGCTGAGGCCACCGCCTTGAACCAAGACGAGGACGTCCAGGAGGCGCGCAACTGACCGCCCAGACCCAACAGACGACGGTCGGCCCCTGACGCCCCCCGCGTCGAGACCGCGCGAAGCCCGGCATTGTGTTACGAGACGTCGCCGTCCGTCAGGAAGAAAGGCCGGCAGTCCGCGATACCAGAAACCACGACCAAGGGATGATCAACACCCAGCCATTGCGCACGGGTAAGACGGAGGCGGTCAGACACTACCGGTTGGCCGTCAAGCACAGCTCTGGAGATCCCATCGAACTGATACCCAAGTTTTCGGGAGACGCCCTGGGACGCCAGGTTGTCCTGAAACACCTCGCTGAGGGCAGCTTCAGCGCCGAGCTGTTCGAACGCGAAGTGCAGCAGGGCGCCTCGGGCTTCCGTGCCGTAGCCCCGACCCTGAAACTCCAGGCCCAGCCACGCGGACGTCTTCACTTCGCGCAGGATTGGAAACTGCTGGCTTCTAAGGGTCACCATCCCGACGGGTTGCCCCTCCCGAAACACGGCGAGCTCCAGCGCCCAGTTGTGGATGTTCCAGGTGGCCTTGCTGCTCCAATGACTTTGCATCACGGCCAGCCCACGCTGAGCCGGGATGAACTCCGTCCAGGGGGTGAGGAACGTCCGTTGCCCAGGTGGACTGATCCCCTTTGCCGCGACGTCGGCCAGGAGGACCAGTTCACCGTCGTTCGGCTGACGAAGCTCGAGTTGGGGTGTCGTCATCCGCAACGCGGCGAAAGGCCAGTAGGTGTGCATCACCCACCGAGCTTAAAACGGGCTGACCGGAGATCTCTATTGCTGATGTCTGAGGAGCCTCGGGTATTCATTGTGCCTGCGAAGGTGGTGGATGAGGCTCCAGGTCCACCACCTTCGCAGGCACAATGCTACGTGGATTGAAGAATCTTATCTGGGAATGAGTACCCATTGTTCCGGGCCATGACTATGTTTCTACGTGCGAAATGTCCGCCCTCTTGATGATCTCGCCTCTGTCTCTTCCGCTGAAGACCACGAGGTTGTGCAGAGGCAGCTCAGGTTCGCCTGGTCACTGTTGACGCGCTCCGGTGGACGTGCGTAGCTCCCACGGCCTCCCCTGCATCTCGGCACGCCGGTGAACACATTGCCTAAGCCACGATGCTCTGGCACAAGCAGAAGCAAGAAAGGAGGGCCTTCGCCATTGACAGACCGGTTGGTCACCTCCCCCTCTGGATCGGCCATAAGAATTCGACAAAGATTATTCAATCATAAGATATGAGGCAGGACGGACTAACCCCAATGCTCCGGACAGCTCTAACAATGTAGGACGCCGGATTGAACGTCACAAGGCGACGCCAACGCCCGACCGTGCAGGCACACCTCGACAAAGTGGCGCATCCGCCTTTGCTAGAGTTGGCCCATGCATCATGCCCCGGACCTGCTGCTGATTGAAGATGATGCGGCTGCGGCCCGAATGGTGGAAGAAGCTGTCCGAGAGGTGAAGCCCGTGCCGTCTATGGTGCATGTGGCCAGCGCGGAAGCGGCGCTCGCGTACCTCGAGCGGTTCCCCGACCATCCCCCAAGGCTGATCCTGCTGGATCTGCAGCTGCCCAGCATGTCGGGGATGGAGCTGCTGGAGCGCCTGAAGGCCCATTCACATCACCGGTTGATTCCAGTGGTGATCCTGAGCCTCTCGGACCTCAGCGGGGACATCCTCTCCAGCTACGACCACCAGGCCTCCGGCTACCTGCACAAACCAGCGACCTTTCCAAAGCTGATCCTGATGCTGCAGGCCCTGTCGGACTTCTGGTTTCAGACGGTGCGGCTGGTGAACGACCGCTCGATGTGAACCGGCACGGCGGCGGATCTGCACATGGCACGGCTGGGCCAGCCAATCAGCTCTGCAAGCGCCAGCGGGATCACGTGCACGTCCTTTACCGCTGACCAGGGACAGCGGGCCTCGAGCTCCCATCTGTCGCCGCTGTCTCTGGGTGCCCCACGTCCTGTCCTCCCGGAGGCTGAGGCGCTGAGCAGCCGGACGAGCACTCACCCACCATCACGCATTGCATGGATGACCTGGTCGGCAACCACCAGGTCCTCAACCGGCTTGGGTCCGGTGGTCCTCCTCAGCGGGGTTTCAAGACCATCAACCCAACCAGCAGCACCGCCAGCCCATTCGCCACCCAGGTGAGCCGGTGGGCGGATGCCAGCCAGGAGGTGGCGTCCGTCGTCAACCGGCTGCTGCTGGTGCTGGCCGACCAGGCGCTCAGCCGTTTCGTCAGCGGGCCGAGCAGCGCGATGACCACCACCTGGACCGTGATGTAGAGCACGAGCGAGCCAAGTAGCCACAGTTGCGTAAACGGTCCGTAGGAGCCTGTGAACGTCAGCAGCAGGCCGCTGAGCACTGCCAGCGTGCCACCGATTTTTGGGAAGTATTCCAGCGCGTGAATGAGCTTTAGCGACGCGACGAGGTCCGCTGCTGATTGATCACGCCGGTACAGCACCAGCATGAAGAAGGTCGGGCCAATGCCAATGATGGACGCGAGGACGTGCAGGAGAACGAGGGCGTGCATGGGCCTCCTGAAGCTTCTTAGATGAAGAGATACCTATTTTCAGCTCATATCATACCCACAATCTAGAGGTGGTGGAGTCGCAGAGCGAGATGATGTTCGACGACGTCGTGACCCGCTTCGGACCGAGGTGGTGTCACGTCCGGCAGAACGCAAGTGAGTGGACCGCCCGACACACCATGGTCGCGCGTCGGCCTGCCCCGCAGCGCGGCTCACGGAGCCCGGTCCCAATGCCTGCCTCGCGACATGTTTGCGGTGAGCATCGGACGCCGTCTGATACGATGAAGGAGTCATGAACAGTCGGCCCATCTGGCAGCTGGAGGTGCTGGGAAAACCGCGGCTGGTGGGTCCAGGCGGGCAGGTGGTGCGGCTGGAGGGCGGCACGCTGGCGGTGCTGACCTACGTGGCGCTGGAAGGGCCGACGCCCCGGTCGCGCCTCGCGGGCCTGCTGTGGCCGGACACGCTGGAAGGCGCGGCGCGCAACAACCTCGTGCACCTGATCCGGCGCCTCAACCGGGCGTGCGGCGAGGTCATCCTGCGCGCGGACGACGCGGTGGGCCTGTCCGAGCACCTGTGGGTCGACGCGCCCGCGCTGCTGGCCGGTGAGGCGCCGGGAACGTGGACCGGCGGCCCCCTGCTGGACGGGGTGGAGTTCGACGATCGCCCGGACCTCGCCGACTGGCTGCTGATGTGGCGCGAGCGGCTCGACGCGGTCCGGGCCGGGCGGCTGGCCGCGGCGGCCTCGCAGCAGGAGGACGCGGGCGACCTGGCGGGCGCGCTCGCCACAGCCACCCGGCTGCTGGACCTGAACGGGGTCTCGGAGGAGGCCCACCGCCGCGTGATGCGGCTGCACTACCTCGCGGGGGACCGGGGCGCCGCGCTGGCCGCGTTCGAGCGCTGCCGGAGCGTGCTGCAGCGCGAGTTCGGCACCGAGCCGCTGCCCGAGACGCTGGCGCTGGCGCGCGAGATCGAGCGCGGCGTGCCGCCCGCGCCGGCCGCCCCGGTCCGGCCCCGCATTCCCCTGAGCGTCCTGCGCCCGCCCAGCCTCATTGGACGCGAGGCCGAGTGGGCGCGGATGGAGGACGCCTGGGCCGCCGGGCAGTTCATCGTGCTCGCGGGCGAGGGCGGCCTGGGCAAGTCGCGCCTCGCCCGGGACTTCGCGGCCAGCAAGGGCGACGTGGTGGAGCTGGAAGGCCGCCCGGGCGACGCCCTGGTGCCGTACTCCACGACCACCCGCAGCCTGCGCCGCCTCCTGGCGCGCGCGCCCCAGCTCACGCTGGACCCGTGGATGCGGACCAGCCTGTCGCGCCTGCTGCCCGAGCTGCTGGACGGCACGGCCGGGCCGCCGGAGGACCCGGACCAGCACCTGCACGCCGCCATTCACCAGGTGTTCCAGGCGGGCCTCACGGAAGTGAGTGCGGTGGTGTACGACGACCTGCACCTGGCCGATCCTGCGTCCATCGAGGCGATGTTCGTGCTGCTCTCCAGCGCCTTTCCGCTCGGCCAGCCGGGCAGGGTGCCGCGCCTGATCGCCACGGCGCGCCCGGGCGAACTGCCCGCCGCCACCGCGGAGGTCTTCGCTCAGCTCGCCCGGGCGGGGATGGGCGTGCGGCTGGACCTGACGCCGCTCGGTGCGGCGGCGGTCACGCAGCTGCTGCAGGACCTGGAGGTGTCGGCCGTGCGGGCGCTGGGGCCACAACTCGCGCGCTTTACCGGCGGCAACCCGCTGTTCGTGCTGGAGACGGTCAAGCACCTGATCGAGAACCCCCGCGCGGACGGTGGCCTGCCGGTGGCGGCGCGGGTGTCGCAGCTGATCGAGGGGCGCCTCGCGCGGCTGTCCCCGGCGGCGCTGGGCACGGCGCGCGGCGCGGCCGTCCTGCAGAGCGACGTGCGGATCGAGCTGGTGGCCGCGGTGCTGGGCGCGCCGCTGCTCGACACCGCGGCGGCCTGGGAGGAACTGGAGGCGGCGCAGGTCATGGACGGCGAGCGCTTCAGCCACGACCTGGTGCAGGAGACGGTGCTGGCGGGCCTTCCCCACGCGGTGCGCCGCCTGCTCAACCGCAGCGCGGCGCGGGTGCTGGAGCGCGAGGGGGCGAGCGCGGCCCGGGTGGCGCGGCACTGGCTGGAGGGAGGCGACGACGAGAAAGCCGCGCCGCACCTGCTGGCGGCCGCCGAGCAGGCGCAACGCCAGGGGCGGCTTCGGGAGGCCGCCGCGTTCTGCGAGCAGGCCGCCGACCTGTTCGAACGGTTCGGCCGGGCGGACGAGGCCTTCGAGGCGATCTACGCCGCCATGCGGCTGAGCGTGGAGGTCTCGTACCAGGCCGAGCTGCAGCGTCTGGGCGAGCGGCTGAGTGCCCTGGCACGCACCGCCACCCAGCATGCCCGTGCGTACGAGGCCCGGATGCACCGGCTGTACGAGCAGCGCGACTGGCCGGGCCTGGAGGCGCTGTCCGGCGCCACCCTGAACCGCGCCGAGGAGGTCAACGACCGCCCGCTGCAGGCGGTGTGCCACGAAGCGCTCGCCGCGGTCACCCTGTTCAGCGGCCGGCTGGACGAAGCGCGGCATCACCTGAGCCGCCTGGGACAGCTCGGCGCCGAGCTGGACGACCTGCGCCTGCGCGCCCTCACCCACCTGGGCCTGGGCCGGGTCGAGGGCCTCGGCCAGCGCCGCGCCGCTCTGGCGCACTTTGAGCAGGCGTTGGCGCTGTATGCGGACGTGGCCGGGGATCCGACCGGGCGGGTGGCGGCGCTGGTCAAACTGGCGGTGACGTGGCACGAACTCGGGCTGGCCCTGCCGGCCCTGGACGCCGCCCGCCGCGCAGAGGAGGTCCTCGGGACGCTCGACGCCGACAGCTACTATCAGCTGGCCGGGGCGCACAGCACGTTCCTGGCCGAGCACGCGCTCGGCAACAGCAGCGCGGCGCTGGCCACGGTGCGCCGCGCGCTGGCGCTGCACGGGCAGCACCAGGAGTGGTGGCGCAGCGTGCTGCACCTGGACCTGGCACAGGTGTACCTGACCGTGGGGGCGGTGGAGCTGGCCCGGGCGGAGGTGCGCGCCGTGGCGGAGCGCGCGGACCTCCAGCCGCCCGACGAGCCCCGGCGACTGCTGCTGGAAGCCCAGACGCTCACGCGCCGCGGTGAGCGGGCCGACGCCGTCTTCGCCGCGGCGCTGGCCCACCCCATCACGCGCCTGAATCCGTACGAACACGCGCGGCTGCTCATCGCGCGCGGGCCGACACTGCCGGCCAGACAAGCGCTCCTGGACGCACAGGCCGCCCTGCAGCTCGCCCAGGCCGCGGAGCTGGGCGGCGTGCAGGTCGCGGCCCTGACCCGGCGTGCCCAGGCGCACCTCGCGCTGGGTGACCTCCACCAGGCGGTGCAGGACAGCGCCTCGGCCCGGCAGCTGTGTGACACCTTCACCCCGGAGCTGCCGCTGGGCGAGGTCATGCGAACGCACGCCGCGGCGCTGGACGCGCTGGGCGACCCGCAGGCGGCTCAGGCGCACGAGGCGGCCCAGGCCTGGCTCCAGCACGCCGCGCAGCAGGTTCCGGAGGAGTTTCGAACGGGGTTCCTGGCGGCGCACGGGCAGGCTGGGGTGCCCGGTCCACCGTCCCCTGACGCCGCGCCTTCCGGCGCGCCGCAGGAGGACGCGGGCGCATACCGCGGTTGAAACAGCACCTGGGGCACCTGCTGATCGAGGGCATTCTTCTGCGGGTGGGTGCGGCGCACAACAGCAATGGCGGCGCTGTGCCCGGACGCGCGCCGCGTGCTGATGGCCGCCGATTCACACGTGCGGCGGGTCCGGCTCCATCGGCAGCGGCTGGGGCGCAACTGGGTTAAACGCTCGAGGGTCAGGACTCCTTCCGGCTGCTGGCCCCACTGGAGAGGGCGCCCGAGCGGCATTCGGGAGGCCAGGGCGCCGGTCTGAACTGGACCGAGAGATCGGTTCGTTCAAGTCGTGGACGCGCCATCGCTCGACGCGCGGGTCCTCGAGGGCGGTGGCCTGCCAGCCCGAGGGGCGCAGTCAAGCGAGCGCCGGACGCGGGGGCCTTCCTTGAATGCGTCAACTGAACGGGAAGCGCGTCCACCCTCGCGCCGCAGTCGATGAAGACGGCTGGTCACCCACCATGCTCGGTTCAACGCAGCGTCAGGGTCGGGGGGTGTGGCGCAAGGTGAGGTGCGAGGACCCGCGCAGGGTCTGGCGGATGGCGTCGTCCTCATCTTCCGGGTCGGCCAGCAGGGAACTCCCGTCGTAGGCGTGATTCCAGGTGTACTCCGCCACGCCGTCCCTGAAGACCATGCCCCTGGCCTGCCACGGCTCCCTCAGTTCGTCTCGTAGCTTCAAGGCCCTGCGGGTGATGACGCCCCAGTCCGCATGCGCCTCGACGCCGTTCACGTTCGCCGCGGGCTCCCCGTCGCACGCCACGCGCATGAGGTGCAGGACGGTCCCGGGAACGAAGGCCAGGTCCACGCCCACGGCCGGGCGGCCGGTCGTCAGGTCGGTCAGCAGCGAATCGAGGTCGAGCGCGCTGACGAATTCCCCAGCGGTCCCCACGATGAACGGCGAAGGCGTGTTCGTCACCGGACCTGCACTCACCGTGCAGTCGGGCGGGCTGTCCGGGGAGGTCCAGGCATAGTATCCCTTGGCGGTGAACCCCCGGGACTCGATCGGCCCCTGGCCTTCCAGGGTGCCGCGCGCCACCGAGTACTTCACGGTCACCTTGGCGCTCATCTCAAAGTGGCTGGTCAGGTCCGTGGGATTCGGGCCGTCATCCTGCGCGAGTTCGAGCGTGTGCTCATCCAGGACGGAGTCGAAGGTCAGCTCGAACGTCGCGCAGTGCTCCGCGTTCGTCTCGAACGCGGCGAGCTTGCCGGTGAAGTACGGTGCGAGGCGGGGGTTGCGCTTCACCCACGAGATCCACCCCAGCAGGTCGGTGAGGCGCGACAGGTCGTGGTCCTGAACACACGACGCGGAGGCTCGGCTCACCGCGTGCTCGATGCCCCGGGCGATCAGCGTCCACCCGTCGAAAATCTGCGCTTTCATCTGCTCATCCAGGCCACCCGACTGGACGGCGTTGCGCCAGGTCAGAAACAGCCGGATGGCGCCCTTCAGCTGAGCGTCGTCGGTCGATGCGGCGCGAAGGGCAGGCTGCACCTTGTCGGTGTAGACGCCGTTCATGAATGTGGCGTCGGTGCTGTGGCGCGCCGTCGTCCGTTTCCAGACGGTCTCGCGGATCGGTCGGCACCAGTGGAGCGAGCAGGGCCTCGTCCGCGCTGGTGGTGAGGGCCACGCCGGGGTTCGAGAAGTGGTTCAGCAGCAGGTGAACGGAGCCGTTCACCGTGCGCATCGGCTGGAGGTAGAACTCCTGGCCGAGCGCGTGCGAGTTGAAGGCACGAAGGTGCGTGACGTCGAGATGCCTGGGGGGCGTGATGGTGAGCGTGAGTGGTTCGAGGAACTCCAGCCCTTTAGGTTCGAGGTGCACCGCCCCGAGGAGACCGCCGCTCAGGGGCAGGGCGTCCACGCGCGTCACGGGCGTCATCCGAATCGTTTCGCGGCTCAGCAGGGCCCCTGTGGGCACCGTCAGCACGTAGGTGGTGCCGTCCGCCCCGTGCGCGGTGAGTTGACCGCCCGCGGACGTCACCGTCCTGCTCACCGTCCTCGTGGCGTCGGGCACGACCTGCACCGTCATCGGGTGCCCTGCTGCTCGCGCAAGGGGGAGGGTCACGGCGGCAAGCGCCAGGGAGAGGGACATCAACGGACGACACCACATACCAACCTCCTGGTGGAGTCAGAAGACCTGTTCCGACCACCGGAAGGCAGCGTAGAAAGACGCGGATGTCAACGGGATGGCACGCCCCGGCGTGCTCGGAACCAGGGCATGGCCAGGCAGCCTGGAGATGGTCATCACAGGCTGAGGGCGCCCGACCCGCCCATCGAGGCCCCGCTCCCGGGGCACCCAACCGGGTCAGCACCCGGCCCGGCCTGTGGGTGCGTGCCAGGATGCACCGTGCGGTTCAGCTGGGTGCGCCCTCTGTGCACGGTTCGTGACGTTGCCCCCCACCGGCTAATCCCCGGTCTGCCGGTGCGGGGCTTCCACCGCCTTCGACTGGGAGGACCCCACCTGCCGCAGAAAAATGGTCAGGATCACCAGACTGCCGATGGCCAGAAACTCACTCTGCCAGTTCTGGAACGACTGAAACCAGAAGTCCGGCTTCCCGAGAAACGCCAGAAAGCTCACCGGGTCGTCGCCGTGCATCAGCTGCTCCTTGTTGAAGACGTGGTGGCTGGCCACGGCATGCAGCAGCATCGCGCCCAGGAACAACGTGAGGAACGTCACGCTCAGGGAGTTGCGGTACAGCGCCAGCACCCGACCGCCACGTTTCACCGGGCCCGGCGCCTGGGCTGGATCGTAGGACTGCTCGTCGTTCCCCTCGTCCGGATAGGGGTTGGAATCGGCCGAGCCCCGCTGCTTGAGGTAGATGGTGAGCACCACGTACACGCCCATCTGAAGGAACTCACTCTCCCAGTTCTCAGCGGTGGCCGACCAGAATTCGCTGCTCTGCAGGTACGAGACGAACCGAATGGTGGCCTGATGATGGGCCTGCTGGTCCTCGTTGAAGGTGGACCAGCCGGACAGGGCCTGCGCGAGCCAGAACACCACGAAAAGACTCGACACGACGATCGAAAGGGCGTTCTCGGCCCAGAAGCGTCGAAGGCCACGCGGAGGGAGGCGTGCATCCAGCGGTGCAGCAGGGACGTTGGAGGACATGGTGAACAGAGTGTAGTCGGCTGGCCCGCCTGCTGTGGCGGCTGCCCCTCCGGCGTCCCCGGCAGGACACGACCGAACGCGTGCCCTGACCGCCGCATCCGAACTCAACCGGGGGTGCGGCGGTCAGGGCATGAACTTGCGCCGTTGCCTCACTTGGCCCGCACCTCGAGCCGAGTGGGCATCTGCAGCGCCTTGATCCCAGTGGACATCCGCCGTTACCGCAGGGTCCGGCGGCTGGGCCGCTGGAGCCGCTCCTGGCCCTGCACCGACGTCCAGAACAGCCGCTCCTCAGGGGCACGGTCGACGTGGCCGATGCGGGCGGAGAGGCGCTGACTGGCGTCCTCGAGCGCCCGCTGCAGCGCCATCCGGCGCTCGACCGTCCGCGTGGCCGGCACGTGGACGCTCAGGGCGGCGATCACCTCCCCGTTGTGGTTGCGCACCGGCGCAGCCACGGACCACATCTGCGCGTCCAGCGACGAGGCCAGGCCGTCCTGCACGACCCGCTCGAGGTCCAGCAGGGCCGCGTCCAGCTCGGCGGGCGTTCGCTCGGCGCCGTCCCCCTGCAGGGCGCGCCGCACGACGCTCCAGGGCCGGTGGGCGAGCAGCAGCGCGGCACTGGCCGACGGATACGGCGGCAGCACCGCCCCCACCTGTGGCAGCGGCGGGCTGTCCGGGTGGCGACCCTCGATGGTGGCCACCGTCACCAGCTGACCGCCATCGAACGCCGCGAGCAGGAGCGCTTCGCCGCACCCCTGACCCAGCGTCGTCATTTCGTCCCGGGCGACGTCGCGCCAGGGGGTGTTGGAGAGCAGCACCTGGCTGAGCGCCAGCAATTTGAAGCCCAGCCGGTACCGCCCGGCCACCGTGCGGTGCAGCAGGCCCATCTGGGTCAGGGAGGTCATCAGGACGTGCGCGCTGGACGGCGGGAAGCCAAGCTGCCGGGCCACCTCGGTCACGCCCCACTCGGGATGCGCGGTGGTGTACAGGTCCAGCACCGCGCGGGCCTTTTCGAACACCCCCAGCATCACCCGCGCTCCATTACCGGTCCAGCCGTTCCAGGAACGCTGCGCCGGTCGTGGCGCGCACCTCGTCGAGCGTCACGCCCGGCATCAGGCCGGTGAGGGTCAACGTCCCGTCCGGAAAGGTGAACACGGCCTTGTCGGTGATGACCAGGTCCACCGCCGCGGAGGCGGTGACGGGCAGCGTACAGTCGTCCACCACCTTGGGCGCGCCGCGTTCGTCCTGGTGGGTCATGGTCACGATCAGGCGCCGGGCGCCGCTGGCCAGGTCCATCGCGCCGCCCACCCCCAGCAGCGGTTTGCCCGGCACCGCCCAGTTGGCGAGGTTGGCGTGCGCGTCCACCTGCAGGCCGCCCATCACGGCCACGTCCACGTGTCGGCCGCGGATCATGCCGAAACTCTCGGCGCTGTCGAAGTAACTCGCGCCGGGCAGCGCCGTCACGGGAATCTTCCCGGCGTTGACCGGGTAGTGCATCGCGCCGCCGTCCTGCGGTGCCGGGCCGACGCCCAGCATGCCGTTCTCGGTGTGCAGGATGACGCCCATCTCCGGCGTGATCAGGTCGGCGACCAAGGTGGGGATGCCAATGCCGAGGTTCACGACGTCGCCGGGATGCAGCTCCTGCAGGGCGCGGCGGGCCATGTGCATGCGGGCCGCGTCGACGCGTTTGGCGCCGCTGTTCACGTCGGCGCTGCTGCCGAGGTGGGCGAGCGTCAGGGTGGCCTGCACCAGCGCGTCCACGTACAGCCCCGGGGTGTGCACCTGCTCCGGCGGAAGCTCACCCACCTCGACGATCTCCTCCACCTCCGCGATCACCACCCGCGCGGCGGTGGCCATCGCGCGGTTGAAGTTCTGCTCGGTGAGGCGGTACTGCAGGTTCCCGGCCCGGTCCGCCCGCCACGCGCGGATGAACGCCACGTCCGCCTGGATCGCCGGCACGAACACCATCTCCCGTCCGTTCAGGACACGGGTGTCGGCGCCCGCGGCGATGAGCGTCCCCGCCGCGGTGGGCGTGTAGAAGCCGCCCAGGCCCGCGCCCCCGGCGCGGATGGCTTCCGCCAGCGTGCCCTGCGGCAGCAGCGTCACCTCCAGCCACCCCTCCTGGTGCGCCTGGACGGCCTCTCGGTTGCTGGTGAAGTAACTGCCCACCGCGCGGGAGATCTGCCGGTTCCTGAGCAGCCGCCCGCCGCTGAGTCCCGGTTCCGACACGTTGTTCGCGACGTACGTGAGGTCCTTGGTGCCGGTCTCGGCGAGGGCGTGCACGAGCGTCACGGGGTTGCCGGTCATGCCGAAGCCGCCCACCATCAGCGTGTCGCCGGACCGGACCTGCCCTGCGGCCTCGGCCGCGGTGATCACCGGCACGCGCTTCACGCCTCCACCCGCTCGATGAGGGCAGCTTCACCCTGACCGACGCCGACGCAGAGGGCGGCCAGGCCATAGCGGCCCCCGGTGCGGGCCAGGTCATGCGTCAGCGACACGATCAGCCGCGCCCCGCTCATGCCCAGCGGATGGCCCAGCGCCACCGCCCCGCCACTCACGTTCACCCGCGCCGGGTCCAGCTGCAGCTCCCGGATGCACGCCACCGCCTGCGCCGCGAACGCCTCGTTCAACTCCACCAGATCCAGGTCCGCCACACTCAGCCCGGTGCGCGCCAGCAGCTTGCGGGTGGCGGGAATCGGCCCCAGCCCCATCACGCGCGGGTCCACCCCAGCCGCCGCACCCCCCACCCAGCGGGCCAGCGGCCGCACCCCCTGCTCGCGCGCGGCCTTGGCACTCATCAGCACCAGGGCGGCCGCCCCGTCGTTCAGGCCACTGCTGTTCCCGGCCGTCACGCTGCCGCCCGCCCGGAAGGCCGGTTTCAGCCCGGCCAGCGTCGCCGCGTCGGTGGTGACGGTCACCTCCGCGCCGTCCACCCGCACCCGGGGGTGTTCGTCCGTGTCGAACACGGTGGGGCCGCGCTTGCCCGGCACCGCCACCGGCACGATCTGCTCCCGGAAGTGCCCGGCGCGGAGGGCGTCCGCGACGCGTCGCTGGCTCTCGAGCGCGTAGGCGTCCTGATCCTCGCGGGTGATCTCGCCGCCCGCGAGCTGCCCGGCGCGGCTGCGCTCCACGATGTTCTCGGCCGTCTGCCCCATCGCCTCCAGCGGAAACAGCGCCTCCATCGCGGGGTTGGGGAAGCGCCAGCCGAGGGTGGTGTCGTAGGCGGTGACGTTGCCACTGGCGAACCCTTGCGCGCCCTTGGCCATCACCAGCGGGGCGCGGGTCATGCTCTCCACTCCGCCCGCCACGTACACGTCGCCGTCCCCGTTGCGGATGGCGCGGGCGGCGGTGTTGATGGCGCTGAGCCCACTGGCGCACAGCCGGTTGACGGTCAGGCCGGCGATGGTGTCGGGCAGGCCGGCCAGCAGCAGGGCCATGCGCGCCACGTTGCGGTTGTCCTCGCCCGCCTGGTTGGCGCAGCCGAGGATCACCTCCTCGATCTGGTCCGGGGCGACGCCGCTGCGCTGCACGGCGGCGCGGATCAGCTGAGCGGCCAGGTCGTCGGGCCGGACGCCACTCAGGCCGCCCCGCAGGCTGCCGATCGCGCTCCTTACGGCAGAAACAATCACCACATCGTGCTCTTGCAGGTTGGATGGTGCGGTCATGGGCGCTCCTGGTGGGGGACCGGCCCCCGAACGCGGGCGTACTCGTCCAGCGCCCGTTGAATGAACAGGTCAGTCACGCCGAGGGCGCGGGCTTCGGTGAGGTCAGTCCAGGCGATGGCCTCGGCGCGCGCGCCGAGGTCCTGGCGCACGAGCTTCGTGAGGTGGCCCTCGCCTGCGGCGGCCCGGCGGGCGGCGGCCTTCACCGTCGAGTGGGCCTCCTCGCGGGACATCACGGTGCTCAGCGCGAAGCTGAGCGCCTCGGCGAGCATCACGCCGTTCGAGGCGGTGACGTTCTGCGCCATGCGCCCGGCGTTCACCTGCACGCCGGTGAGCAGCCGCGCCGTGTGGGCCAGCGCCGCGCCGGTCAGGCCGAGCAGTTGCGGCACAGTGAGCCACTCGACCTGCCAGCCGTGGGTGCCGCGTTCGTGCTCCTGGATGCCGCTGCGCGCCACGGCGGCGAGCAGGCCCGCGGCGGTGCTGGCGGCGGCGAGGATCAGCTCGCTGGTGATGGGGTTCTGCTTCTGCGGCATGGTGCTGCTCCCGCCGCCCCGCTCGGCGAGTTCACCGACCTCCGACTGGGCCAGCAGGATGGCGTCCTGCGCCAGCTTGCCCAGGCTCGTGCACACCCCCGTGAGCCAGGCGGCGAGTTCCAGGACCGTGTCGCGCTGGGTGTGCCAGGGGGTGGGCGGCACGGCGAGGTGCAGCTCCTGGGCCAGCGCCGAGGCGACGTCCAGTCCGCGTTCCCCCAGCGCGGCGAGCGTGCCGGCCGCGCCGCCGAACGACACGGTGTACAGCCGCGCTTCCAGTTCTGAGAGGCGGTCCAGGTGTCGCAGCAGCGGCGTGAGCCAGCCCCCGGCCTTGAGGCCGAAGGTGATGGGCAGCGCCTGCTGGGCGTGCGTGCGTCCCGGCATCAGCGTCGCGGCGTGCGTCCGCGCCAGGGCCGCCAGCGCGTCCGTCACGTCCAGCAGCAGGCGCCGCAGCACGCCCAGCGCGGCCCGCGCGCCCAGCACGAAGGCGGTGTCCACGATGTCCTGCGTGGTCGCGCCGAAGTGCAGGTGCTCGCGGGCCGCCTCTGGCAGCGCGGGCCGCAGCTGCGCGAGCAGCGCGGGCACCGGCACGCCGTCCTGCAGGAGCCCCTCGCTCAACGGCCGGACGTCCACGTGGAACTGCTCGGCCAGCGCCGTGATCGCCTGCGCCGACGCGGTCGGGATCAGCCCCAGCCGGGCCTGCGCGCGGGCGAGCGCGGCTTCCACCTGCATCAGGCGGCGCAGGTACGCGTCGTCGGTGTACAGCGCGGCCACGTCCGGCTGCGTGAACATCCCGCCGAAGAGGGCGGAGTCCGCCGGGGTCAGCGGCATGGGGACACCCGGGCCCAGCGCCCCGCGCGTCGCGGGGCGGCCCCGGCCCGGCTCGCGTTCCCGGGCGTCATGGCGTGAAGAAGACCGTCTCGCCTTCGCCCTGCAGCCGCAGGTCGAAGGTGTAGGTGACGCCACCCGGCGCGTCCAGGCGCTGGGCGATGAGGGTGGGCCGGCGCGCTTCCGGCACGTCCCGCAGCACGGCGTCGCGGCTGTTGTCCTCGTCGCTGAAGTACACCACGGTGTACAGGTGGGTCAGCAGGCCGCGCAGGCCCACCCACAGCAGCAGCCGGGGCGCAGCGTCCGGACCGGCGGCGCCGGGTTTGATGGTGTGGACTTCGTAGCGGGCGTC
The DNA here is from genome assembly GCF_040256395.1 of Deinococcus sonorensis KR-87. NCBI lineage: Bacteria > Thermotogati > Deinococcota > Deinococci > Deinococcales > Deinococcaceae > Deinococcus > Deinococcus sonorensis. The sequence continues at coordinate 111,068 of NZ_CP158297.1, read as the reverse complement.
CGCGGTCAGGGTATGCGTGCGGGCGAAGCCGCTGAACGCCGCGTCCGGGTCCGTCGGGTACCGGCCGCTGGCGTCGGCCTGCCACACCTCGATCAACGCGTCGGGAATGACCTCGCCGTCCGCGTCCAGCACGTGTCCGGTCAGGCGGATCCGCTCGCCAGGGACGCCCTGCGCCTCCACGCTGAAGGGGTCCACGAGGACGGTCCCCGCGGTCCGCTCGTACCCCTGGAAGCCGTGCACGAGCCCCTGGTGGAAGTACGGCCCGACCGTCTGGCTGGGCGAGGGCCCGAACGCGCCGTCGGGGATGTTGCTGTCCTCGGGGGTCAGGGGGCCAGCGGAGGACCGGCGGGTCATCGGTGATCCTCCGGGTGAGGCGGGGTTCGCTTCCGCTCAGTCGTCATGGTCCGGGTCCTCGAAGGGCGTGGCGTGCTGGCCGCCCAGCACGATGTCGAAGCGGTAGCCGAGCGCCCAGCCCGGCTCGGTGAGGTTCAGGTCGAAGCGGCTGATCAACCGCTGCTGGCCCTGCGGGTCGGGGATCCCCTGGTAGATCGGGTCGTGGGCGAGCAGCGGGTCGCCGGGGAAGTACATCTGACTCACCAGCCGCTCGGTGAAGTTGGTGCCGAAGACGCTGAAGTGGATGTGCGCGGGCCGCCACGCGTTCGGGTGGTTGCCCCAGGGGTACGCGCCTGGGCGGATGCTGATCAGTTCGTACTCGCCGTGCTCGTCGGTCAGCATTCTCGCGGTGCCCACGAAGTTGGGGTCGAGCGGCGCGTCGTGCTGGTCGCGGCCGTGGACGTACCGCCCGGCGGCGTTCGCCTGCCACGTTTCGATCAGCGCGCCGCGGACGGGCCGCCCGGCCGCGTCCAGCAGCCGTCCGCGCACCAGGATGCGCTCGCCGAGCGGCTCGCCGTTGACGCGGGCGTTGCGGGTGGCGTCGTGGTCGTCCGGGCGCAGGCGCGAGGGGGAGAAGACGGGACCGCCGTGGTCGCGCAGCGCGGTGGGCAGCGGCATCAGCAGCTCGTGCGGGGCGCGCTTGACGCTGCTGGCATACGGCGGGTAGAGATGCGGCGGGTGAACGTCGTTCGGTGGGTCACTCGTGGTCATGGTTCCTCCCCCAGCACCCGCTTGGCGATCTGCAGGGCGCGGTTGGCGACCGGGACGCCCGCGTACACGGCCACGTGCAGGAACACCTCCTGCAGGTCGTCCGGCGTGACGCCGGTGTTCCTGGTCGCGCGGATGTGCAGCTCCAGTTCGTGCTCACGCGGGAGGGCCGTCAGCACGGCGAGGGTCAGCAGGTGGCGGGTGCGGACGTCCAGGTGGCCGCGCGACCACGGGCCGCCCCAGGCGTACTCGGTGATGAAGGTCTGGAAGTCCCGGTCGAGGTCGCTGGCGGCCGCGGTCGCGCGGTCCACGTGCGCGGCGCCCAGCACCTGGCGGCGCACCGAGAGGCCCCGCTGGTAGCGGTCGTCCGGCGGTTCCAGGCTCGGCTGCAGGAAGCGGCCCAGCCGCTCGGCCACGACGTGCGGCTGCTCGACCATCGGCAGGTGCGCCGCGCCGGGCACCACGTCGAAGGCGGCGCCGATCTGCTCGGCGAAGGCCTGGCAGGCCTGGGGGGGCGTGGAGACGTCCTGCTCCCCGCACAGCACCAGGGTGGGGCTCGTCAGGTCGGTGATGGCCCCGCGGAGGTCCGCGTCCCGCAGCGCCGCGCAGCTGCCCAGGTATCCGGGTTGGGGCGTGCGGGCCAGCAGCGTGGTGTAGCCGTGCGCTTCGGTGGGGCACCGCTGGAAGTAGGTGGGGGCGAACCAGCGCTGCACCAGGTCCGGCGCGAGGGCGGGCAGGCCGCGCGCGCGGACCTGATCGGCGCGCTGGGTCCAGCTCGTTTCGCTGCCGATGCGCGGGAGCGTGTCGAGCAGCGCGAGCCGCGTCACGCGCGCCGGGTGGGCGAGCGCGAAGCCCTGCGCCACCAGGCCGCCCAGGGAGCAGCCGGCCAGCGCGGCGTGGGCCACGCCGTGCGCGTCGAGCAGGTCCTGCAGGTCGCGGACGTGGTCGTCCAGGGTGTACTCGCCGCTCGGGGCGTCGCTGAGCCCCTGGCCGCGCAGGTCGTACTGCAGCACGTGGAAGCGCGGGCTGAGCGTGCGGGCCACCGCATCCCACACCCGCAGGTCGCTGCCGATGGGGTTGATCAGCACCAGCGTCGGCGCCGTGGCCGGGCCGGAGCTGTGGACGTGCAGGGTGAGGCCCTGGGAGTGGATGAACGGCACGGGGAGCTCCTCGTGGGTGAGATGACCTGAGCCCACCTGAGGGGCCAGGGACAACGGTGGCGGTCTGCGTCCAGTGTCCGGTCTGAGCGGCCGTCTGACAAGCGGGTCATTCAACACTGTTGAATCCCTGGCTTGTTCCCGGACCCGCGGCGGGGCACAGTGGTGGTGTTTCCCCGTGACCCACCGCGGCGCCTGCCGGCGGACGTCGTTTCTTGTTGATTGAGGAGTGCTATGACCCAGCTCACCCGCACGCAGGTCGTGATCGTCGGTGCCGGCCCTGCCGGCTTGTTCCTCGCGCATCTGCTGCACCGGCAGGGCATCGAGAGCGTCGTGCTGGACACGCGCACCCGGGAGGAGATCGAGCAGACCATCCGCGCCGGGGTGCTGGAGGACTGGACGGCCGACCTGATGCGCGAGCTGGGCCTGGGGGCGCGGATGGACCGGGAGGCGCACTTCCACACCGGCATCACCCTGCAGCACGGTCAGACGCGCTGCCACCTGGACCTGATGGAGCTGACGGGCGGGAAGCGGGTGACCGTCTACCCGCAGCATGAGGTGCTGCGCGACCTGATCGCGGGCCTGGAGGCGGCGGGTGGGCAGATGCTGTTCGGAGTGAGGGACGTTGATCTGCGGGAGGTGACGGCGGCACGGCCACGCGTGACGTTCCGCCGCCGCGAAGACGGGCCGCTGGAGACGCTGGAGGGGGACTTCGTGGCGGGCTGCGACGGGTCGCAGGGCGGCAGCCGTCAGTTCATCGAGGGGCGGACCGAGTACCAGAAGGTCTATCCCTTCGGCTGGCTGGGCATCCTGGTCGAGGCCCCGCCCAGCCACCACGAGCTGATCTACGCCCGGCATGAGCGCGGCTTCGCGCTGCTGAGCACCCGGTCAAGCACCGTGCAGCGCCTGTACATCCAGTGCGGAGCGGGGGAGCACGTCTCCGCATACCCGGACGAGCGGATCTGGCAGGAGCTGCGGGCGCGGCTCGCCGCGCCGGACTGGCAGCTGACCGAGGGGCGGATTTTCCAGAAGGGCATCGTGGGGCTGCGCAGCTTCGTCACCGACCGGATGCAGCAGGGGCCGCTGTTTATCGCGGGGGACGCGGCGCACATCGTGCCGCCGACCGGAGCGAAGGGACTGAACCTCGCGGTGGCGGACGCGGTGTACCTGTTCCGGGGGTTGGAGCAGTTCTACCGGGACGGCCACCGGGAGCGCCTGGAGCGGTACAGCGAGACGTGCCTGCGCCGCGTATGGCGGGCGGAGCGCTTCAGCTGGTCGATGACGACCATGCTGCACGTCGACCCCACGGAGAATGCCTTCGAGCAGCGCATTCACGTGGCGGACCTGGAGTACGTGACGCACTCGCGCGCGGCGGCCACGGCGCTGGCGGAGAATTATGTGGGTCTCCCGCTCGATGGGTAGGCGGGTGGGCGACCGGCAGCATCTGAACAGTGGTCCGGCGTGACTTCCAGTATGCTGGCGGCCAGCCACGATGACTGACTCTCCCGCTTTCCGCACGCCGCAGCAAGACCGCAGTCGCCAGTCGTTCGAGCGGGTGCTCGAAGCGGCCATCGAGATCCTCGCAGAGGGCAGCTTCGAGCAGCTGACCCTGGCCGCAGTGAGTCAACGCGCCGGGGTGTCCACCGGCTCGATCTATGGGCGGGTGCGGGGCAAGGAAGAGCTGTTGAATGCCGCGCAGCGGCGCATCCTGGAGCGGGTGGAGGCGGAGCAGGCGGCGCTGCTGAAGGGCATTCGGGCGGAGCAGCTGCCCTTTGCGGCGCTGGTGCCGCAGCTGGTGGACGCGCTGGGCGAGTTCCTGAAGGCGCAGGCGAACCTGCTCCGCCCGCTGATGGCGCGCGCGCCGTCGGATGAGGCGGTGGCGGCCCTGGGGAAGCAGTCGTTCGGCAAGCTGGAGGAGGGGTGGTGCGCGGTGCTGCTGGAGCACCGCGCCGCGATCCATCATCCGCGTCCCGAGCACGCGGCGTGGGCCTGCTTTCACCTGGCGTACGCGGCGTTTGCCCGGTACCTGGCGTTGGGGTCGACGGCGGAGGCCGCGGGTGAAGGCGACTGGGCGGAGCTGAAAAGTGACCTGGGGGAGATGAGCCTGTTGTTTTTGCAGTACGCCCGGCTGGAGTGAAGGGCGGACTTGACATCTGATCAAATCTGGCGCACTCTGAAATCAGAATCAACATTCTGATTTTTAGTGGTGGTGGACCAGCCGCCCTTCGCCCATCCGGCCGCAGGCCGGGCTCCAGCTGCTCCCCAGGAGGGACTCCATGCGCTTTTCCGTGTTTCTTGTTGGCCGCTCCACGGCCCCCGAGCAGGACCGCACCATCATCCAGGACCTGGCCCAGCACGCCCGCGACGCTGAGGACTTTGGCTACGACGCCGTCTTCATGCCGGACCATCACTTCACCGGCTACGCGCCGATGTCGAGCGACCCCTTCATGTTCGCGGCCTACCTCGCCCCGCAGCTGAAGCGCATGCACTTCGGCATGTCGGTCACCACCGTCCCGCTGCACCACCCGGTCCGCTTCGCCGAGCGCGTCAACCTGCTGGACCAGCTGACCGACGGGCGGCTGCTGGTCGGCATCGGCAGCGGCACCACCCCCGAGGAGATGATCGGCTTCGGCGTGAACTACAAGGAGACCTCCCGCATCGCCCAGGAGAACCTCGACATCGCCGAGGCGCTGTGGAACAAAACAATGGACGACCCGCCGGTGCAGTTCGACACCGGGCACTACAAGGGCGCGGTCATTCAGCGCATCGTCCCCGCACCGTACGGCAAGCGGCACGCGCCGCTGATGAGCGTGGCGCTGCGCGAATCCAGCGCGCTGCGCGCCGCCCAGAGCGGCTACCCGGCGTTCATCCCCGCGTTCACGCCGCCCCAGATCGGCGGCACCGAGCCGCTCAAGCACGTCACCAAGTACTTCACGGTGTACCGGGACGCGCTGCTCTCGGCCGGGCACCCGCAGGAGGTGGTGCAGCGGGCGCTGTCGTGGACCACCCACACCTACCAGTGCGTCCACCTCGCCGAGACGGACGAGCAGGCCCGGGCCGAGCTGGAGGTGATCCTCCAGGGGTACCAGGACGCCATCGACCGCGAGATGGTCTACAACAAGCGCGCCGAGGAGATCAGCGACGTGAAGATCCACACCACGCCCAACGCCCTGACTGAGGACTGGATCGGCACGTGGTGCCTGTACGGCAGCCCCGAGACGGTCCGCGCGCACCTCGAACAGTACCGGGCGCTGGGCATCGGCAACGTGCTGATGGGCTTCACTACCGGCCCGCTCACCCCGGAGCGCCTGCGCCTGGGGCAGCAGTCGATGCGGCTGTTCGCCGAGCAGGTGATGCCGCACTTCAAGGACACGACCCGGGTGCCCGCCGGGACGCCCGCGTGACCGTGCCGCTGATCGTCGGGATCGGCGGCACCACCCGGCCCGGGTCCAGCGGCGAGAAGGCGCTGCGCACGGCCCTGGCGCACGCCGAGCGGCTGGGCGCCCGGACCGCGCTGTTCGCCGGGCCGCAGCTGGCGGACCTGCCGATGTACGCGCCCGAGCAGCCGGAGCGCTCGGATACCGAGCGGGCGTTGGTGGACGCGGTGCGTCAGGCCGACGGGGTGCTGATCGCCACGCCCGGGTACCACGGCGGGATGTCGGGGCTGGTCAAGAACGCGCTCGACCTGCTGGAGGACCTGCGGCCGGACGCGCGGCCGTACCTTGACGGGCGCGCGGTGGGCTGCATTGTGGTGGCGGCCGGCTGGCAGGGCGCGGGCGTGACCCTCAGCGCCGTGCGCGACGTCGTGCACGCGCTGCGCGGCTGGCCCACCCCGCTGGGCGTGACCATCAACACCGTCGCGGTGCAGGCGTTCGGGCCGGACGGGGCGTGCATCGACCCCGCCACCGACGCGCAGCTCGCGGCGCTGGCCGGCCAGGTGCTGCACTTCGCCGCGGCGACCTCCGCCCTGCGGGCCCCCTCCGCATGAGCGGGCCCCCGCCGGACTTCACCCTGGAGGAGGCGGCCCGCCTCACCGCGGGCGCCGAGATGTGGGCCAGCGCCGCGCTGCCCCATCAGGGCGTGCCGGCGCTCCACATGGCCGACGGGCCGATGGGCATGGCGAGCGTGCGGGTGGACGAGCGGGACGTGGCGCTGCTGATGCCGTGCGGCACCGCGCTCGCCGCCAGCTGGGACGTGGACTTGGCCGGGCGCATCGGGGCGCTGGTGGCGAGCGAATGCACCCGGCTGGGCCGGCAGGCGGTGCTCGGGCCGAACCTGAACCTGCCGCGCAGTCCCCTGGCCGGCCGCGCCTTCGAGACGTATTCCGAGGACCCCCTGCTCAGCGGCGAGATCGGGGCCGCGTGGATCGGCGGCGTGCAGGCTGGGGGCGTCTCGGCGGTCGCCAAGCACGTGGTCGGGAACGACTCGGAGACGCAGCGCCACCGTATGAACTCGGTGATGGACGTCCGCACCCTGCGCGAGGTATACCTGCGGCCCTTCGAGCGCGCGGCGCGCGCGGGGGTGGGCGGGATGCTGATGGCCTACAACCGCCTGAACGGCGTGCCCTGCGCGGAGCAGACCCAGGTGATCCGGCTGCTGCGGAACGAACTCCACTTCACCGGCGTGCTGATGTCCGACTGGTTCGGCGTGCAGAACGGCGCGAAGAGCCTGCAGGCCGGCCTGGATCTCGAAATGCCGGGACCGGGCCGGCAGATGGGCGAGCACGCGGCGCAGCTGGCGCGCTCCGGCGAGGTGAGTGAAGCGCGCGTGCAGGCGGCCGCGCGGTCGGTCGCGGCGTGGGCCACGGCGTGGCAGACGCCCGTCCCCGCCGCCCAGGACGCCGCCGAGCTGCTCACCGAGGCCGCCGCGGCCAGTTTCGTGCTGCTCAAGAACGACCGCGGCGTGCTGCCGCTCGCGCCGCAGCGGCCGCTCGCGGTCATCGGCCCCAATGCGGCCACGCCCTGCTACCAGGGGGCGACCTTCGCGCGCATCGCGCTGTCGGACGACGTGCAGACGCCGCTCTCGGCGCTGGAACAGCGGTTCGCGGTGGAACATGAGGTAGGGGTCGAGCCGGAGTACCGCCTGCCGCCGCTGCCGGCCCTGCCGATCACCGCCGCGACGGGCGAGCCGGGCCTCACCGTCACATATCACGCGGGCGGCCCGGACCGGCCCGCGGTGTTCAGCGAGGTGCGGCGCACCTCGACGCTGGTGTGGTTCGCGCAGGACATGCCGGCGGGCCTCAGCACCCACCAGGGCGCCACCGTGCGGGCGCGCACCACCCTCACGCCGGAACGCGGCGGCCGCTACACCCTGTACTACGGCGGGACGGGCGACGTGACGCTGCGGGTGGACGGCGTGGAGTGGGGCCATCAGCCGTCCCCGGTGGTCGGCGGCGACGTGATGGGCCACCTGCTGCGCGGCGAGGCGACGTCGGTGCACCTGCAGCTTGAGGCGGGCGTGCCGGTGCAGCTGGAGTACGAGATGACCTACCGACCCGCGCGGGCGCAGGGCCTGTGGTTCGGGGCCCGGCCGCCGGCGCAGCCGGACCTGATGCGTCGGGCAGAGGCGCTCGCGGCGCGCAGCGCCCAGGTGGTGCTGGTGGTGGGCGAGACGGCCGACTCGGGCGTGGAGAGCCGCGACCGCACCACCACCCGGCTGCCAGACCGGCAGCTGCAGCTGATCGAGCGGGTCTGCGCCGCCAACCCACAGACGGTGGTGGTGGTGAACGCGGCGCACGCGGTGGACACCAGCTGGGCCGCGCAGGCCGCGGCGGTGCTGCAGGTGTGGTTCCCCGGGCAGGCCTTCGGGCCGGCGCTGGCGGAGGTGCTTTCCGGCATCCGTGAGCCGGGCGGGCGGCTGCCCGTTACCTTCGCGGCGCAGGAGGCCGACTACCCGGCGTTCGACCTCACGCCGGACGAGCACGCGGACCTGCACTATCAGGAGGGCGTGCTGATCGGGTACCGCTCGCTCGCGGCGCAGGGCGTGGCGCCCGCCTACCCGCTCGGGCACGGCCTGGGCTACGCCACCTTCTACTACGGGGACGTGCAGCTGGCGTCCGGGCCGGACGGTGAGGTCACGCTCACGGTGCCGGTGACCAACACCTCGGCCCGCCGTGGGAAAGCGGTGGTGCAGGCGTACGTGGCGCAGCCGGCGTTCGAGGACGTGCCGGCCCACCCGGCCCTGGCGGGCTTCACGGCGCTGGAGGTGCCGGCCGGGGCCACCCAGCACGCGCGCGTGACCCTCACCAGGGACGCCCTGCGGCGCTGGTCTGAGGCGGCCGGCGGCTGGGTCGAGCCGGCCGAGCGGCGGTCCCTGCAGGTGGGGACGTCGCTGGCGGACATCTTCTGGCAGGGCACCCTGCCGCGGTAACACATGGGCGGGGCGGGAGCCGACACCTCAGGTCGGCTCCCGCCCCGCGCGTGGCTTCAGTCGGCGGCGGCCTTGCGGGTGCGGGGGGGGCGGACGGCCAGGCCGCCGCCCAGGGCTTCGCGCGCCATGATGCTGGCGATCTTCAGGCCCGTCTGGAGGATGTGGCCGTGCATCTCCTGGCCCGCGGCCTTGGCCTTGCCGGCGCGCAGCAGCTCCACCAGGCGGCGGTGCTCGACGTTGTTGACGGTGGTGTAGTTGGTGCTCTCCAGGTGCTTGTGGAGGTAATGCTGCACCCGGTAGCGCAGATCGCGGATCTGGGCGGCCAGGTGCGGCATGCCGGCCCGGTCGTAGATCAGGCCGTGGAAGGCCATGTTGTTCTCGGAGAAGCGCACCACGTCGATGTGGCCTTCCGGGTGCTCCATCTCGGCCACCAGCGCGTCCAGGGCGTCCAGGTCGGCGTCGGTGAGCTTCGGGGTGGCTTTGACGGTGGCGAGCTGCTCCAGCACCGCGCGCACTTCGTACAGCTCGCGGATTTCGTCGGGGGTGAAGAGCGTGACCTGGGCGCCTCGGTGCGGCTGGATGGTGACCAGCCCTTCGGCCTCCAGGGCGCCCAGGGCCTCGCGGATGGGCATGGTGCTGACGGAGAAGCGCTGGGCGAGATCTTCGAGGCGCAGCCGTTCGCCGGGCTCGAAGGTGCCGCGCACGATCTCGTCACGCAACAGGGTGACCAGCGAGGTCTTGACCGTGCGGGGGAACATGCGGGCAGCTTAGCAGAGATTTGATCACATATCTGCACAGTTCCGCACGATGGCGCCGCGCCGGGCGGCATGCTCGCCCTCTTGCAAAAAATCAGAATGTCCGTTATGTTTGATCAAACATCAAAGCTCAACGACAGGGGTGCCGGGCGCCATGCCTGTCCGCCCGGTCTTCCCCGAAGGTCGCCCTTCCCGCCCCTCTCCCTGGAGGTTTTCCGATGAAGCGCACGCTGGCCCTGCTCACCCTGTCTGCCCTGCTGTCTGCCCCCGCCCTCGCCCAGAGCGGGTCCATCCGCCTGATCGCCCAGTCCACCGGCGCCGGCAACCCCCCGATGGACGCGCTCATCGCCGCCTTCCAGAAGAAATACCCGAACATCAAGGTGACGGCCGAGTACTTCCCCATCGGCACCGCGTACCCGCAGGTGCTGCGCACCCAGCTGCAGAGCGGCAACGGCCCGGACCTCTTCTACGTCACGGCCGGCAGCGGCGGCCAGGTGTCGGTGCTGCCGCTCGCGGACGCTGGGTTCGTCGCGCCGCTCACGGCCCGGCCGTGGTCGAAGACGGCCGTCACCGTCAACTACCGCGACCTGTACTGGAAGCAGAACCAGCTGTACGCCGTGCCGCTCGGCATGACGCCCGTCGCGGCCATCTACAACAAGGACCTGGTGAAGACGCTCGGCATCACCCTGCCGCGCTCGCTCGGTCAGTTCCTGCAGACCTGCAAGACCGTCAAGGCCAAAGGCAAGGTGCTGCTCGCCCTGGCGGGCGGCAACGCGCAGAACGCCGGGCTGCTGCTCTCCACCATCGCCACCAACGAGGTGCTGAGTGCCGACCCGCAGTGGAACGCCAAACGCCAGCAGGGCAAAGTGACGTTCGCGAACACGTCGGCCTGGAAGCGCAGCCTGCAGACGCTGCTGGACATGAAAAAGGCCGGCTGCTTCCAGCCGGGCGTGGAGGGGGCGGACATTCCCCAGGCGGCGCCACTGATGGCCAGCGGGGACGCCGTGATGTTCGTGATCCCCACCGGTGCGATCTCAGCCCTCAAGGGCATCAATCCCAAACTGAACCTGGGCGCGACCCCCCTGCCCGCCTCCACCGCCGCCCTCGCCAGCATCCCGGTGTCGCCCACGGACGCGCTGGCGGTCAACAAGACCAGCAAGAACCTCCCCGCCGCGCTGGCCTTCGCGGACTTCGTGGCCAGCGGCGGCGGGGACGTCACCTACACCAAGGCCACCGGTGACATCACCGCCGCCCAAGCAAGCACCGGCAAGAACCTGCCGCCGGAACTGGCCGGCATCTCCGCCGCCCTCACCAACAAGAGCCGGGTCTTCCCCCTGATCCAGCTGGACTGGAGCAACCCCAAGGTCTTTACCACCCTGGGCGAGGGCGTGCAGGGCCTCCTGACCGGCCAGACCACACCCGACCAGCTGCTCGCGCGTCTCGACGCGGCCTGGGACAGCAAATAAGGCCGCTGGGGTCATGGACGAGCTGACCGAGCGCACCGGCGCCTTCGAGCGGTGCGAGGCCCCACACCACGTGCAGCACAACCCCGGCCTCAAGGAGGGGCGTGCGTTGGCGATCGAACGGCGGAGCGCCATGCGCGCGCGGCCCGAGCCCCGATTCACGCTCAAGCGCGTCCTGGTGGACAAACCGCTCACCTGCATGGATGCCCGAACAGCCGCGGGCGGGGCAGAACGGTGTGCACTCTCGGCCCCCTGTGGGCCGGCCTGATCGTGGAGCACCGGGACGTGATGCAGCCGGTGCCCGAGCGCCCTCAGAACACCACCACGATGTTCTGAGGGTGGCGCCCCGCCCGACCCTGGAGGATGCCCAAGTGACGCGTCAAGATACCCAGCCCTTACACGCCGCGCCCCCGTCCCGCGAAGCCCGCCGGGACGCGCGCACCACCGCGCACCTGCCGCCCTGGTGGTGGCTGCTCCCGGCCCTGCTGCTCGTGCTGTTGATCCGCTACGGCGCGGCCATCGCCGGCGGCTGGTACGCCTTCACCGACTGGAACGGGCTGAGCGCCACCGCCACCTTCACGGGACTGAGCAACGTCCGGGCCGTCCTGGCCGACCACGACGCGAGATCGGCGATGCTCACCACCCTGAAGTTCGCTGCCTGCTTCGTGGTGCTCACGAACATCGTGGGCCTGGCGCTGGCGGTGCTGCTGGACCGTCACCTGAAGACCCGGTTCCTGCTGCGCACCGTTTTCTTCGCGCCGGTGGTGATGAGTCAGCTGGCCACCGCGTTCATCTGGCGCTTCCTGTTCGACTACAGCGGCCCGCTGAACGGGGTCTTCGACCTGCTGGGCCTGCCGGGCCTGAAGCGCACGTGGCTGGCCGACCCCACCTGGTCCTTCTGGGCGGTGGTGGTGGTGCTGGTGTGGCAGTTCAGCGGTCTGGCGATGGTGATCCTGCTGGCCGGGCTGCAAGGCATTCCCCAGGAAGTGGAGGAGGCGGCCGTCATCGACGGAGCGAGTTCCTGGCAACGCTTCTGGGGCGTGACGTTGCCGCTGCTCACGCCGGCCCTGACCGTCAGCGTGCAGCTGTCCGTCATTTCCGGCCTGGGCATCTTCGACCAGGTGCTGGCGCTCACCGGCGGCGGACCGCTGGGCGCCACCGAAACGCTCGCCACCCAGGTGTACAAGCAGACCTTCGTGTACGGCCGGTATGGCTACGGCACCACCCTGGCCCTGCTGCTGGCCGTGCTGATTGCCGCCGCTGCCATCCTGCAGCAGCTGGTGCAGCGCCGGGCGGAGAGGAACGCATGAAACGTGCTTATCAGCGGAGACAGTCGGGCCTGGAAGTGGGGTTGTGGGTGCTGGCCCTGCTGTGGTCCATTCCGTTCCTGTTCCTGATCGTCATCTCGGTCAAGCCGACCGAGGAACTGTTCGGCAAGGCGCTGTCGCTGCCCAGCCGCATCGACCTGAGCAGCTACGTGGGCGCGTGGACGCAAGGCGGGATGGGGCGAGCGCTGCTCAGCAGCGTGATCATCACCGGCGGCAGCGTGCTGGGCCTGCTGGCGCTCAGCTCGGCCGCGGCGTACGTGCTGGCCCGGCGCACCTCGAACGCCAGCGGCCCGCTGCTGCTGGTGTTTGTGGTGGGCCTGATCGTCCCGGCGCAGCTGGGCCTGATCCCCACCTACTCGGCGTTCCGGCACCTGGGGCTGGTGGGCGGCTACACCGGCATGATCCTGCTGAACGTGTCGCTGTGGCTGCCCCTGGCGGTGTTCCTGTACTACGGCTTCCTCAAGCAGCTGGGGCACGAGTACGAGGAGGCCGCGCAGATTGACGGCGCCACCCCGGCGCAGACGTTCACGCGGGTGGTGTTTCCGCTGCTGCGGCCCGTGACCGGCACGGTGGCGATTCTGTGCGGCATGCTGATCTGGAACGATTTCTTCAACCCGCTGGTGTTCCTGAGCGGCACCCAGAAGACGCCGCTGCCGGTGGCGGTGTACAGCTTCGTGGGGCAGTTCGCGACCCGCTGGAACTACGTGTTCGCCGCCGTGATGATCTCGCTCGTGCCGGCCCTGGCCTTCTTCGTGGTGGCGCAGCGGCAGCTGATCCAGGGCTTCTCCGGCGGCGTGAAGGGCTGACATGATGACAAGGAGTGACGTATGACCCAGATGACGACCCAAGGCACCACGGCCGCAGCAGGTGCGCAGATCCGGCGCGGGGTGAGCCTCTACAGCTTCCAGGAGGAGTTCTTCCTCAGGAAGATGACCCTGGAGGACTGCGTGGCCGCCTGCGCCAGCATGGGCGCGCTCGGCATCGAGACGCTCGCCGAGCAGATGATGCCCGGCTTCCCGAATCTCAGCGACCGGTTCTATGACGACTGGCACCGCATGATGGCGCAGTACGGCACCACCCCGGTGTGCCACGACATGTTCCTCGACACCAAGCGGTTCAGGGGCCGCGTGCTGTCGGACGACGAGCAGGTGGCCTCCATTGAGCGCGACCTGCGGCACGCGCACCGGCTGGGCTGCACGGTCATGCGGGTGCTGATGTTCGTCCGGCCCGAGATCCTGGTGCGGTGCATCCCGCTGGCCGAGCGGTACGGCGTGCGGATGGGTGTGGAGATCCACGCGCCCTTGCACCTGAGTCACCCGTGGATCCTGCGCTACAGCGAGGTGATGGAGCGCGAGAACTCGCCGTTCCTGGGGTACGTGCTGGACATGGGCATCTTCACCGATCACTTCCCGCCGGTGATGATGGAGCGCTTCCGGCGCCAGGGCGCCACGCCGGAGATCATCGAGCACGTCCGCGCGGCGTATGACGCGCGCACCCTGCCCGAGTACGTCATCAACGACGTGCGCGAGATGGGCGGCACGCCGCTGGACATCGGCATGGCGGAAGTGCTGCGCCACAACCTGTGGAGCAACCCGAAGCACCTGCTGGAGCACATGCCGCGCATCTTCCACGTGCACGGCAAGTTCTACGAGATGGATGACCAGGACCGGGAGACCAGCCTCGGCTACGAGCAGGTGATCCCGGTGCTGGTGCAGGGCGGGTACCAGGGGTACATCTGCAGCGAGTACGAAGGCAACCGCCACATTCAGGACGCGTTCGAGATCGACAGCGTGGAGCAGGTGCGCCGGCACCAGCGCATGCTCGCCCGGCTGCTCGGCGAGCGGGAGGCCGCCCATGTTTGACCGCTACATCGTCGTGGAAGACACCCTGAAGAACGTGCCGGATGGCGTGCAGTTCGGCGCCCGGCTGCCCTACTACCGCGGCCTGGGCCTGTCCATGATCGAGGCCGTCGACGTGACGCTGGACGGGCAGAGCGTCCCCCCGGAGGACGTGTCGGTGACGCTGTCCGGGCAGACGTACCGGGTCCCGGACATGGAGCACGAGCCGGACGCCGTGTGGAACTTCGGCGAGGTGGGCACCGTGACGGTGCGCCGGCCCGCCGGACTGCCGCCGGGCGAGCACGAGGTCAGCGTGCGGTTTCGGCTGCGCGTGTCGTACCTGCCGATGCTGCTCACCGGTCAGGACCGCAAGGTCCTGCGGGTGGGCACGTGACCGAGCGGTCCCACCCGGACGTGCTGATCGTGGGCGGCGGGCCGGTGGGCGCCACCTTCGCCCGGGTGCTGCACGAGCGGGCGCCGCAGCTCACCGTGCTGCTCGTCGACGCCGGCCCGCAGCTTACGCCGCGGCCGGGACAGCACGTCAAGAACATCCCGGACCCCGCCGAGCGCGAGCGGGCGCAGGTGCGCTCGCAGGGCCCCACCCAGGTGGTGTACGGCACGCCCGGGATCGGGGCGAGACGGGCCGCGGCCGAAGGTGAGGCGCCCGCCCGTCCGGCGCTGCTGGCCCGTCCCGGCACCTTCCTGCTCCGCGACGCGCACGGGATGGCCGACGACATGCCCGCGGCCGCCCTGTCCACAAACGTGGGCGGCATGGGCGCCCACTGGACCTGCGCGTGTCCGCCCCCCGGCAACACCGAGCGCATCCCGTTCCTGCCGAGCGCCGAGTGGGACGCCGCGCTGCAGGACGCGAACCGCCTGCTGGCCGTGACGCAGGCCGCCTACCCGGACACGGACGTGGCACGCGCGATCCGCCAAGCGCTGCAGGGGGCGTTCCACGACACGCTCGCCGGGGGTCGGCCGGTGCAGCCGATGCCGCTGGCCGCCCGCACCGAAGGCGGGGTGCGGGTGTGGTCCGGCGCGGACGTGGTGCTGGGCCCGCTCGCGGACGGCGGGGCGGCGAACTTCACGCTCCTGCCGGACACGCTCTGCCAGCGCCTGATGGTGGACGGCCCGCGCGTCACCGGCGCGCAGCTGCAGGACCGCCGCAGCGGGGAGGTGTGGACGGTGCACGCCCGCGCGGTGGTGGTGGCCGCGGACGCCCTGCGGACCCCGCAGCTGCTGTGGGCCTCCGGCATCCGCCCGGCGGCCTTGGGGCATTACCTCAACGACCAGCCGCAGGTGCTCGGCGCGGTGCAGCTGGATCCGGCCCTGCTGCCCGCTTCGCCCGGCCCGGCGGCCGGTGGGGTGTCGTGGGTGCCGTTTCACGCGCCGGCGCACCCGTATCACGGGCAGGTGATGGAGCTGGAAGCGTCCCCCATCCCGATTCCGGTCGAGCAGGACACCGGCACGCCGGTGGTCGGCCTGGGGTGGTTCTGTGCCCGGGAGGTGCGTTTCGAGGACCACCTGGCGTTCTCGGCCGACCACCGGGATGACGTGGGCCTGCCGGCCATCACGGTGCATCACACCCTGACCCCCACCGACCATGTGGTGATCGAGCGGGCCAAGGACGAGGTCGAGCGGGCGATGGCGGCGCTGGGCCGGCCGATCGCGGCGGGCCGGCCGTTCGTGCTGCCGAGCGGCAGTTCGCTGCATTACCAGGGCACCACCCGGATGGGCGAGCGGGACGACGGCACGTCCGTCTGCGACGCGACGTCGCGGGTATGGGGCGTGGAGAACCTGTACGTGGGGGGCAACGGGGTGATTCCGACCAGCACCGCGTGCAATCCCACCGTGACCAGCGTGGCGCTCGCGGTACTGGCGGCGCAGGCGATCGCGCGGGCGCTGGCGCAGCCGGCGCCGGTGTCCAGCGCCTGAGCGCTTGCCGCTCGCCATTCAGTCGTGTTAGTTTTGATCAAACATCAAATTCGTCCGGGTGCTTGCGCCCTGTTCCGGAGGTTCCCATGATTCAGCTCCTGTCCCACCTCGCGCACCTGGAAATCACCACCCCCGACCTCGATGCCTCGGTGCGCTTCTACGAGCAGCAGATGGGCATGCAGGAAGTCACCCGCAACGGCGCGTCGGTGTTCCTGCGCTGCTGGGGCGACTACTACCGCTACAGCCTGGTGATCACGCGCGGCGAGCAGCCCGGCCTGGCGCACATGGCATGGCGCACCACCAGCCCCGAGGCGCTGGACGAAGCGGTGCGGCGCGTCGAAGCGGCGGGCGTGCACGGCGAGTGGCGCGCCGCCCAGCACCACCACGGGCGGGCCTACCGCTTCACCGGCCCGTACGGGCACGTGATGGAGCTGTTCTGGGACGTCGAGAAGCACGCCGCTGACGACGCCCACCGCTCGCAGTTCCACGACCGGCCGTCCCGGCGCACCAACCACGGCGTCGCGCCCCGCTTCCTCGACCACGTGACGGTGGCGGCCAGCGACGTGAAGGGCTTCGCCCGCTGGTACCAAGAAACGCTGGGCTTCCGGATCATGGCCTACACCGACCTTGACCACGCCCCCGTCACGGTCTTCACCGTGCTCACCACCAACGAAAAGTCCCACGATCTCGGCTGCGTGCTGGACGGCAGCGGCGTCCCGGGGCGCGTGAACCACATCGCCTTCTGGGTTGACACCCGCGAGGAGCACCTGGTGGCGGCCGACGTGCTGATGGAGGGCGGCACCAGCATCGAGTACGGCCCCAGCATCCACGGCATCGGCGAGCAGACGTACCTGTACTTCCGCGACCCCAGCGGCCTGCGCGTCGAGTTGAACACCGGCGGTTACCGCAACTACGTGCCGGACTGGGAACCGAAGACCTGGACGCCGTCCACCGGCTCGAACAGCCTGTACCGCAACTCAGCCATGCCGATGAGCATGACCGAGAGCTTCCCCGCGGCGGCCGGCCCCAGCGCCACCGAGGAGGGCGCGCTGCCCGGCACTGAGGACGAGCTGAGCGCCGCCATCCGCAACCCGTACGCCCGCCAGGGCCAGGGCTGAGCGGATGCGCGTCGTGGACCTCTCGGCCCCGATTCAGCCGTCCCACCCGGACGTGCCCGCGTTTCAGCGGGTGGGCATCGACTATTACAGCAACGCCCAGGGGGGCGAGGAGATCGAGCGGATGTTCGGCGTGCCGCGCGAGCTGCTGCGCGCCGGCGAAGGCTGGGCCACCGACACCTTCACGAACTTCGGCACCCACTCCAGCACCCACGTGGACGCCCCGCTGCACTACAACTCGACCATCCAGGGCCAACCCGCCCAGAGCATCGATCAGCTGCCGCTCGAGTGGTTCTTCGCGCCAGGCGTGGTGCTGGACGTCCGCCACAAGGCCGACGGCGACGCCGTGACGGTCGACGACCTGCAATCTCTGCTGACAGGCATCGGTCACACCCTCCGGCCGCTGGACATCGTGCTGATCCGCACCGGACGCGACCAGTTCTACGGTCAGCCGGACTACTGGCTGCGCGGGCCCGGCGTGAGCGCCGACGCCACCCGCTGGCTGTACCAGCAGGGCGTGCGGGTGATGGGCATCGACGCCTGGGGCTGGGACGCGCCGCTGACCACCCAGGCGGAGCAGGCCCGCGCTGCCGGTCAACCGGGCGTGTTCTGGGCCGCCCACCAGGTGGACCTGGCGTACTCGCAGATCGAGCGCCTCACGAACCTGGGCGCCCTGCCCGCCACCGGCTTCCAGGTCTCCTGCTTTCCGCTGAAGATCGTGGGCGGCAGCGCGGGTCCGGCCCGCGTGGTCGCCCTGCTCGACTGAGTCCACCCGGGAGGCGCGGCCCGCACCGCCCGCCGCGTCTCCCCTCTGCAAGGAGCAGCATGAGAATCCTCCGCATCAGCGTGCCCACGCCCGATGGGCCGCAGGCCCGCATCGTCGTCCAGGCCGGTCCTCACGCGCCCCGCGTGGACGTGCGCCGTCACTACCAGCTGGCCCTGCTGCGGCGGGGCCTGACCGGGTCCGCCGCCCTCACCCTGGCGGCCCAGGTGGTGCCGGGCAGCCTGGCGCTGGCCCTCACGCACGGCGACGTGTTCCTCGACGCCCTCCACGCCGCGGCCGCCGACACCAGCGGCGACGCGCACGCCGGCGAAGGGGACCTGCTCTCCCCCATCGACCCCTCCACCTTCCGCGACTTCCTGGCGTTCGAGGAGCACATCGTCAACGCGGCGGGCAGGAGTGGCGGCACGGTCGACCCGGTGGTGTACGACCTGCCGATCTCGTACATGGGCAGCGCCCCGGCGTTCATCGGGCCGGACGCGGTGATGCCGTGGCCCAGTTACGCCCAAAGCCGCATGGACTACGAGCTGGAGCTCGGCATCGTGATCGGCCGCGGCGGGCGCAACATCCTGCCGGACGCCGCCGACCGGCACATCCTCGGCTACACCGTGCTGAACGACTTCTCCGCCCGCGACATCCAGTTCCGGGAGATGAAGGGCCGGCTGGGCCCCAGCAAGGGCAAGCACTTCGCGTCGGCGTGCGGCCCGGTGATCGTCACCCCCGACGAGCTCGACCCGCATCAGCTGAGCATGACCGCCCGCGTGAACGGCGAGGTGTGGTCGCAGGGCAGCACCAGCACCCTGATGTGGCGGGTGCAGGAACTGGTCGCCTGGGCGAGCACCGGCGAGCCGCTGCCCGCCGGCACCCTGCTCGGCACCGGCACCGTCGGCCGCGGGTGCGGCATGGAACTCGGCCGCGAGTTGCACCCCGGTGACGTGGTCGAACTGGACATCGAAGGCATCGGCGTGCTGCGCAACCCCATCGGCGCGCCGGACGGGGCCGGCTGGACCCCCAGCCCGCGGGTGCCCTCCATCACGTCCGCGTAAGCCGCCCGCCCCTGTGTGTACCCGGCCGTCCCACGGGACCACGCCGCGACCGCCGTGCGCCGCGCGGCCAAGGAGTCCGATGTTTCAGTACTTCCCCGGCAATTACGTGTGGAACCTCGCCATCAACCTGGCGATGGAAATGGGCGCCAAGATCGGCGAACTCGACGAGATGTGCCGCCCGCTCATGGAGGTCTCCCAGCAGGGGGACGACGAGGGCACCCGGCTGTTCCTGCAGTCGTGGGAACGGATGGGCGACAACCTGATCGCCCTGGCGCACGAGGACGAAGCGCAGGGCCGCCTGATCAGCGCCGGGACCAAGCTCGGCCGCGCCGCCACGTACCTGCTCACCGCCGAGCGCATGCAGGCCCGGGACGCCCCGGGGCGCGCGGCGCTGTATGCCAAGTTCCAGGACTGCTTCCAGCGCGGCGTGCAGCTCGCCCACGAGAACTGCGAGCGCGTCGAGATTCCGTACGAGGGCGCGCACCTCGCGGGCCTGTACACCCGCGCCGAAGGCGTGACCGGCAAGGCCCCCCTGCTGATCCAGATCAACGGCCTGGACAGCACCAAGGAGATGCTGTACCGCGTCGGGTTGCCGCAGCACCTCGCCCGGCGCGGCATTGCCTCGCTGTGCCTCGACCAGCCGGGGACCGGCGAAGCGCTGCGCCTGCACGGCCTGACCGCCCGGTACGACGCCGAAGCGTGGGCCAGCCGCGTCGTCGATGCCATGGAGACCCGCGCCGACATCGACCCGCAGCGCATCGGGCTGCAAGGCGTGTCGCTGGGCGGCTACTACGCGCCGCGCGCCGTGGCCTTCGAACCCCGCTTCGCGCTGGGCGCGGTGTGGGGCGCGAACCACAACTGGGGAGAAGTACAGCTCGCCCGCCTGAACCGCGAGGGGGAGCGCCCGGTCCCGCACTACTGGGAGCACGTGCAGTGGGTGTGGGGCACCAGCAGCATGGACGCGTTCCTGGAGCGGATGAAGTACGTCACGCTAGACGGGGTGCTGGACCGCGTGCGGGTGCCGTTCCTCGTCACGCACGGCGAGCAGGACCGCCAGATCCCCCTCAAGTACGCCCACCAGACGTACGACGGGCTCGTCAACAGCCCGGATAAGACGCTCAAGATCTTCACCGACCGCGAGGGCGGCGTGCAGCACAGCAGCGTCGACAACAGCGCCTATGCCCTGGACTACATCGCCGACTGGGTCGCCGAGCGGCTCGGCGGGCGCACCCGCTGGCCGGACGCGCACCCTGAAGACACCGGGATCCCGTCCGCCTGACCGCAGGCAGGCCCCGTCCGATAAGGAGAGCGGCATGAACCAGGTGAAGAACGTACTGATGGTGGGCGGCGGCATCGCGGGGCTGGTGGCGGCCTCAATGCTGCGCGACCGTGGGGTCCAGGTGGACATGGTGGAGCTGAACCGCGCGTGGAACGCCTACGGGGTCGGCATCATCCAGCAGGGCAACGTGGTCCGGGCGATGGCGCAGGCCGGCCTGCTCGACCGGTACCTGAGCGCCGGCTTCCCCTTCGAGGACGTTGAGTTCTACAGCCCCGACGGCGTGCGGCGCGCCCGGATTCCCGGGGAGCGCCTCGCCGGCGCCGCATTCCCCGCGAACCTCGGCGTGCGCCGCTCGGCGCTGCACGACACCCTGAAGGAAGCCGCGCTGGAGAAAGGCACCCGCGTGTCCCTGGGCGTCACGGTGGAGCGGTTCGAGCAGCAGGACGACCACGTCGACGTGACGTTCACCGACGGCCGCTCTGGCCGCTACGACCTGGTGATCGGGGCGGACGGCGCGTACTCCAGGGTCCGCACGCTGCTGTTCGGGGAGCGCTACCGCCCGCAGTTCGTGGGCCAGTCGGTGTGGCGGCACAACTTCCCCAGAACGCCCGACAACGACGCCCTCCAGACGTTCCGAGATACCCAGGGCAACTCGGCTGGCCTGGTGCCGCTCTCCGAGCACCTGATGTATCTGTACCTGACCACCCGGGAGCCGGGCAACCCCTTCTACCCCAGGGAGGCGCTGGCTCGCCTGATGCGCGAGCGCCTGCAGCATTTTGTGGGGCGCGTGGCCGAGTTGCGCGAACAGATCACCGATCCCGCCGAGGTGGTGTACCGCCCGATGGAGGTGACGTTCATCGAAGGGGACTGGTTCCAGGGCCGCGTCCTGCTGATCGGGGACGCGGCGCACACCACCACCCCCCACCTGGGCCAGGGCGCGGGCATGGCCATTGAGGACGCGGTGGTGCTCAGCCTGCTGCTGGAAGAGGACCAGCCGGTGCCGCAGACGCTGCGCGCGTTCATGGACCGCCGTTACGCCCGCGCGCAGTACATCCAGCAGCAGTCGCTGATGATCTGCCGCGCGGAACTGGAGAACGACCACACCCTGAACCACCCGAAGGTCATCGGGGAGATGCTGCACTACACCGCGCAGCGCATCTGATCCGTTCCCTGGCCTGCCCCCGGCTCGCACCACCCTGCGGTCGATGCGGGCGGTCATGCCTGACCCCACTGCCCCCTTGAGGGGACTCCACCTGTCCTCGGTGCCCGCTGTGGAAGCGTGTTCCAGCATCCGGCAACCGGTGGGAGGGGACCAATGGCCGCCCGGTCGGGCGCATTTAAGTTCCTTGTCGATACGACGCGGCAACGGCGGCGTAGCTCATCTTGGGCGTCCATCGCGGCAGGCCCAGGCCGTCCGGGTGGACCTTCACGATCCCGAAGCTGCCCAGGTCCAGATCCGGCGACCCGTCACGGTGGTGCGGCAGATAGAAGCACGCAAAGGTACACACGAACGCGCTGTCCACCCCTTCCTCCTCGAACAGGGCCACGAGTTCCGCAATGCACCTCGCCTGCTCGGCCTCGTCGCGTGCATACGTGCCCTTGAGGCTCACGGGGTGGCCGCCTTCGTACGTCACGATGTCCACGGCTCCCCGGTCCGCCGCGCCGTGGTAGGTGGCGCAGCCGAACTCGGTGATCGCCAGGGGTTTGCCAGCCGCCTTCAAGGTCCGCAAGCCCATCCGGAGATGCGGGGCCGTCTCCTTGGTGCGGTAGAGGTCCACAGCGGCAAAATCGAAGGGCGCCCAGTCCACCCCCTCGAACGGAATGGAGGCGTAGGTCAGCGGTCCGGCAAACCGTGCGCGCAGGGCCGACGCGGCGCGGTGCAGGAAGGTGTTGATCCGGGCAGGCAGGTCGGGCAGGCCCGCGAGCAGCTGTGGATCCCGCCGGAGCAGGCCGTTCAACCGGATCTCGGCCGTGGCGCCGGGCAGGAAGCCGTGGGTGAACAGGCTCAGTTCGGCGCCGGTCACCAGCACGACGCGCGCTCCCTGCTGGCGCAGCCGCTCGGCGCGGTCCGCGCAGTCGAGCAGCAGGTGGAGCAGGGCGTCCTGGTCGAGTTCGTAGGTGAAGGGCGAGAACCACACCTCCAGACCCAGGTCGGCCGCGTGGCGGGCCGCGACGTCCAGGCGATCCGGGTCGCCGCCCGTGACGCGGACGGCCGTACAGTGCAGGTCATCCCGGATGGCCTGGAGGTCGCGGCGAACGCGGCCAGGATCGAACGGTTCGTGGGTGCTGGTGATGCCGTTGAAGAAGCCGGTGTCGTAGGTGATGCCCCTGGCCCGCATACGTCCTCCTTATAAGGTACCAATAGTACCTTATAGGAAGCATAGACGACAACGGTCAGGTCGTACAGTGGACCTACGCTGCCATGCCCCACGACCCCCCCACGTCCAAGCGCCGCCGAGGCGCCGCCCTCGAACAGGCCCTCATTCGCGCCGCCGCCGATGAGCTGCTGGCCGCCGGCTACGCGAACTTCACCATGGACCAGGTGGCGCGCCGCGCAGGCACCAACAAAAACGCGCTGTACCGCCGCTGGCCCAGCCGGGCCGCCCTGGCGTTCGCGGCGTACGGCCAGCTCGCCGCCGACCACTTCACGCCACCGGACACCGGCGACCTGCGCGAGGACATCCTCAGCATCATGCGGGGCGCGAACCAGCACTGGGCTTCTCCCCTCGGCGAAGTGCTGCGCGGCCTGCTGGCCGACCTTCAACGTGACCCGGAACTCCTGAAGCAGGTCCAGGCCATGGGGGCGCAAAGCGGCGCGCATCTGTTCCTGGTCGTCCTGAACCGCGCTGTGGCCCGGGGCGAGGCCCGCCCGGAGGCGTTGCATCCGCGGGTGGCGGGCGTGGCGCTGGCCCTGCTCCGCCACGAGTACTTCATGCGTGGCGCACCCGAAGTGCCAGACGCCGTGCTGGCCGAGATCGTGGACGAGGTCTATCTGCCACTCGTGCGTTCAAGGTAAGGACACGGACCGATCGGGCAAGGGGTTTCCCTCTCGCCGGCGGCCGCACCCGGGACGCCCACGCGGACCCGCTGAAGGTCGCCCGGCGTGGAGAAAGTAAGGCCAGGATGCGGGCCACGCTGAACCTACGCCCAGCCGGCCGGGCACCTGGACCGCCGTCCCGCTGAGTCGGACGCACTGTGAAGAACGAGGCAGCGTGGCGCGCTCAGCATGCCTGTCCGGATCAGGAGGTGGGGCGCCGGTACAGCCTCGAAACGTCGGTTGGCGCCTGATACTTCCACGCCGCGCTGGTCGGCGTGGCCGCCACGATGAGCAACCGCTCCTGCTGACTGTGCAGGATCTCGTCTTTTAGCACGGCCACATCCAGGCCCTGCAGCAGGTCCTCCCGCAACGCCCGGCACAGGGCCTCGTTCCCCGCCTCAGCGGCGAGGTTGTGCAGCTCCAGCGGATCGTGGTCCAGGTCGAAGAGCAGCGGCGAATGACCGTGCACGTAGACGAATTTGTGGCGTTCGGTGCGCAGCAGCAGCATCGGCTCGATCGTCCCCTCCGAGTAATACTCGGAAACGGCACGGTTGCGCCAGGTTCCGCCGGTCTCCTCCAGCAGGGGCCGCAGGCTGTTCCCGTCCAGCCGGGCGATCTGCGCTTCGGCATCCGGCACGCCGGCGTACTCCAGCAGGGTGGCCGTCAGGTCGACGAGCGACACGACCTCGGTGCGCCGGGCGGCCTTGAAGCGGCCGGGCAGCGACAGCACCAGCGGCACCTTGACCGAAGGGTCGTGGAAGGTGCGCTTGAACCACATGCCGTGTTCCCCGAGCATCTCCCCGTGGTCGCTGGTGAAGATCACCAGCGTGTCGCTGAGTCCGAGCCGCTCCAGTTCGCCCAGCAGCCGGCCCACCAGGTCGTCCACGTAACTGACGGCCGCGTAGTACGCCCGGCGGGCCTGCTGCACCTCCTCGGGGGCCAGGGGGAAGCGGTCGGCTTCATGGTGAATCTGAATCCACTGGTTGTACGGGTGGTGCTCGTGCAGGGGCCGGCCGGGTGCAGCGGGCGCGGGAATCGGCACGTCTTCGTACCGGTCCCAGTACGCCTGCGGCACCAGAAAAGGGTCATGCGGATGGCTGAAGGACGCGCACATGAAGAACGGCTGCTGTTCCGCCTGCAGTTGCCGCAGGCGGGCCAGGGCGCTGTGCAGCACCTCCTCGTCGTAGGAGAGCTGGAGGCTCCAGGGCCGAACCGGCGGGTACCGCAGGCGATTCACACTGGTGCCCTCGTTCGGGTACGGACCGCGCCGCCAGTCCGGGGTCAGTTCGAAGCCGGCCGGGGAGATGTCGGTCGTGAGCCGCTCCTGAAAGCCATGCAGCTGATCTGGCCCGATGAAGTGCATCTTTCCCGCCAGGATCGTCCGGTACCCGGCCCGGTTGAGGTGATGGGCGAAGGTGGGCACGCTGGCGGGGAACTCGGAACCGTTGTCGTAGGCCCGGGTCTGCCGCACCAGTCTGCCGGTCATGAGGGACGTGCGCGACGACACGCAGATGGGTGAGTTGCAGTACGCGTTGGTGAAGGCCACGCCACCCGCCACCAGGCGGTTGAGGTGCGGCGTGGACACCGCCGGGTGCCCGAGCTGCCCGATGACGTCGTGCGCCATCTGATCCACCATGACCATCAGGATGTTGGGTTGAACCGTCGCCACGTCCTTCCTCCTGGGGTGGCGGCACCGTGTCCGCAGACAGAAGCAGACGGCTGCGCCATCCGCACCGGTCCGGCCACCCTTGTGCCCTTACTGTAATCGGCCACGCGGGGAAACGCCCCGGTCCAGTGGCGGCGATAAGGCGCCTTCCTCCTGCCCACCGGAGCGGTTGGAATGCTGAAGCGCATGGACGCCCCCTGCCCCGCCCGAAGGCCAGGGGAGAACTGGCCGGTGTGCCCTGGTGCGGTGGTTGGCGCGGTGTCACCACCGTCGTCGTGCCGAGGTGTGGTGCCCACACGTCCGGCGCCCCTCCCCGGAGACGTCTTGGCCCTTGCGGGCCGGCGCCAGCATCGACCCGAGTTCCCAGTTGGAGGTGCTGAATGCCGCTCACATCTCCAGGGGTGCCCGGTCTTTGAGCGGCCGATGCGGACTTCGGCCTCCAACGGAACAGGAGGAACCTGGCCGCGGCACCGGCACGCTTCAGCCGCGTATGCATGGGGCCCACCGGGGCCTCGCTGCATCCGGCCGGTGGTGCGGCGCCTGACACCTGCTGACCACGGCGTGCAGGTTGTCCCAGTGCCAGGCGGACCGCCACATGGCACGGTCTGGAGGATGGTCGGGTCGTCGCCTGCCAAGTCTGGCCCCAGCGTCCGCCCGTCGGCCGCGGTGGACCACGGCCCGCGTGGAGGGCTCCAGCCCGCAGCGCTCCGGCCCAGGTCCTGAAGCGGCTCCGGAGCGGGACCGACCAGCACCTCCGCGCGGTCTGCCCCAGCACGCCGTCCAGCGTTCGAACTGCGGGCCGCTGGGCCTGGAGCCGATGCGGGGCCCATGGCAGCCTCTACAGTGGAGCGTATGCCGTCCCTTCTCCGTTCCACCGGCGCACCGGATCACGTCCACAGGAGCCCGCATGCCTGATCTTGGATTTCAGAAAATTCCCTACGGCGGCGACTGGAATCCTGAGCAGTGGGACCGCGAGGTCTGGCACGAGGACATCCGCCTGTTCCGGGAAGCGGGCATTGACCTGCTGAGCATCAATATCTTTGCCTGGACGAGGCTGCAGCCGGACGAGCAGAGTTTCGACTTCAGCCTGCTGGACGAGCTGTTCACGCTGCTCCACGACAACGGGATGCGGGTGTGCCTGGGCACCGGCACCGCCGCGCACCCCGCCTGGATGGCGACCCGCTACCCGGACATCCTGCGGGTGGACGCTCAGGGCCGCAAACGCAAGTTCGGGAACCGGCACAACGCCTGTCCCAGCAGCCCCACCTACCGGCACTTCGCGCCGCGGCTGGCCGGCGCGCTGGCCGAGCGGTACGGCCAGCACCCGGCGCTGAGCCTGTGGCACATTTCCAACGAGTACAGCGGGGCGTGCTACTGCGAGCGCTGCGAGGTCCGCTTCCGGGCGTGGCTGCGCGCGAAGTACGGCAGTCTGGACGCCCTGAACCACGCCTGGAATGCTCAGTTCTGGAATCAGACCATCAGCGACTGGGACGAGATCGTGGCGCCCAATGTCCTGACCGTGCAGCGAGACGACCGGCATACGTCCCTGCAGGGGCTCTCGCTCGACTACATGCGCTTCAACAGCGACAACCTGCTCGACACCTACCTGCTGGAGGACCGGGCCATCCGCGAGCACCATCCGGAGGCGGTGATCACCACCAACCTGATGGGCGCGTACCGCGTGCTGAACTACCGGGCCTGGGCGCCGCACCTGGACGTGATCGCCTGGGACAGCTACCCCGGCCCGGGCCAGGCCCCGTCGCGCACCGCCATGATGCACAGCCTGATGCGCGGCCTGAAGGGCGGCGCGCCGTTCCTGCTCATGGAGCAGACGCCGAGCCAGACGAACTGGATGCCGTACAACTCGCTCAAGCGTCCGGGCGTGATGCGGCTCCAGAGCTTCCAGGCGGTCGCGCATGGCGCGGACGCGGTGATGTTCTTTCAGATGCGCCGCTCGCCGGGGGCGGGCGAGAAGTTCCACGGGGCCGTCATCGAGCACCATGGGCGCAGCGACACCCGCGTCTTCCGGGAGGTGAGCGCGCTCGGCGCGGAACTGCAGCAGCTTGGGCGCGTGACGCTGGGCACCCGCGTGTGCGCCCGCACCGCCGTGTGGTTCGACTGGGAAAGCTGGTGGGCGAGCGAAAACTCGACGGGACCGAGCGCCGCCCTGGAGTACGTCGAGGAGGTCTGGAAGGTGTACGACGCCCTGCACGCCGCCCACGTCGCGGTGGACGTGGTGGGGCCGGGAAGTGACCTGAGCGGCTACCGGGTCCTGGCCGCGCCGGTGCTGTACCTGCTTCGCCCGGAGGATGTCTCGGCCCTCCATGCCTTCGTGGCGGGCGGCGGGACGCTCCTCACCACCTTCCTGAGCGGCGTGGCGGATCCCAGCGACCGGGTGTTCCCGGGCGGCGCTCCCGGGCCGCTGCGCGACCTGCTTGGACTGTGGGTGGAGGAGATCGATGCCCTGGCGCCAGACGTGCGCAACCGCATCGTGTTGCAAGGGGCGCTGGGCGCGCTGTCGGGCAGCTACAGCTGCAACCTGCTGTTCGACATCGTCCGCGTGGAAGGCGCCGAGGTGATGGCGACGTACGGCGAGGACTTCTACGCGGGCACGCCCGCCCTGACGCGCCATCGGGTCGGGCAGGGCCAGGCGTGGCACCTCGCGTCCAGCGCTGAACCGGCCTTCCTGCGTGGCCTGCTCGGCCACCTGTGCGAGGACAGCGGCGTTGAGCCCACGTGGCCGAACCTGCCGGAGGGCGTGGAAGCCACGCGGCGCGGCGAGGGGGAACGCCAGGTGCTGTTCCTCCTGAATCACCTGCAGCAGCAGGTCACGGTGCCACTCGCCACCGACCTGCACGACCTGCTCAGCGGCGCGACCCTGCAGGGTCAGGTCACCCTCCCGGCCTGCGGCGTGCTGGTCGCCCGGCCGCAGGCCGCCGTTCCGGCCGGGTCAGCGCTTCCCCACTGAACCTCGGCCCGTGGAGCGCCCAGTGAACGTTCACCACACGCACCTGGGCGGCCCGGTCGTCCGGCAGCACGGCACGACCCGCCCGTTCACCCACAGGCGAGCGTTCATCAACCCTGGAGGCCCCGGCAGCCTGCCGGTCGGACACGCGATGATGTCCCTTGGTTCCGGCGAAGGGGGCCAGCCGCGCGGGTGCGTCGGACGCCCGCCGCGCCGGCTGGACAGATCGAGCACCTGTCAAGCGGGTCGCCATCACACCACGGAGGAGCGTATG
The DNA here is from genome assembly GCF_040256395.1 of Deinococcus sonorensis KR-87. Taxonomy (NCBI): domain Bacteria; kingdom Thermotogati; phylum Deinococcota; class Deinococci; order Deinococcales; family Deinococcaceae; genus Deinococcus; species Deinococcus sonorensis. The sequence continues at coordinate 82,959 of NZ_CP158297.1, read as the reverse complement.
ACGTCACAGCAGATCCTGAGCACGGAAGCAGTCACCATGGAACCGCGGCCTGAGTCGCAGGGGAGTCGGCCGCCGACCGTGCCGGGTCCTGGCCCTTCTCCCGCCAGGGTCCGTGAGCGCCGTGCCCTGACCGCGGGGCGGGGCCAGTGACGCCGGCCGTTCGCGTCGGCGTGATCGGCCTGGGGGCCATCGGGCAGAGCCTGCTGAAAGCCTTCACGGCCAGCAGTGAGGTTCAGGTCACGGCCGTGTGCGACGTTGACGCCTCGCTCGCGGACGCGACCGCCCGCGAGGTCCGTGCCTCGGCCTGGACCGACCACCGGTCAATGCTCGGAACGGTTGACCTGGACCTGGTGTATGTCGCCGTGCCGCCGAAATTCCATCACGCGATCGCCCTGGACGTCCTCGCGGCGGGGCGGCACATCCTGTGCGAGAAACCGCTGGCGTTGACGCTCAGCGAAGCGCGGCAGATGGAGCGCTCAGCGCAGGCGGCGGGCGTGGTGCACGCGCTGAACCTGCCGCTGCACGGCGACCCGGGCATCGAGACATTTCGCCGGCTGGTCGAGGAGGGCCGCCTCGGACGCCTGCGCCGGGCTGAGGTGACGCTGGTGTTTCCGCAGTGGCCCAGAGGCTGGCAGCAGAACCCCTGGATCGGCGGGCGGGAACAGGGCGGGCCGATCCGGGAGGTTGGCCCGCATCTCCTGCACGTGCTCCTGTCCGTCCTCGGGCCGGTGAAGCGGGTCTGGGCGCACACCGAGTACCCCGCCCACGACCCTGACGCGTGTGAAACCGCCGCGCTCGGCACGCTCGAGCTCGAAGGCGGGCTGCTGGTCACGGTGTCGTGCCTGACGAACGTGCCCCGCCCCGAACAGGTCAGCCTCACCGTGTACGGCGCGGGGGGCACCGCCGGCCTGACGAACTGGGCCACGCCGGTGGTGGCGTGGGGGCCGGGACCGCTTGAACCGGTGCCGGTCGAGGGACCGCGGGTACCGGCCGGGGAACGGCTGGTGGGGGCGCTGGTGAGCCGCGTGCGGGGCGAAGCGGGCGACCTGGTGGACTTCCGAATGGGGGTGCGCATCCAGGCGCTGCTGGACGCCTGGGAGCACGCGTCGGCGACGGGCAGCTGGGTGGACGTCGAGCCAGCGTGACGGGGGCAAGGGCGCCGGCTGCGCTCAGGCCACCGCGGGACGTTTGCGGGCCAGCAGGCCGGAGGCGTGCTCGGCCGCCGCGCGCACCAGGATGCCCATCTTGTGCGGATTGGCCTCCAGGTCAAAGGGCAGCCGCAGTTCGCCCAGCGCCTCGCTGCAGGCGGGACCGATGCTGGCCACCACCATCCGGCCCAGCGCGTGGCGCAGCTCCGCTTCCAGGCCGAGGTCCCGAGCACACCTCAGAAAGTGCACCGCCTGGGTGCCGCTGGAGAACAGCAGCACCTGATGCCGGCCGGCGACCGTGTCACGCACCGCCTGCCGCAGCGGTTCCGGGTTGTCGGGGAAGGCGCAGCGGTACACCGCCACTGGCGACACCGCCGCGCCCGCCTCGGCCAGGGACGCCACCAGCGCAGGCGGGGCGGGCTCGCCGTATTCCAGGATGGTGATGTCCAGGCCGCGCAGCGACCCGGAGAGCAGGTGGTCGTGCACCTCACGCCAGGTGTGCGGGCGCGGCACCGTGTCCGCCTGCAGCCCGAACTGCTTGAGCGCCTGGGTGGGCTTGGCCCCGCGCGACAGGATGCGGAGGGCCTTCAGCCGGCTGAAGGCCTCGGCGTCGGAGCGCTGCAGGTCCTGCAGAAACAGCCGGGTGCCGATGCCGGTCATGCACACCAGCAGCTGACGATCAGGCGCCGCCTTGACACGCGCGGCGAAGTCGCGCAGCCGCAGCGAGGTGTCCTGGCGGTCCTCGCGCAGGCTGGGGGCGACGGTCGGTCGACCCTGGTACTTCTCGATGAGTGTGGCCATCTCGGCCCCGCGCCGGGTTTCCAGCGACAGGACACTCAGTCCGCTGAACCAATCCATACGTGCCCCTCGTCAATCTTGACGGCCCAGGTGCTGAGCCGGACGCTGTTGTCTGACAGGCACACCCCGCTCTGCAGGTCGAAGGTGTGCTTGAGCAGCGGCGAGGCCACCTTGTAGCGCTCGCCGTCCTGGGTGCGGTAACTGCCGGTCAGGCCCCGCGACAGCACGTTGGCCTGGGTGAACGGGTCACGGTTCGACACCGCGAACACCTGTCCGGCCACCCGGAAGATGGCCACCTGATCCTGCCCGACCCGGGCGCACACGCCGCTGCCCGGCAGGATGTCGTCCAGGCGACAGACCACGGTCCAGTGGGCAGGGTGGTGCGGGGCGGCAGGTGAGCGGAGTTGAGTCATGGCAGGCTCCTTGGGCAGTGGGCGGTGGGGCGGGTGGGGCGTCTTCAGTCCCCGGCCAGCATCGGCAGTTCCAGCAGGTCGTGCTCGAACGCTGGGCGCGGCTGGTCGCGTTCGGTGACCCACTGGATCGCGTCGTCGGGCTCGTCGGTGTTGATGAAGTGCCGGAAGCGGCGCAGGCGGGCCTCGTCGCGCAGCGTCTCGGCCCACTCGTCGTGGTAGGTGTCCACGTGCCGGGCCATGGCGGCCTCCAGTTCAGCGCCCAGGCCCAGCGAGTCGTGCACCACCACGTCGCGCAGGTGCTCGATGCCGCCCTCCATCCGTTCCAGCCACGTGCTGGTGCGCTGCAGCCGGTCGGCGGTGCGGATGTAGTACATCAGGAAGCGGTCCAGGTACTGGACCAGCGTCGCCTCGTCGAGGTCCTGGGCGAGCAGCTGCGCGTGGCGCGGCGTCACGCCGCCGTTGCCACCCACGTACAGGTTCCAGCCGCGCTCGGTCGCGATGACCCCGAAGTCCTTGCTCTGCGCCTCAGCGCACTCGCGGGTGCAGCCGGACACCCCGGCCTTGAGCTTGTGCGGGCTGCGCAGACCCCGGTAGCGCAGTTCCAGCTGGATGGCGAGCGTGGTGCTGTCCTGCACCCCGTAGCGGCACCAGGTGCTGCCCACGCAACTCTTGACGGTGCGCAGCGACTTGCCGTACGCGTGCCCGCTCTCGAAGCCGGCCGCCACCAGTTCACCCCAGATGGCCGGCAGCTGGTCGAGCCGCGCCCCCAGCAGATCGATGCGCTGCCCGCCGGTGATCTTGCAGTACAGGCCGTACTTCCTTGCCACCTCACCCAGCACCACCAGCCGCTCCGGGGTGATCTCGCCGCCCGGGACGCGCGGCATCACGCTGTAGGTGCCGTTCTTCTGGATGTTCGCGAGGTACGCGTCGTTGGTGTCCTGCAGGGGCGCGTGCGGCTCTCCCAGGATGTACTCGTTGTGCTGGCTCGCCAGGATGCTGGCGACCGCCGGCTTGCACACCTCGCAGCCGTGACCCTGGCCGTGGTGGTGCAGCACCTCCTCCCAGGTGCGGTGCCCCTTCACCCGGATCAGGTCGAACAGGTCCTGGCGGGTGTGCTGGAAGTGTTCGCACAGGCTGTGGTCCACCGCCTGCCCCAGCAGCGCCAGCTGTTCGTTCAGCAGGTCCTTCAGGTTCGGCAGGCAGCCGCCGCAGCCGGTGCCGGCGCGCGTGCAGCCCTTGAGCGCCGCAATGTCGTGCGCGCCGCCCTTCACCGCGTCGCAGATGGCCGAGCGCCGCACGCCCTCACAGCTGCACACGGTGGGGTTGCCGCCGCCTGCCGCTGGGCTGGCCACCGCCGGCACCAGCAGGCTGACGGCCGGCACCGTCAGCGGCTCGCCGTCCCGGGCGAGGCTGCTCAACTCGCCGTACTGGGCGGTGTCACCCACCAGCACCCCGCCCAGAATGCGGGTGCCGTCCTCGCTCAGCACCAGCTTCTTGTACGTGCCGGCCACGTTGTCGTGGATGGCCAGCTCGCGGGCGCCGGGCGTCCGGGCAAACGCGTCGCCGAAGCTGCCCACCTCCACGCCCAGCAGCTTCAGCTTGGTGCTCATGTCGGCGCCCCGGAAGCTGGCGGGCTCGCCCAGGATGCTGTCCGCGGCCACCCGCGCCATCTGGTACCCGGGAGCCACCAGCCCATAGATGCGGCCCTGATGCACGGCACACTCGCCCACGGCGTACACGTGCGGGTCGGAGGTGCAGCACTGGTCGTCCACCACGATGCCGCCACGCTCACCCACCGCCAGCCCGATCTGGCGGGCCAGGTCGTCCCGCGGGCGGATGCCGGCCGAGAACACCACCATGCCGGTGTCCAGCTCGGTGCCGTCCGCAAAGCGCAGGCCGCGCACCCGGCCCGCGCCGTCCGTCAGCACCTCCTGAGTGGCGGCTCCGGTGAGCACCCGGATGCCCATCCGCTCGATGAAGTCCTTGAGCAGCGCCCCGCCCGCGTCGTCCAGCTGGGCCGGCATCAGGCGCGGGGCGAACTCCACCACCGCCGCGTCCAGGCCCAGCTTCTGCAGGGCGGCGGCAGCCTCCAGGCCCAGCAGCCCGCCGCCGATGACGGTGCCGTGCCGCACCCTGGACGCGTGGGCGATCATGCCGTCCAGGTCATCCAGGGTCCGGTAGGTGAAGCAGCCGGCCGCGTCGTGATTCGGCAGCGGCGGTACGAAGGGCACGCTGCCCGTGGCCAGCACCAGCACGTCGTACGGCAGCCGCTGCGTGGCGGTGTGCACCACCCGCCGCGCCCGGTCCACATCCAGCGCACGCTCGTGGACCCAGTGCACGCCCCGGTCGCGGTAGGCGCCCTGGGTGGTGAGCGACAGGTCCGGGCGTGGGGTGTCGAAGTAGTGGCTGAGCTGCACCCGGTCGTAGGCCACGTGCCGCTCCTCGCTCAGCACCGTGATGCTCAGCTGCGGCTGACGGGCGTGCAGGTCCTCGGTCAGGCGGTGGCCGACCATGCCGTTACCGATGATGAGAACACGCGGACGGGTGGGGATGTGGGTCATCTGAATACTCCTGGGGCGAAGGGCGTCCGGCAGGGTGCGGCCTGCCATGCGGTATGGACCCATAACGCCGGAATATTTTCCTCTTGTCAAGGCCAAACTGGATGGAATGCACAAGATCTGCCTAGAACATCCTCTCAATAAACCAATTCGTGCATCTTGTTCTCTACATTTTTGACATTTTGCATTTTTGGCCTTGACAGGTAGCCCGGCAGCCGTCAGGGTAAACCGCATGAGCCGCACGGTCCGCACCACCTGCCCCTACTGCGCCGTCCAGTGCAATTTCGATCTGCACCTGGAGGACAACCTGGCCGTGAAGCTCACGCCCACCCGCGAGTGCCCGGTGGCGGGCGGCACCGTCTGCAAGAAGGGGCTCTCGGCCCTGTCGGACCTGCGGCACCCGGACCGGCTGACCACCCCGCTGCTCCGGGTGGATGGTGCGCTGCAGCCGGTCAGCTGGGACCGTGCCCTGCAATACGTGCAGGAGGCCCTGGGACCGCTGGTGCGGCACACCCCGGAGCGGCTGGGCGTGTTCGGCAGCGGCAGCCTGACCAACGAGAAGACCTACCTGCTGGGCAAGCTGGCGCGCATCGGGTTCGGCACGCCGAACATCGACTACAACGGCCGGTACTGCATGAGCAGCGCCGCTACCGCGCTGAACCGCAGCTTCGGCCTGGACCGCGGGCTGGGCTTTCCGCTCTCGGACATTGCCCGCAGTGACCTGATCGTGCTGGTGGGCGCCAACATCGCCGAGACGCTCCCACCGGTGCTGCAGTACCTCAAGGCCGCCCGCGACCGGGGGGCCCTGATCGTGAGCATCGACCCGCGCGCTACGCCGGGGCTGGCTGGCCTGCACGTCGCGCCGCGTCCCGGCACCGACCACCTGATCGCGGGCGGGCTGCTGCACCTGATGCGCAAGTGGGGCCGCGTGCAGCCGAGCGCCCCGGTCACCGGCATCGAGGCGGTGCTGGCGGGCGTGGCGGACCTCACCCCTCAGCGGGTGGCGCGCGAATGCGACATTCCCCTGGGCGACTTCATGCGGCTGGCGGAACGCTACGCCGCCGCCTACACGCCCCTGATCCTGACGGGGCGCGGCCCGGAGCAGCAGCAGCACGGCACCGACACGGTGAGCAGCTTCATCAATCTGGCGTTCCTGTGCGGCCATTTCGGCAAGGCGGGCGGCGGGTACGGCACGCTCACCGGCCAGGGCAACGGGCAGGGCGGGCGCGAACACGGCCAGAAGAACGACCAGCTGCCCGGGTACCGTCGGCTCGACCACCCGCAGCACCGGCGGGAGATGGCGGCGTTCTGGGGCGTGCCGGACACCAGTCTGCCGGGCGTGGGCCTCAGCGCCCAGGAGCTGCTGCTCGCCTGCGGCACCGACATCGACGCGCTGGTGGTGATCGGCAGCAACCCGGCGGTGAGCGCGCCGGGGGCGGCGGTGGTGCGCGAGCGGCTGCGGGCCCTGCGGCACCTGATCGTCATCGACGTCCTGCCGAGCGAGACGGCGCAGCTCGCCACGCTGGTGCTGCCCGGCAGCATGTGGGCCGAGGAGGAGGGCACCACCACCAACCTGGAGGGCCGGGTGCAGCGCCGACGCCGGGCCATGACCCCACCAGGCCGGGCGCGCGAGGACTGGCAGATCCTGTGCGCGCTGGCAGAGGCGGTGGGGCGCGGCGAGCACTTCCGTTACCCCACCTTCCGGGCGCTGCAGGACGAGTTCTTCGCCGCGACCAGAGGAGGCAGGGCCGACTACAGCGGGCTTTCCGCCGAGCGGCTGGACGAACGCACCTTTCAGTGGCCGGTGCCCACGGACGGCCACCCCGGCACGCCCTATCCGTATCAGCCGCCCTTCGCCGCGCCCGGTGCTCGCCCGCGGCTGTACGCCCCGGCCATGGTGGCCCCGCCGCCGGTCCCGCTGGCCCTCACCACCGGCCGCGTCTCGAACCAGTACCAGAGCGGCACCCAGAGCCGCCGCAATCCGGCCCTGAAGGCCCAGCCGGACGTGCAGCTGCACCCGGACACCGCCCGCGCGCGGGGCATCGTTCACGGCCAGCCGGTGCAGCTGCGCGGCCCGGACGGGCACACCACCCTGCCGGCGAACGTCACCGCGAAGATTCGCCCGGGCGTGGCCTTCGTGGCGTTCCACTGGCCGCAGAGCGCCAACGAGCTGACCAGCGCCACCACCCTCGACCCGCACTCGCGCATGCCCGCCTTCAAGCTCGGTCCCGTGGAGGCCCGCCCGGCCACCGCGTCCGAATCCGCCCCCGCGCCCGCCCCTGGTCCCTTCGTCCCGTCCGTCTGAGTTGCCCTTCAGGAGAGCCCCGATGCCCATGACTGCCCAGGCCCCTTCCGCCCCCGGCGCCGCTTCCGCCCGCGTCGTGACCGCCTCGACGCTCGGCTTCACCATGATGTTCGCCGTGTGGGTGATGTTCAGCATCATCGGCCTGCCGATGCGCAAGCAGTTCGGCCTGTCGGACGCCGAGTTCACGCTGCTCAGCGCCCTGCCGGTCCTGACCGGCTCGCTGCTGCGGCTGCCGGCCGGCATCCTCGCCGACCGCTTCGGGGGCAAGCGGCCGTTCGTGGGGCTGACCGTGCTGGCGGCGGTGGCCTCGCTGGCCGTGGCCTGCGCGCCCGGCTATCCGGCCCTGCTGTGGCTGGCCCCGTTCGTGGGGCTGTCGGGCGTGAGCTTCGCCATCGGCACCAGCTGGATTGCCCAGTGGGTGCCGGGGGAGCGGCAGGGGCTGGCGCTCGGCACCTTCGGGGCGGGGAATGCCGGGGCCAGCATCACCAAACTGCTGGCCCCGCTGCTGATCGCCTCGGCCCCCGCCAGCATCACCGGCGCGCTGCTGCCCGGCGCGTGGCGGGTGGTGCCGCTGCTGTTCGGCCTGCTGCTGCTGCTGACCGCCGCCTTCGTGGGCCGGTACGCCCCGGCCGACACCGGACGTGCCCGGGCACCCCGCCCGCTGGCCGCGTGGCTCTCGCCGCTGCGCTCCCCGCAGGTGTGGCGCTTCGGGCTGTACTACGTGGTGTTCTTCGGCGCGTACGTGGCCCTGAGCCTGATGCTGCCCAAGTACTACGTGGATCACTACGGCGCGCCGCTCACCCAGGCGGGCCTGCTCACCGCCCTGTTCATCTTCCCCGCCAGCCTGCTGCGGCCCCTGGGCGGGCACCTCAGCGACCGCCATGGCGCCCGCGCGGTCACGGTGGGCAGCTTCGCGGTGATGCTGCTGGCCCTGCTGCCGCTGGCCGCCACCGCCACCCTGGCGCTGCTGCCGTTCCTGGCACTCACCGTGGTGCTGGGGGTGGGCATGGGTGTGGGCAAGGCCAGCACCTACAAGCTGGTCAGCCGCCACTACCCCGGCGAGATGGGGGCGGTGGGCGGACTGGTGGGGCTGCTCGGCGGCCTGGGCGGCTTCTTCCTGCCGCTGATCATCACCTGGGTGAAAGGGCGCTCCGGCCTGCCGCAGTCGGCGTTCGCGGTGCTGCTGCCGCTGACGCTGGCCAGCGCCGCCATCTTCGTGCCGAGCATGCTGGCGCTGCGCCGCCGTGAGCTGGGCGCGTTGAACGCCGCCGATTGAGGGCGGCAAGGCAGCTCAGCGGCCGACCACGCTGCCACCCGGAGGCTCATCCATCCCAGCCGTTCGTGGCCGTTTCAGTGAAGGTCCCCGGAATGAGCGGCCTCGAACAACGAGGTCTTCCCGGGCCACCTGGACCAACGGTCCAGCAGCCGGGCCTTACGGCCCTCCCCGGGGTTCCCGTCGTCGCGGCGCCACTGAACGTTGATCACTCCACCTCAACGTCACTCCGCCCTGAGGTGTCGTCCAGCAGGGCCAGCAGCTGCAGGCTCCGGGTCAGCGCGACCTGCGCCTGTTCGTGGAACGTCCGGGCCGCCCGGGCGTCGCCTCTGGCCAGGTGCTCGTCTCCCAGCCGGTTCGACAGCAGCGCCGCTTCTTCCATCGCCCGGCGGGCCTGCCCGAGCGTGAGCTGCACCGTCTCGCTCACCTGCGCCAGCAGCGCACTTGCCGAGTAGGCATGCCCGACGTGGCAGCGGTAGCGGGTCCGCCCTCCTTCCTGCAGCTGCAGCAGCACCCCGTGGCACTCCGGGCAGGCGTACTGCGAGGGGGTGCCCAGGCTCAGCACCTGCCGCTGCAGGCCGCGTCCGTCCTTCGCAATGCCCGTCTCGGTCTCCAGCCGCGCCCGTTCCTCCTCGGTCAGCCGGACCTCCGTTTCCTCGGGTGCCCGCTGCAGCTGGGTCCACGCGATCAGCCGCTGCGCCAGGGCCGGCACGCTCAGGCTGTCATCCACCTCCACCTGACTCAGCGCGCTGAGCGGCATGCTGTCGTACTCGGCCTCCTGGGGGTCCTGCACCAGCGCCAGTCCCCCCAGCCGCTTGATGGTCCACAGCCCGGAGGTGCCGTCGTCCAGCATGCCTGAGAGCACCACCCCCGCCACCCGGGTGGTGTGGCTGTACGCGGCCGAACGAAACAGGGCGTCGATGCTGGGCCGGAAGCGGTTTTCCTTCGGCCCACGCGTCACGGCCAGCCGGTCGCCCTCCACCAGCAGGTGATGGTCGGCAACGGCGCAGTAGATGTGTCCGGGGCGCAGCGGCTCGCCGGTGCTGGCCGGCGAGACCGGCAGGAGACTCGCGCGCTGCAACACCGTGTGCAGGTGGCTTTTCATATCCGGTGGAATGTGAACCACGATCAGCAGCGTGGCGGGCAGGTGGGCCGGCAGCCTGGCCACCAGGTCCGTCAGGGCCTGAATGCCACCGGCAGACGCACCGATGACGATCACCAGCGGCCCGGTCATCCGGAAACAGCATTCGACAATGTCATCCTTCAGTGTAGGGCGCACAGCGGTGAAGCCAGCGCTGGTCTCATGAACCCAGGGGACCGGTCAGGGCGCTGACGCCGGTTCATGCCGGCAAGGCGCTGACGCCAGGACGGCCGCGCCGATCGGACGCGCTGCGAGGGCAGGGCCGCGCCCACCCTCGTGGCGGCGCTGCGGAGCCACCTGGGCGCCGGGGGCACGACCCGCTTCCGCCTGGACCACCTGGCGGGCCTCACCCGCCGTGAGCCACGACGCCTGCGTTCACGGCACCGCCAGATCGGTCTCCAGGTCCTCTGGCAGTGGAGCGCCCAGGGCGCGTCCGTACGCCAGCATCTGTCCTTTGTGGTGGAACTCATGCGTGATCTGGGCCACCAGCACCCAGCGCGGCGTCACGACCGTCCGGCAACCGCTGGCCCGGGTCACCTCGAACGGTTCATCCACGGACTCCACCGTCTCGAAGACCCGCTCGACCAGCGCGTCCACCTCCAGAAACAGCCCACGAACCGCCGACACGTCGCTCAGGCCCAGGGTTTCCGCACGTTCCACGGCGATGATCGCCGCCGTCCGCTGAGCATGCGTTGCCCGGGATGAGGGTGGCAGGGCGTCCAGGTGCTGCTGGTACGGTTCGGTCCGCAGCAGGTAGCGGCCAACCCACCACTGATACATGTTCGCCACGTGCACGTGGATGTCGCGCAGGCTGCTGGACGGCAGGCCCGGCTGGTCCTGGAGGTACACGTGGCCCGGCAGGGATTCGGTGTAGGCGAAGAGCTGTTCCCGGGTGCGTTTCACCCAGGTGTACATCAGGGGCAGGGATGGGTCCATGCGGGCCTCCAGTGTGCGTCGTGGCCGGCAGCATAGCGGCCCGCCATCCCGGCAACAACCCGCGGGAAGACACCGCCGTTGCTCGCCCGGGATGACCGGCCGTCAGGCCAGGGCCCGCAGCGCCACTGTCCAGGCCCCGGCGCCGCTTCAGGCAGGCGGCCGTGCTGCGCGTTCTGGCCTTCGGGCAAGCGCGCCATGGAACCCGCCCTGAACCGCGCTGGCGACTGGTGCACGGCCCAGGCAATGAGCACTTCATCCGGCCGGCTCGCCCGCTGCGGACACCCGGCCGCCCTTCAGCCATGGCCTAGGCCAATGTGCCCACGCGACCCGGCGCCCCACTGGCTATCCTGACCGGCGAAGGCGCCACGGTTCCCAGCTCGACCCTCCAGACGCATCTGCGCCGGTAAAGGCAACACGCGCGAGAGAACGCCTTGTGCCCTCCGGCGCTTCTGACAGAAAGGACTCCCATGCTTGAGCGCATCACCACCGTTCGCCCCGGCGAGGGCACGACCCTTCACCTCACGTACAGCGACGGGGCCACCGTCCACGCGGACGTCAGCCGCCTGCTCTCCGAGGATCCGGGGAGGTCTGCACGGCTGGCCGACCGGGCCGTGTTCGAACAGGTGAAGCCGGGACCGCGCGGACGCAGCGTCACCTGGCCCGGGGACGTCGACCTGGACGTGCAGGTGTTCCGTCACGAACCGCCGGCGTTTCCGGTGCTGGCCCGGACCCCTCCCCCGACCGACAATCCGATCAGCCGCGCGCTCCGCGCCGCAGTGCAGGCCTCGGGCTTCAGTCAGTCCGAGGTGGCCCGGCGGGCGGGCATGCAGCAACCGAATCTGGCGCGCCTGCTGGACCCGGCCTATCACGGGCACAGCCTGAACAGCCTGCGCCAGCTGGCCGCCGCCCTGGGCCTCGAGGTGGAGATTCAGCTGAAGCGCCCGGCGCCCGAAGCACCGCGCGGCCGGTGACGTCGGGGCGTCCGCCCGGTCACCCATGGCCGGTCCGTTGACCGGCATGGCTCCTCCGGTCAACGGGGAGCATCGAGGTGCGGGTCATCTGGCGAGCAACGTTCGATCTGATCTGCCCCCGCGACCAGACCGGGACACGCTCCCGGCCGGCTGAGGCCCGTCCTCTGGACCTGCCCGACGTCACCCGAGGGTGCAGGCCGCGCCCAGCCCGGGGCACCGACCCGCGTCCCTCCTTCACGAACATCACGACGGTGACGGGGCTATGCTGCGCAGATGGCTCGCCGCACCTCCTCCACCTGGCCTGACCCCTCCCCCGAAGCGGACCCTCTGGTCTGCGCGCTGTGCCAGCGAGAGACGCCGGCGCTCACCCAGCACCACCTGATGCCGGTGCTGCAGGGACGCCGCAAAGGCATCAAGGTGCAGGACCTGCCCACCGTCGGGTTCTGCTCGGCCTGCCACGGGTACGTTCACACCACGTTTTCCAACGCCGACCTCGCCGGGCCTTACGGCACCCTGGAAGCGCTCAGCGCGCATGACGGCGTGGTCCGCTTCGTGAAGTGGGTGCGCAAACAGCCGATGACCAAAGCCGTCAAGGTCAAGTAACGCACGGACCACGCCGTGCGTCCGAGGCGTGAACCTGGCGCTGCGCCGTTCAGGCACAGTGGAGGGTGGAGCCCCTGCACAGCTCCGCCCCCATCCGGGCGTGTCGCGGTCAGACCGCGCGTCCCCGTGTACACAGCCGCACTGGCGGCACGCGCTCCAGGCGTCAGCGACAGCGGTGGGACGGGACCCACGCGTGATGCCGCGGGGCCTCCGTGGCTTCGCCTGGCCCTCCCGCGCGGCCGCAGTGTGTCCATGCACCGGACCACCGGCGCGTCCGCCGGCCGACTGCCGATCGCCTCAGCCCGGCTGGACGTTTTTACGTCACTGCAGTTTGCCGAGGGTGAAGGCCGCCAAAAATCCCAGCGCGGTCAGCAGGCCGACCACCGCGCCGCCCTCCTCGTACGCTTCGGGCATCATGGTGCTGGCCAGCATCGCCAGCACCGCGCCTGCCGCGAACGCCTGGATGCCGGCGGTGATGTTTGGATCGGCGCCCCGCAGCAGCAGGTAGCCGAGGGCGGCCGCCAGCGCCGACGCCACCACCACGCTGCTCCACAACAAGAAGATGTAACGGGGGCTGCGCCCGGCGTTCTTCATCCCGGCGGCGCCCGAGAGCCCTTCCGGCACGTTGCTGAGGAACACCGCCGCCACAAACACCCAGCTGACGGTGCCGCCGGCCAGCAGGCTCACGCCGATCGCCAGCGATTCGGGGACGCCGTCGAGCAGCGAGCCGAGGAAGATGGCCAGCCCCGCCTGGCTGTCCTGGCCCTGCTGCCCGCCCGAGCGTTTGCGGTGCCGTCCGCCCTGCCGGGACACCAGCAGGTCCGCCAGAAAGTACACCACCGCGCCGGCCACCAGCCCGATCGACGCCGCGTCGAAGCCGCCCTTCTGGAACGCCTCGTCCATCAGGTCGAAGGCGACGGCCGACACCAGCACGCCCGCACCGAGCGCCATGATGGACGAAATCCAGCGCTTCGACAGCCGGACATACAGGCCGATCAACGCGCCCACGATCAGGGCCGCCCCCGCGAGCAGTCCCCATCCGCCGGCCACCAGCACGCCCGGCACGTCAGCGGCCTCCCAGGCCGTCGGTCCCGCCCGGCCCGCTGGGCCCGGCACCGATGCTCAGACAGACGTGCTGCAGCCGCGTCACACGATCACGCTACCGAACGCCGGTCACGTTCCGGATGAGCTTCAGGTTGCCGGGCCCCCCCGGTTGCTTCATGTGCCCACCGGCCGGATGCCCGTGGGCGGAACGCGTGGCGAGGCGCGCGGGCCTCCCGGGTTCGGATGGAAGCGCGCCTCGTCTGACACACCGCCCGTTCGAGGCGCCGGCACGCGAATCGCGCTCGTGACGCGTCCGTGCAGGTGGCCCGCTCGACGACCGGTCCTGCGGCGGGCGCCCACGCTGCCGGAGTGCTCCTCGACATGGTCAGTCGGCGGCCACGAGGCCCGCATTCTGCTCCCGCCGCTCAGTGACCGGGACTTCCAGCTGCCAGTACAGCAGGGCCGCGCCGAACGCCAGGGCCGACACCGTGATCCACAGCGGGCCTGCGCCGAAGTGCGACAGCAGCGCGCCGCCCAGCAGCGGGGCCAGCAGCGTGGCGAGGCCCGACATGCTGCCCACCAGCCCGATGTAGGTGCCGCGCACGTCCGGCCGGCCGAGGTCCGCGATGATGCTCTTGCTGATGCTGTACGCCACGATCTCCCCGAGGGACCACACCGACACGGCCAGCAGGTGGGCCCAGAAGGTATGGGCGAAGGCGTGCAGCAGGAACCCGGCGCCCAGCAGGGCCGCGCCGACCACCTGCCAGCGCGGATGGTTGCTGCGTGAGATCACCTGCCCCAGCGGCAGCCCGAGCACGACCACCAGGACGCCATTGACGGACAGCACCTGGCCGTACTGCGCGGCCGTGAACCCCTGCTGGGCGAACACCAGGGCGAGCATCCGGTAGCTCTGGTAGGTGAGCGCGAACAGCAGCGACGCCACGCAGAAGGCCCACAGCAGCCGGTCCCGGGGCAGCAGGCGCCGCGCCGTTCCGCCCGCGCCCCCGCGGCGGACGGCGCTGAGCAGACTGCGCCGTTCGAATACCCCGAGCAGCACGGCGGACACGGCCATGGTCGCCGCGTCCAGCACGAACAGCAGCCGGAACGAGAACCCCGACAGCCAGCCGCCCAGGGCCGGCGCGACGGACGCGCCCACGTTGATGGCCCAGTACAGCAGGGTGTAGGCGCGGGTGCGCTGCGCGCCGGTGGTGAGCGTGGCGACCGCGCTGCTCACGGCCGGCTTGTACATGGCCATGAACAGGGAGAAGGCCAGGGCGCCGGCGACAATCCAGCCGAACCCCCGCGCCGCGGACAGCGCCAGCACCGTGACCGCGCCGCCGGCCAGCGCCAGCACCATGGTGGCCGTGGTGCCCAGGCGGTCACTCAGAGCGCCGCCCGCGCCCTCGGCAAGAAAGCGGCCCAGACCCAGCACGCTCAGCACCACGCTGATCTGGAGGGTCGTCAGGCCCTGCACCGAGGCCAGGTAGAACCCGAGCAGCGGCACCACGAACTCCCCCAGCCGGTTGATGAGGGTGCCCAGCCACAGCACCCAGAACGACCGTGGATACGCATGGTAGAGCCGCTGGAGCACCGTCTGGTCCGACGCCATGGTCCGGATTGTAGCCGGAGCGGTGGCCCGGATCCGGCTGCGGCTGATCGCGGCGCGAGCCCGGCCTCCGGCGGGGAAGGCCTCCCCTTCCCTGGAGCCGGGCGCACCGGCAGACGCCCGCGTGGGCGTGTGGACGAAGGCCGAGGGCGCCTCACCGCGCGGCGGCGCGCACCAGCACCATGTCCGTCGCCTCGACGAAGGTCTGGCTGACCGGTTGCTCAATCACCTTGGACGCGACCAGTCCCGCCGGCTGCCCCATCCGCCAGCCGCTCACCACCAGGCCGCCGGTGAGGTGCCGGACCGTCGAGAAGGCCAGCCCCCAGTTCATCATCGGTACGGTCAGCTGCGGGCTGTCCGGGCAGGTGACCTTCATCAGTTCTGTGCCTCCCGCCGGATCGTAGCGGTCCAGCAGCACGTCACTCAGGACGAAATCGCCGCTCCGCTGCAGCGCCAGGTGCTGCACCGTGAAGGAGGTGGGCGTGAAGGGCAGGTCATGATCGCACCCGCCGTCCGGCGCCAGCGCCTGCTCCACGTTGGAGACGGTGCCGCGCCCGGAGTAGTCCCCGGTGTTCAGGTTGTAGGTCAGGGGGACCCGCACATCCACGTGGACGACGTACTTCAGCTCGCTCTGGGTGATTTTCGAGTCGATTTTCAGCTCCAGCTTGAGACACGCCGGCACCCGCACGCGGAGCGCATCGACCGTGCGGGACCCAAGCGCCTGCTGCGCCTGAACGTCCAGCGCACGCAGCAGGTCCCCGGCCGCCAGGCCGTCGGCGATGGAGCCGTGCTCGCAACTCACGGTCATCACCTCCAGCAGGGTTCCCAGCGCCTGCTGGTACAGCGCCCGACTTTTCTTCACCTCGTCCTGGAGGCCCTGGTACTCCAGGGTGGCCAGGGCGTCGATCGTCTGCTGGAAGTGGGTGATGGCCTGCAGCAAGGCGTCGCGCGAGCGGCGCTTGACGGCGGCCGAAAGCTGCTGGTCGACTTCTCTCAATGCACCCTGCGCCATCTTCTGATCGCGAATTACGATCGGTGGCACACCCTGAGCGCCAGCGGTGACGACGGGAGGAGCGGCGAGCAGGACCAGGGCGAGGGTGGTGCTGATGACGGGTCTGAACATGGGTGATGCCTCCGGGGTTGAACTGACCGGACCGTACCGGAGGGGGCCTGATTGCAGCATGACTGAGCGCGGACACAGGCAGCGCCCATGACGTCACACCACCGCCGGCATCCGTTGATGCTTGATCGTCTCACGACTGCCCTGAACGCCATCCTGCCTTCAACGGCGGGCACGCCGCGCGCCGTTGTGATGCAGCGCTGCCCGGGCATCCAGGCGAACTCGCGATCCCGATGGACGGCCAGGGGCAGATCCGGCCCTGGTCGCTTCGTTGCGAACAGCCCCGGGGTGAGGCGATCGGCGTGGCCTTGCTCTCCTCTCCGGATCGGCAGCGGCCCGGGGCATCAGCAGGAGCGCTTCCGTACCCGCCCAGGGTCTGCGCACGCCGCACGTTCTCCTCAACGTGGACCGTGCCCAGACTGGGACTCCTCCCTCCCACCGGATGACGGCACGGGGTGAGGTGCTCCATGTGCAGCGCAGTGCACCCGATTCACCAGGGCTGACCTGGCGTGCCGCCACCAGCGCCAAAGCACTGCACCCTACGTCCGCTGAACGGCCCGCCCCGCAGCGGTGCGGGCAGACGCCCCGGGAAGCGTGACGCGGTTCGGTCCGCCGGATGGCTCGGCGCGGCCAGGGCTGTCTGCGACTTCTGGTCCGCTGTCAACTGCGGACCGTCGGCGCACCGAACCACCGGGTCAGGGCGTCCTTGAGTCCCCGCTCGGGCAGCGATCCCGTCCACGCGACGTACCCGTCCGGCCGAATCAACACCGCCTGCGGTGCATCCACCGGCCCAGGACCTGGAAGTTCCCAGGGTCCAGCAGCCTGGGCGTGCACCAGCCGAACCCGGTCGGCCCACGGGGAGAGGCCAACGTCCGCGGGCTCCGCTGCTCCGAGGTGCAGCAGCAGTGGACGCGCGTCATGCAGCAGGGTAAACAGCTGCGCCGGCCCGTTCGCGGTCATCAACGCGAGGTCCGGCATCCGGCGTCCCAGCAGGGGATGCCCCTCGCCCAGATCGTAGCGGACGCCCAGCCCTGACATCTCGGCGGCGAGGCTCTGACGCGGCTCCTCGAACCTGAGCAGGTCCGCGAGCGTCTCATGGACGGCCCGGGTGCGTTCATCCGGGCGGCTCAGGGCCACCAGTGCCATGGTGTGGCGCAGCACACGCGCCGCCACCGGGTGGCGCTCGGCATGATAGGTGTCCAGCAGGTGCTCCGGGGACACGCCCTGGATCACCTGGGCGAGCTTCCACCCGAGATTCACCGCGTCCTGAAGTCCCAGGTTCAGGCCCTGCCCGCCGTTCGGCGCGTGCACGTGCGCCGCGTCGCCGGCCAGCAGCACCCGGCCCGCGCGGTACGTCGCCGCCTGCCGGGTCGCGTCGGTGAATCTCGAGATCCAGGTGGGGCTGTGCACGCCGTAATCGGTGCCGCACGCTGCGATCAGCGCTTCGCTGAGGTCGCGCAGGGTGGGTTCACCGGTGACCTGCAGCTGCGGTTCCGTGACCATCACCCCGACCGGTCCGGTGTCCGGGTACACCACCGTGCCGCCACGCGTCTCGTACGCCACCCGGCCGAAGGCATGTGTGCCGAAGCGGTTGCGGTGGACGCCAAGTTCCGGCACCCCTGTCATCTCCACTTCAGCGATCAGGCTGCTGGTGGTCGGGTCCCAGCCGGGGAAGTCGATGCCGGCCAGCTTGCGGATGACGCTGCGGCCCCCGTCGCACCCCACCAGGAACTGCGCGCGCAGCCGCTGCCCGCCGGACAGTTCGACGTCGACGCCCTCGCCATCCTGCGCGAACCCGCTGACGGCCTGTCCTCGGTACACCGGAACGCCCAGTGTTTCCACCCAGCCGGCGAGGAGGCGTTCCGTGTGTTTCTGCCAGAGCCCCAGCGTGTAGGGGTGCCGGGTCGGCACGTTGCTCAGGTCGAGCCGCACGCCGGCGTACCCCACATGTGGGACCACCTGCCCTTCTGACAGAAAGCGGTCCGCGATGCCGCGCTGGTCGAGCAGCTCGATGGTCCGGGCCTGCAGCCCTCCAGCGCGGGTGCCGGTCAGCGTGCCCGGCTCACGCGGTTCGACGATGGCCACGTTCACACCCGCCAGCCCCAGTTCTCCTGCCAGCATCAGTCCGGTGGGCCCTCCGCCGGCAATCACCACGGCATGTCCGGTCACGGCGTCCCTCCCGCCTGTGTCCTGCGACGCACCCGCCCCAGGCGCATGCCCGCCCGCTCGCCTGCTGTCTTCGTCATGGACCACCTCCGCACTGCTGGACCGCCCTGGCGGTGACGTGCGCCCGCAGGCCGCGCGTCTGCCCGGGGCCACAAAGTGTACGTGGCGCCCCCCGGCTTGCGACCAGCCCCCCGGTCCGCTCTACACTGAAGGTGGGAAGGGGGCGGGCTCCGGCCAGGTTCCCGAGGATGCCGGCGGCGAGGTGATTGTCGTGGTCTCAAGTTGCCCGGGTCACGTCACCGAGGCAAGAACAAGCCCGCCGAAGCGGGCTGGACGGGCGATGGGCGCTTGCCGCTCAGGATTCTTCGCTGCTGTCCCGGTCCGCATCGGGGTTTCTGGGCTCGTCATTCCCGATGCCGATCGCGTGCGCGATGGGCGCGAGGACACCTTCAGGCACGTCGCCATTGTTCTGCCCATCCTGCTGGGGCGGATCGATGAGCCGGCCCACCAGCCCCCGGTTGTCGGGGTGCCGCAGCTGAGGCTCCCCTTCGACTTCTTCTACCGATTTGCCGAGCGGGGTGGTGTCGGTCTGATCGTTGGTCATGACGTCACGTTGCGCCTCCACGCCGTGCGCTTGTCTTGAGGGAGGTTGAGGCACGCTTAGAAACGCAGGGTGGGCCACCCGGCGACACGTCTCGCCCGATCACTGCGGGCAGGTTCCCCCACCGGCTGCGGACGGGCCGGCCATGCAGGCGCTGAACTCCGGCTTCGTGGGGCGGGCGCGCCCGCCTGTGGACCTGGCGCCGCTCTCTGTCGAGGGCGCCGAGGTGGCGTTGCCACTGCCGATGCGGAGTGGTCTATGCACTTGCGCCTGAGCTTGCGAGGGTCCGCGCAGCACTGCGCCGCAGCCGTGCGCTTCGGAGGTGACGTTCAGGCTGAGTTCAGGCATGGAGGGGCGGGCGGTCAAGGCTGAGGCCCCTGGAATGGCAGATGCACGTGTGGACCTTATGCGGCGGTCATCTTTGCCTGCTGGTCTGTCCCGGGTGGAGTTCGGGCGCGGTCTGGTGCACCGGACCGTGCGATGTGTCGGCCGCTCCTCGGTTCCGTGATGACGCGGTGTGGAGTGCGCTGCGCCGGACCGGTCGGTGGGGTTGCCATCAGCGCTGGTCCACTCAGGGGGTGGGCCCAGGTTGCTGCGCTCCAGCACGCTTGACATCCATGATACCCAGCCGCACTATGTAGACAGACTTAGCTAGGTATGGTCGGCAACGACGAGGACGCTCGGACGCCCACGACCCAGAAAGGCCCACATGAATCCAGACCAGCTGCGTGGCAACCTCGACCTGATCCTCCTGACCGTCCTCGAACACGACGCCCTGTACGGCTTCCGCATCATCCAGGACACCAAACTCCGCAGTGAAGGCTACTTCGACTTCAAAGAAGGCAGCCTGTACCCAGCCCTCCATCGCCTCACCCAGGAGGGCCTCCTCACCACCGAGGAGCGCGAACCCGGCCGCAACGGCAAACCCCGCCGTTATTACCAGATCACCGCCAAAGGCCGCGAAGTCCTTCAGAAGAAACGCGACGAGTGGCGCACCTTCCGCAACGCCCTCGACGCCCTGGGTCCCCAGCCATGACCGAACTGGAACGCTACCTGCGCCGCGCGACCTGGGGCCTCTCTCAGCCCCAACGCCAGGCGATCCGCGATGAACTCGAAGAGCACGTGCTCGAACGCAGCTGCCACCTGCAGGCCTTCGGCGTGCCGGCCGGGGAAGCCGAGCGCCGCGCGCTCGCCGAACTCGGACCGCCCGTGCGGGTCTGTGCAGGAATGAACGGAGTGTACCGCATGCCCACGCTCATCCGAATGACGGCCCTGACCACCCTGGCGGTCACGTTGGGCCTCACCAGCCTCAGCCGCAGTGACGCTCAGATCCCCAGCCAACTGACCGGCCACACCTACCTGCAGTCCCCACGGGACGCGTTGATCGACGAGCTCGAGCACAGTGGCGCGACGGTCAACCTCTCCGCCGCGGCGCTGCGGGTGCAGCTGCCCGACGGGCACGCCCTCCAGCTCCCCATCACGCCCTACAACGTGCGCCAGGCGGACGGCCAGCCGGTGCTGTTCCTCAACAGCCTGCTGGACCAGGCGCTGCGGGACAACGTCCCCGTCCGCATCAGCGGCTGGGACGCTTTGAACATCACGCTGGGCGGCGCCGTGGTGCAGGTCAAACCGCCCTCTGGCCAGCAGAACTTTGCCCAGTGGTACCGGGAAGCGGCCCTCGGGTGGGTGGGTCCCCTGGCCACGCTGCCGGCCTACACCGGCGCCACCGCGACCCTCACCAGCACCCGACCGGACCTGGCGGGCCGGGTGGTCGTCGCCGCGGCGATCGTCAAGGGGGCGGACGGAACGCGGCAGTCGTTCGTCGCCGCGGCGCCGGTCGGCCCGGATGGGAAACTCTCGCTGCAGGTCCCGGCCGTGACGTTGACGGTGGCGACCGGTGCCCAGGGCCGCGGAAACCCGGCGCAGGTGCTCCACACGCAGCCCGGTCAGGCGAACGCCCTGTACCTCGGCGTCTTCAGCGGCACGTACCGGTCCGGCGCGGTGAAGGACTTTGCGGTGCTGACCAGTCAGCTGCCGAAACAATTTCAACCGCAGCCCGGCCACGACACGACGTTCTGATTCAGGTGCCGGACAAAGCGACACCTCCGGCACCTGAGCGGCAGAAGGACATGAGCCACGGCGCTCAACGCCCAGCGGCCTGAAGCGAGGCCCCTGATGGTGAGCCGGCCTCCACTCTATCGGCCGCACCCCTCCTCCTGCCCGCCGCTTTCTGCGGCGGACAGGAGCATGGACATGACGGGCCGGGGGCATTTGACAGGCGGGCCCCGAGGCAGGCCGTTCACGGTGTGGGCGTCAAGGTCGACCTGAAGGCACGAGATCATCGCCGGGCGAGCAGCGTTCTTTCCGGCCGGATGATCCTGTCCGTGCTGTGGTGCACGCGGTGTTCTGGCGTCGTGGTCCCGGAACGCAGCGGGGGCGTGATTCCCATGACGGTGCGCCTGACCAGGTCACGTGCGTGTTGGCGGAGCGCTAATTCGAGGTCAGATGCTGCCAGCAGGCCGCCTTGATCTGCAGCGGTGGTCGCGAGCGCCTGAACAAGCGCGCCGGCGAGATGCACGTCCTCTGGAGAGCGCTCTGCCGCTTGTGTGCCATAGGGAGGAGCGAACAGGTCACCAGCGGGGCATCCGGCACGGGCAACCGGCGTCCAGGGGCTGGGTTGGGCAGGCTCGGAGCGAGCGCGCAGCCCTTCTGCACATGCTCGCTGGCCGATGATCGTGGTGCCGGACCGTTCAGCGAAACTTCGTCATGGATGTGGCGGCGCGTGGTGCTTGGTGGCCATGCGGGGCGGCGCCTGGGGAAGGGCGGTCCGCACTCAAGGTGGCGTGTCCGGCCGGCGTCCCGTTGCACGGGAACATGGTGAATGCCGTGGTTCTGGACCACGCTTGCGCCGAGGGGCCACGAAGGTGGAGGGCGGGGTCGAACGGCCCGTGACCGGTTGGAGGGGATCAGCGGTCGGGTGGCCAGGTGTGGCATGGGGGGTCCGTGCAGGCCGTGGGCCTGGGGCGTGCCATGGCCGCTGCGCTCGTTCAGGCCGGGTTGAGGACTTGACCACGCCGTCACACAGTCAGGCCGTGCACGGGGGCAGAGGCAACGCCAGCAGGTGAAGGTGCGCGTGGTGCTGGTCAGGGGCAGTGGATCAGGCTGCAGGTTCGTGTCGGTCTCCTCCTGGTGGTTGCGGGCGCCCGCGCCTCTTGACAATCGCTTATACCTAGACACACTATGTAGACAGCCAATGCTTAACAGCAGGTGGCAATGCCGGCCGAGTGGCAGGCAGAAACAGGAGAACTCATGAAACGAACAGTAGTGATGGTGGCCCTGACCATGGGCATGGCTGGAGCAGCGCCCTCGCGTCTCCCCTCATCCAGCGTCGCGGTGACGGGGGGCGAACACACCTACGCTGCCCTGCTGACCGGCAGCAGCTGGCAGACGCTCAATCTGCCTCGGGAGCTCTCCCAGCGTTTTGACCTGAAGAGCCTGACGCTCAGCGCGCCTGGATTGACACTCAAGGTGAAGGGCTCCTCCACAACGCTCGAGGCCCTGCGGCTCTCCGTTGACGTTCAGCGAACCGCCGCTTTTCAGGCGGGCTCCACGGCCTTCACGTTGAGCGACGCCGCTGGACATTCCGCGACGTTTGACCTGGACGTCTATTGACAGCCATCTAACCATAGACAGACTTAGTAAAGGAGCGATGCTTCAATGGGATGGCCTGCACCGCGGACGCAAGCACGTGGACCACCCCGCCCAGAACTCCTCGCTCAGACTGTGGCTGCGCCCCGCCGTTCTTCTCCTTCAGCCCACTCGCAGGTGCATGGACCGACGCGCGGTATCCAGAACCGTCCCCGCACCTGCGAGCAACGCTGTCCCGGTCCAGGCAGATGCAGCTGAGGGTCAGCCGGCCCCGAGCGTTCGCTGTTGTGGTGCGGGGCCAGTTCCGCCGCAGTTCGAGGATCTCCGAGCCTCCCTGCTGCCTGGCGAAGGGCATACCCGATTCGGGTTGATCATGCAGGCCGTGCGTAAGACTTCACGCGTCCTGGCCGGGCCTGGTGGAAGCCAGGCCGTTTCCCGTCCTGGGGGTGCAGTTTTCCAGAAGCCGCGAACATATTCAGCTCGGTGGCTCACTGCCTTCAAGCCCGAGGGGATGTTCAGGGGCAGAGTCCCGGTTCCCCTCACCATTCACCCTCCACGGTCAGCCCTCCAGCCCGCAAGACGAGGCGGCAACGCCCCACTGACCCCGCACGGCGGTCTGCCGGCCGTGCCCAGGCCCCCCGGTTGCCACGGCCTGGAGGCGTGGACGTCAGGACCGCCGCGGCCCGGCGGCCCTCCCCTTCCGGGGGCGCCGAGGTTCGCCAGGACCCAGGATGGAAGGTGGACCGGGGGCGGCAGTGGAGGCAGCAGTTGAAGGGCGAGCCCGGTCCGCCCGGCGCCCGCTAGCTGGTGGCGGGGCGCTCATTGCTGCTCGGGCCTCTTCGCTTGATACAGCCGCATGCCCCCAGCGTGCTCAAAGGCGGCCATGACCTGCTCGGGCGGCTCGCCGGGCCGACTTGACGGGTCTCCGGGCAGGGTCCGCGCGAACACCTCGAGCACGTCGGCGTACCCGTCCCGGTCGGCATCCGCGCCGGAGGCCAGCAGGTCCTGCAGCACCTGCGGGAAGGGGCGGTGCCGGCCCGCGCGCGCGTCGGCGGTGAACGCGGCGCGGATCTCCTCCCCGAACACGTTCCATGGCGGGCCCCCGGTCACCTCCACATGGCAGAAGGTGCACGGCACCACCCGGCGGTCCAGCGCCCACAGCGGGGTGTCCTGGTCGTAGTGCATCAGCTGGGCGGCCTGCCGGCGGTAGGTGGGCAGCGCCAGCGTCCTCGGCACCGCGAGCACCAACGGGCCCAGCAGGGCGCACAGGGCCGGGAGCGTCACGCGAGCCATGCCGGGCCTCCGAACGTGCCGCCGAGCACCTCGCGGGCGTCCAGGTTCAGCCACCCGGTCAGGGCCGTGGCGTAGATGCCGCGGAAGTCCTGCCGGTACTGGATGTCTCCGTCACTGAGCGCCTCCAGGTCCGGGCTGTCGCCGTGCACCCCGCCCTTCACCGCGTGCCCCAACGCGAACATCACGCTGCCCTGGCCGTGGTCGGTGCCGGCGCTGCCGTTCTCCGCAACGCGGCGCCCGAATTCCGAGAAGCCCATCACCACCACCCGCTCGGCGAGCCCCTGGCGGTCCAGGTCCTGCTGGAACGCGGCCAGCCCAGCGGCGAGAGTGCCCAGCAGCTCGTCCTGCTCGGCCCGCTGTCCGGCGTGCGTGTCGAAGCCGCCCAGCGACACGTACAGCACCCGCTGGCCGACTCCGGCGGCGATCAGGCGCGCGGCGTCCCGCAGCTGGGCGGCGAAGCTGCCATCCGGGTAGGTGGCCCCGGCGCGGTAGCGCTTGGCGTTCTGCTGCACGCGGGCGGTGTTCTGCAGCATCTGGCGGGTGGCGCGCGCCAGGTACTCGGCCTCGCCGCGCCGCGGGGCGTCCATCAGCTGCTGAAAGGCGCCCTCCACGCCCTGCGGCAGCTTGACCTGAAAGGTGTCCAGCGCGCCGATGCTCGGCAGGCTGAAGTCACTGGCGCGCAGCGCCTGGGGCGTCGTCACGCCCGGGGTGCTGGCGCAGAAGGGATCGCCGATCTGCTCGGCGATGCGGCCGATCCAGCCGTCCGCCTGCGCCTGGGTGGGGTCGGCGGTGTGCCAGATCGCCATGCTCGCGAAGTGGCTGCGGTTCGGGTTGGGGTACCCCACGTTCTCCATCCAGGCGAGCTGCCCGGCGTCCCAGAGGGCAGTCAGCGGCTTGAGCGCCGGGTGCATGCCCAGGTCTTCGGTGAGGGGCAGCACGTCCCGTCTCGGGATGGCGATGGTGGGCCGCGCGGCGTAGTACGCGCCGTTGCTGTACGGCACCACGGTATTCAGGCCGTCGTTGCCGCCGGTCAGCTGAATGACCACCAGGGTCGTGTCTCCCGCCTGCGCCTGCGCCGCAGCGCGCGCCAGGAACGCGGGCATGCCGCTGGTGGCGGCGATGGCCAGCGCGGCGGACTTCAGGAAATCGCGTCGTGTGATCATGGGGGCTCCCTCAGGCGAGCTGAAATTCCGGGCTGATCAGGGTCAGGTAGGTGCGCTGCGCGGCGCTGAGCCGCTCGGTGCCGGGCAACGGCGCGGCTTGGCCCAGCAGCGCCAGCGGGGTCGGGGCGGCCGGGAGGCGCGGGGCCTTGGCGCCGAGCGTCAGGGCCGCCGCCAGCTGCATCCGGCCGAGCAGCGTGGCGTCGTTGATCCACGCGCGCCCCCCGTCCCAGCCTTTGACGGTGTCCGGCTGCAGCAGCAGCTGACCCATCCGGCCGGCCGTCTGCGTGAGGCTCAGCACGCGCTCCGCCTCCAGCCGTGGCGCGCCGAGGCTGCGCAGCGCGCCCACCACGAACTCCACCGGGCTGCGGATGATGCTGCTGCGCTGCTCCGGCGCGTAGAAGGCGGCGCTGGACAGCAGCTCCTCCAGCACCGCCCGCACGTTGCCGCCGGTGCGGCGCCAGGTGGCCGCGCTGCCCTCCACCGCCTCGGCGTCCGGCGTGTCGCGAACGAAGGCGCGGTGCAGCTTAAAGCACACCCGCGTGGCGGTCTGGGGGTGCGTGGCCGCGAGGCGGATCACGTCCTCGCCGGTGAAGGCACCCCGCTGCCCCAGGTAGGTTTTCTGACCGTCATCGTGCTGCTGCCGGTTGAACACGAACCGCGGCGCCTCCAGGAACTGCCTGGTGCCGCGCCCGCCGGTGAAGGTCCAGCCGCTGAGTGCCCGGGCGCCCTCATGGACATCCGCCTCGCTGTAGGGACCGATGCCGGTCGTGAACAGCTCCAGCAGCTCACGGCTGAAGTTCTCGTTCGGCCTGCCCCGCCGGTTCTGGTCGTTGTCGAGGTAGCGCAGCATCGCCGGCGACTGCGCGACCGCCCGCGCGAAGGTCTCGAAGCTGTCGGTGGCGGCGTGCGTGCGCAGCAGCGTCAGGTACCCGGCCAGGCTGGGGCCGTTCCGCACCTTGTCGGTGCCCACCACGAAGTGATTGCTCCAGGTCAACGCCAGCTTTTCACGCAGTGGCTCAGGCGAGTACAGCAGTTCATACAGCCAGCGGGCCCGCGTGAGCTGAAGCATCGCGCCGGGCGTGACGCCCTGCGACGGATCGAAGGGATTGTCCGGGGCGCCCTGACCGCGGAACGTCAGGGCCGCCCGGGCCACCGCCCGGGCGTCCTGACCGACGAGCGCATGGATCTGAGCGTCGGTGGGACCAAAGGCCGTGCGGCGCAGAAAATGGGCGGCGTCCTCAGCGGTGAGCGGAAACGGATGGGGCGGGAGGGTCATGGGGGCTCCTGGAACAGGACAGGGTCGGGTGAGGGCAGCAGGACGGGGCGTCAGGGCAGCGGGCGCACGAACGGTTCGAGCAGGGCCGGACGCAGCCGCCGCAGGTCCGTCAGCGCCCCGCTCAGGTCCCCCTGCGGGAGCGCGCCGACCAGCCAGACAAAGCGGCCATCCACCCTCCTGGACACCACGCCCGGCGCCGCCCGCACGCCGCTCGGGGCGATCACCAGCGCCAGCACGTTCACCCCATCGGAGAGCGTCACCGTCCAGCGGCCACCCTGGCGCGCCACCTCGACCGGCGTGAAGTCGTCCGGCAGCTGCAGGCCCGGCAGCGCCTGCAGCACGGCGGCGCGCAGGCCCGCAGGCGGGGACGGCAGCGGGCGGTGGACGGCCGCCAGGGTGGCGTTCACGTTGAGAAAGCTGGCCCGGCGCGCCAGTGCCCCGCCGGGTCGGCGCTCCTCGAACGCCAGCGGCACCTGCCAGGCCACGTCCACCCACACCGTCCAGCGGCTCGCCCCGGGATTGCCGGGCGTGAGGTCGTACCGCGTCGCGACTCGGCCGGCCACCTGCTCCTCGCCGGCCAGCACGACGCGGAAGTTCCGCCGCAGCAGTGCCGGGCGGAACGGCACGGCCGGGAGCTGCGCGGCGCGGCGGGTCGGCTCCGCCCGCGGCGGGAAGTTCACGGTGACGTCCACCTGGCCGCGCGCCGTGAAGGTCCGGGCGCGGTTCAGGGCCGTCCACAGGCCGTCCGCGGTGGCCCCGGCAGCCGCGTGGGCGCTGAGCAGAGCGAGCAGCGCCCAGGCCCGGGAGGCGCGCCCTACCACCCGGTCCCCAGCGCGCCCTGGTACGCCGCGTAGGCGGCGCTGCTGGGCAGGTCGGCCGGCGCCGAGGGTCGCAGGGCAATCACGCTGGCCACCGCCGCCGCGGCGAGCAGCACCGACAGCCCGCCGGCCCGCCGGCGCCGCGCCCGGGCGCGGTGGCCCGCCAGAAAGCGGTCTGCAGCGGTGAGATCCTCACGCCCCAGGGTCCGGGCACGGACGAACATGGCCTCGAGGTCGGCATCTGAACCCGGGTCGTGTGCGGTCATGGGCGGTCCGTTCATGGCGTGAACCCGGCGCGGGTGAGCCACGCGCGCAGCGCGGCGCGGCCCCGGTGGATGCGACTCTTGACGGTGCCCAGCTCCGCGCCGGTGACCCGGGCGATGTCCGCGTACTCCAGCCCCGCGACCTCCCGCAGGGTGACGGCCTCGCGCTGGTCCGGCGGCAGACTCTGGAGGGCGGCCGCCAGCTGCGCGCGCAGCTGCGCCTGCTCCCCAGCGCGGACCGGGTCATGGGACGCCGGCGACTCCGGCGCCTCATCCAGTGGGATGAACCGGCGCGCTTTCAGGGCCTGGCGGCAGGCGTTGAGGGTGATGCGGTGCAGCCACGTGCTGAACAGCGCGTCTCCCCGGAAGCGCCGCAGCCCCCGGTGCACCGAGATGAACACGTCCTGCACCACATCGTCCGCTGCGCCGGGACCCACCATGCTGGCGGCCAGCCGGTGCACAGCGGGCGCGTGGCGCCTCACCAGCACCTCGAACGCCCGGTCGTCGCGGACGGCCAGCCGCGCCAGGACCCGGTCCTCCAGGGTCGACAGCGGCGCCGGATGAGCCGGCCAGGCAGGAACGGAAGGGTCATTCAAGGTCACCTCATACCTTAGAGGGGCGCGGCGCGACAAAAGTTCCATGACGGGCCCGGCCCACAGGAGAGGCACCTCGAAGCGGGTCGGCGCTCCAGTTACCGCCGCTTCCACGGACCGGGACCGCTCCGCACCCAGGGGCGGCCAGCTCGCTCGGGCCCGTCAATCTCCTGATGCTCGCCCCGGAAACGCCGCGACCTCCGCAGCGCCAGTGTGGAAGCGCCGGGCCGCCTTAGCCTGCCGGGTCCCCCGCGCCGTCTCCACCTGACCGGGCCTGATCCTCCTGGCCCACACTCCCGCCCTGCAGGCACCCCAGCTCCGCTGGTCAAGTCCACGCTGGCGTGCACCGCCACAGCACGAACAGCGCGGTGGCCTGAGCACCGCCACTGGTGCCCCTGGCGTCACCTCCGCTGCTGACCAGCGAGAGGTCAGGTGCCGCATGGGCCCGTTGCTGTCGGTGCTGCAGACCATCCTGACGCCACAGAACGGCTGGTCGCTCGCGTTCCTGTTGCGGGTGGGCCTCTCCGTGGGACGCCGAGCGCCCCCATCAATGTCGGTGAAGCCGTGGAGGCCACCGGTACAGTTCTATGGGGGGCAAGAATGACGCGCGCCGGAGCGCAGTCGAGCGCGGCGTTCATCGCATCGAGGTCCCAGAGTCTGCCCGGTGTAAACCACGGTGTCTCCTGAACGCCATGCCTCCCCGGCTGTTCTGCTCGTGCGGCGGGTCACTCCGCGTCGGCGTGGCGCTTCCTGGCCCGGCGCCGCGCCGTACGGGTCTCGCGTGACCGCGCCGCTTCGACTGCAGGTTCTGGGGGCGTCCGGTGCCGGAATCACGGCGCTGGGGCGTCTCCGGGCCACCCGGTTCCTGCGGGAGCCGGTCGATACCGACGAGTTCCTGCGGGCACCCAGCGAGCCGCCCTCTCCCGTCAGGCGCGCGCCCCGCGCTGCTCCACGGCGACCTGTCCGGGCAGGAGCGCTGGGTGCTCAGCGGGCCGCGGTGCGGCTGGGGCGCTGCGCTGATTTCATGGTTCAACGCGGTCGTCTTCGTGACCCTGGCCGCCAACATCAGCGTGGAGCGCACCCGCCGACGCGGACGGGAGCGGTTCGGGGCGCGGCTCGATGAAGGCGGGCCGACGCACCAACAGCACCTGGACGTCATGGCCTGGTCCACCGGGTATGATCCCATGTCGACGGTCGCAACCGACTCCACCACGCAGCGTGGCGGGCGCAACGCTCCCGGCCGGTCATTCGGGTGGAACGCTCCGGCGCACCCGTGGACATGCCAGGTGGCCCCGCCGATTGAGGTGGTGCGCCCTCCTCTGATGGAGGGGAGCATCGGTCGTGACCTTCCGGCAGACCCTCACTTTTCAGGAGAACCCATATGAGTGCAGACATCCGCAGCAGGTTCACAGGCAAAGTGGTGCTCGTCACCGGGGCGGGCGGCGGCATCGGACGGGCGGTGGCGCTCAGGTTCGCCGCGGAGGGCGCCCGGGTCGCGGTCAACGACATCAACCAGCCGGCGGTTCAGGCGGTGGTGGACGAGATCACGGCGGCAGGCGGTGCCGCCCTGGCCACGCCGGCGGACGTCTCGGCGCGTGAGGCGGTCGAAGCGATGTTCGCCCGGGTGGAGGCGGAACTCGGGTATGTCGATGTGCTGTACAACAACGCGGGACTGATCGACACCACCCGGCACTTCCTGGAGGCCGACGAGGCGTGGTGGGACCGGATCATCGGCGTGAACCTCAAGAGCGTCTTTCTCTGCTCCCACCGGGCGGCGGGCGTGATGGCGCGGCGGCGCCGGGGGGTGATCATCAGCACCTCCTCGGGCGGCGCGACCCGCGCCCACCGGGGCAACGTCGCCTACGACGCGACCAAGGGCGGCATCGAGGCGATGACCCGGGCGATGGCCCTCGACCTCGCCCCTTACGGCGTGCGGGTCAACGGTGTGGTGCCGGGCTTCATCAACACCTACGGTCTGAGCGAGGCGCAGCTGCGCGAACGCGCGCAGACGGTGCCGCTGGGGCGCTACGGGGTGGCGGAGGACATGACCGGCGCGGCCCTGTTCCTCGCGTCGGACGACGCGGCGTACATCACCGGGCAGTTCATCTCGGTGGACGGCGGCGTGCTCGTGCAGCAGCGCTCGGCGAACGTGGACACCTTCCCGGTCGAGGGTTTCCCGGTGGTGGACGCCGACCTGGCGTGACGACCCTCACGGCCGACATCGTGGTGATCGGGGCCGGCATCATCGGCGCGGCGAGCGCCTGGCGGCTCTCCGAGCGCGGCCTGAAGGTGCTGCTGGTCGAACAGGACCGCCCGGCCAGCGGCTCGACCGGTAAGAGCGTGGCGGGCGTGCGTCATCAGTTCACCACCGAAGCGAACATCCTGCTGGCCCAGCACAGCATCGCCGAGTACGCGGCCATGCCCGAATCCGGCTACCGTCCGGAGGGCTACCTGATGCTGGTGCCGGACACCGAATGGGCCGCGCACCTGCAGGCCGTCGCGTTGCAGCACCGTCACGGCGTGCCCACCGAGGTGCTGACCCCAGCCGAAGGCCAGCGGCACGCGGCCTTCAGCCCAGAGGGGCTGGGCGGCTGCACCTACTGCGCCACCGACGGCGTGGTGGACGCCCACAGCCTGACGCACGGCTATGTCCGGCGGGCGCGGGCGCTGGGCGCGACCGTGCTGCTGGACAGCCGCGTGACGAGCATCGCCCGCCGCGGGCGGCAGTGGCACGTCCGCGTCCCCGCAGGTCAGTTCGAAGCGCCGCTGCTGCTGAATGCCGCCGGCGCGTGGTCCGGTGAACTCGGCCGGCTGGCCGGGCTGGACCTGCCCGTCTGGCCAGCCCGGCGGATGGTGTTCACCACCGGTCCGATGAACGTGCAGGCACGCCTGCCGATGATCTTCGACCTGCACAGCGGGGTGTACCTGCGGTCCGAAGGTGAACGGGTGATCTTCGGACGCTCGGATCCCAGCGACCGCGGCTGGCGCGAAGGCATGAACTGGGACTGGCTGGAACCCACCCTGAAGCTCGCCCTGGCACGCTTCCCCGTGCTGGAGCAGGCCACGCTCGATCAGCGGGCGAGCTGGTGGGGGTACTACGAACTCACCCCGGACCACGAGCCGATCATCGGCCCCCTGCCGGGGGCGGAGGGATGGATCAACGCCTGCGGCTTTTCCGGGCACGGGGTCATGCAGGCGGCCGCGATCGCGCGCGTCGCGGCGCAGCTGGCCGTGAACGACGTTCCCTTCCTTGACGTCACGCCCTTCCAGTACGAACGATTCGCGGGCGGACGGCATCTCAACCCCGACATTCAGCTGTGAACCGCTGACCGCGGTGCCCCGGTGGTGCCGTTGCAGGAGGGAGCGCCGACCTGACTTCCCCTCAACACCCGGGAGTCCACCGCGTCCTGACGGAAGGGCACCATCGCTCATGGGTGGCGGCGAGGAGCCACGGTTCGCCCCTCGCGAAGCGCGGCTCCGCCCGCGGGGTGCGCCACCGCCAGGACCTGCCCGGCCTCCACCCACCTGATCGGAGCGGACGCCGTCCGCGACGTGCTGTGGTGCCGCGTGCCCTCGGGCCGGCCAGGCGAGGTGAACACCCCCGTGGACGCTCCACGCACCACGCCGACCGCGCCGGGACGGCCCACCGCCCGTCTGGACGGACCCGTACGAGGTCAGGCGTCCAGCGCCCTCTCCGCTGGTCGACGCGCTCCGGGTCGGCGCCACCTCGCACTCACCGTTCAGGGCGGGCGCCTGCTGACCCTGCTGGCCACACGAGCCCCGCCGGAACCTCGCGAGTCCGCCGTCCGCGGGCGGGGCAGCGGGTTTTCGTGCGTGGCCACCCACCGCCCTGGTGTTCAGAGGTGCCGCAGCGGGCGACGTCCTCGCGGACGAGGTGGTCTTTGCATGCCTTTAGCATCACGCGCGGAGAGGCTTCTGTCAGGCTCACTGCGCTACGGTGACCTTCCGTGCTGGCCGCTCTGCTCGACCCTCCTCCTGCTTCTGTCCACGAACAGCAGTTTCGGCGGCAGGCGCTGCTGACGATCATCAGCATTTCCCTGCTCACGTCGATCTTCGCGCTGGTGGTGGGCTTTCCGCTGCACTGGACTATGGGGGTTCAGGTCGGGCTGGCGGTGCTGATCCTCAAAAATGTGCTGTTCCTGATGTGGATCAGGGCGTGGCCTCAGCACGCGCCAGTGATCGGCACGCTGTATTTCGCGATTCTGGCCGGCACCGGCGTCTACAAGGTCGCGCAGGCGGTCCTGGTGGAGCAGGTCGTGAACGGCCTGGGCATCTACTCCTACTGGCTGCCGCTCGCGTATGTGGTGGCCTTCCTGGTGTTCCGTGCGTCCGCGGCGCTGGCGGCGTCGGTCAGTCTCCTGGCAGCCCTGACCGTCACCGTCCTGGCGTACATCGTGATGGGGTCCGGGGGATCGGATGCCGAACGCGGGCATACGGTGCTGCTGGTGCAGCTGCTGCTGTCCCACGTCACCTTCATCAGCTTCCTCGCGCTGTTCAGCGTTCTGCAGGGCCGCTATGTCAGCAGCATCGCCCGGGCCGAGAGCGAAGCCCAGGCGGCGTACCTCGATGTTCTGACCGGCCTGCCCAATCGCCGGCAGCTGATGCTGTGGCTCGCCTCCGCGCTCAGTCGGGCCGAGGAACGGCAGGAGCCGTTGAGTGTGATCCTGTTCGATCTCGACCACTTCAAGCTGGTGAACGACACGTACGGCCACGAGTACGGCGACGTGGTGCTGCAGCGCACCGGGGCGGCCGTGCGGGACACGCTGCGGCGCGGCAGCCTGGTTGGCCGCTGGGGCGGCGAGGAGTTTCTGGTGGTGGTCCCGTCCACCACCGTGGACGAAGCGCGGACCATGGCCGAGCGCCTCCGGTTGAGCATCGCCGGCATCAGCGATGAGCGCCACGCCGTCACGGTCAGTCTGGGCGTCGCGCAGGTGCGGACCGGCGAGTCGCTCCAGGGCTTCCTGAAACGCGCCGATGAAGCGCTCTATGCGGCAAAGCATGCGGGCCGCAACCAGGTGAAGGCCGCCTGACGGCCCGGGTCGTCGCGGCGAGGCAGGGCCGGGACCCTCACGAGCCCGGCCCTCGCGCGTTGAGCACAGGTCAGGGTGCTGCAGAGTCCTCCCTGGGGCCGGAGTGTGAGGCTCGCTGATGAGCTCGTTTCCTCCGCCGCTCATTGGGCCGGCGCGCTTGAGACTCAGGCGGTCCGGCCCGGGAAGCACACAGCGGGCGCTGGAAACCGCCACCAGCGCCCGCTGGTCTTGGAAGTCCAGCATCGTTGCGGTGACGCTGGGGGCGGACGTCCTGATCGCACCCTTCTGGAAAGCGCTCTACGTGGTCATGGCGCGCTCCACCGCACCCATGCAACGTCCTTCCGCCGGCCGCTTCGTGGTGCCGCTCATCGACTCGCCACCTCGACCGGCGGGCGCGGTGGCCAGCAGCGTCAGCACCGCCGACCCCCGCACACGCGCCCGGCGGTCAACGTGAGACCGGTCGTCACACGCGCAGTTCGCACCCCTCCGGTCGGCCAGATCGTCCCTGGAGCCGGCCAGGAAAAGACGCTGCGGCACCTAGGGATCTCTCCGGAACGCTCACGATCTCCACACGCGGCAGACCCGCGCCGCCCCCGTGGTCAGCCGGCGGTGGCGGGGTGGGCCGGCACGCCGTGGTGGGTCAGCGTCACCGGCGCGATGCTGCCATCGTCACGGAACACCAGCCGGTCGATGCACGTCACCCGGTGGTGCATGTTCGTCTCGCCCAGCGGCCGCCGGTGATAACAGATCACCCATTCGTCCTCCGTCCCGGGCAGCCGCAGCACCGAGTGGTGCCCCGCCCCCAGGGCGACGTCCGGATGGTTCTCCAGGATCCGCCCGCCGTACGTGAACGGCCCGAGGGGACTGTCCGACACCCCGTACGCGGCCAGGTACGTGCTGTCCGCCCAGTCGCCTTCGCTCCACATCAGGTAGTACACCCCGCGCCGCTTCACCATGAACGGCGCCTCCACGTAACCGGGGCTGGGCGTGATCTCGCGCGGCGCCCGGTGCACGGCGCACATGGTGGGCGTCAGCGGCGCCACCACACAATGGCCGTGACCGCCGTAGTACAGGTACGCCTGGTGGTCATCGTCCACGAAGCAGTGCGCGTCGATCGGCTGGGCGCCATGCAGGTAGTCACGGATCAGCGGCAGCCCGATCGCGTCCCGGAACGGACCGCTGGGCGAGTCCGACACGGCCACGCCGATGCCCGCGCCGTCACCGGCGGAGAAATAGAAGTAGAACTTTCCGTCCCTGGGGGATTGGGCGCAGGACGGCGCCCAGGCGGCGTAGTTGGTGCTCCACGGCACGTCGCGGAAGTCGAGGATGGTGCCGTGGTTGACCCAGTCGGTCAGGTTGGCGCTGGACCAGCACTCGAAGGACGCCTGGCGCGTGAAGTCCGCCGACCCGGTCGGATAGATGTAATAGCGCCTCTCGCCGTCCGGGCCGGAGAACACATGCAGCTCCGGGTCGGCGTACCAGCCGGGAAACACCGGGTTGCCACTGGTGAGGGCCGCGCCGCCGGCAGGCTGGCTGTGTGGATCAGTCATGGTCGCTCCTGTGATGTTCAAGCATCGTGCAGTGGAAGAAGAACCGTAATCTGCAGGCCAGAGTGGGTGTCTGCCGCTCCTGCATCGGTCCGGTCGTCAGCCGCAGGAGGAGCGGGGTCAGGTCCACCACGTGGCTCAGTATGGCCGAGTCTCCGGGTCTGACGGCACGCGCTCCCCGTGCCTGACCTGAACCGGGCCTTGCCAAGGTGTCGCCACCCGCGCCGTATGCCAATCCGGCTGGTCAAGCTCACCTGAACGTCCCGCGACCGCATCCACAGTCCATCGTGCCTGCCCGCGACGTGCACACTCTACGGTTCAAGATGACCTGACCGTCTACCCCAGCCTGCCCCTGACCCCGTACCCTGATCGCTGGTGACCCTGCATGATGCCCGACCTGCCTGACCCGCCCTCCAGACTGGCGCCTCCCGGCGTGGCGCTGAAAACCGACATCGTCGTGATCGGGGGCGGCCAGGCGGGGCTGTCCGCGGCCTACCACCTCAAGCGGGCCGGCCTGGAAGGCCGCACGGGCTTTGTCCTGCTGGATGCCGCTTCGGCCCCTGGGGGCGCGTGGCAGTTTCGCTGGCCCACCCTGACGCTGAGCACCGTCAACCGCATTCATGACCTGCCGGGTCTGCCGTTCTCGGACGTGGTGGCGCCCGGCGAGACGCACGTGCAGGCCAGGGTCGCCGTCCCACGGTATTTCGCGGCGTACGAGCGAACCTTCGACCTTCCGGTGCTGCGGCCGGTCCGGGTCACGCTGGTGACGCGGCACGGCGGGCGCTTCAAGGTGGAGACCGACCGGGGGGACTTCTCCGCCCGGGGCCTGATCAACGCCACCGGCACCTGGGAAACCCCGTACATCCCCACTTATCCTGGGATGGAGCGCTTCCGCGGTCAGCAGCTGCACACCCGGGACTACCACTCGGCCCAGGCGTTCGCCGGCCGGCACGTCGTGGTGGTGGGTGGCGGCATCTCCGCCCTGCAGCTGCTCGACGAGGTTTCACAGGTCACCACCACCACCTGGGTAACGCGCCGGCCCCCGGTGTTCCGCGAGGGGCCGTTTGACGCGCAGGCGGGGCATGCGGCCGTGGCCCTGGTGGAAGACCGGGTCCGGCGTGGCCTCCCCCCGGCCTCGGTGGTGTCGGTCACCGGGCTCCCCGTCACGCCGGCCGTGGACGCGATGCGGGCGCGGGGGGTGCTGCGGGCGCGGCCGATGTTCAGCGACATTGTCGAGGATGGCGTCCGCTGGGCGGACGGGACGCGGCTCCACGCGGACGTGATCCTCTGGTGCACCGGCTTTCGCAGTTCCCTGGATCACCTGGCCCCGCTGATGCTGCGCGAGCCGGACGCCGCGGGCGGCATCGTGATGACCGGGCGTCTGGCCACGCAGGTGGCGAAGGACCCCCGCGTCCATCTGGTCGGGTATGGCCCGTCCGCCTCCACCATCGGCGCCAACCGGGCGGGCCGCGCGGCCGTGAGCGAACTGCTGGCGACCCTGCGGGCCGGATGACGCGACAGGCCACGGGCAGGCGCGAAGACCATCCGGCGCCAGCGCGGTCCGGCCCAGCCGGGTGCCCGGTCCTCCCCCTCCGGAGGCGGCGGGGATGAGCTGCTGGCCCGAGGTGTTGGGCGCGGACTTCAGCGGGAGCCGAACGGGCGGAACAGTCGGCCAGGGACGCCGTGCCCGGAGCGAGCGGTGTGGGCCGCTGGCAGCCCGATCCGGCCGGGGACGCCGTCCGGGCCGGCCTTCTCTCCCCGCACGTCGTGGCGCCTCAGGCCAGTGAGGGGTGGCGGCGGGCATGCGGAAGCAGCCCTTCCAGGGCCGCACCGATCGCGAGGCACCGATGGTCGGTCATGGGTGGGGTCACCACCTGCAGGCCCACCGGGAGACCATCCGCGTCGAAGCCGACGTTCACGGTGAGGGCGGGCAGGCCGGTGAGGTTGTGCGGGCCGGTCCGGAGGCCCTCCAGCGCGCCCTGGGTTCCCGTGAGGTCCGGATCGCGCTCCGGCGCCACGAAGGCCACCGTCGGCGAGAGCAGCGCGTCCACCCGCTCCAGCTGCGTCAGGAACTGCCGGGTCAGGTGACGGCGGTACTGCTGGGCCCGCACGTGCGTGACGGCCGGAATGGCGAAGCCCAGCTGCAGCTGCTGGCGCGTCACCGCGGCATACTCGGCCGGCCGCTCCGCGATCCAGCGGGCGTGAACGGCGCTGGCCTCCGGAAGCAGCACGTTCAGCAGCGCCGCGTCGGCCAGCTCGAGTTCCGGCACCTCCACGTCGTGCAGCTCGGCGCCCGCCGCCTGCAGGGCCTGGCACGCCGCCGCAAACAACGCGCTCACGTCCGGCTCGACCCCGGGCCCACTCGCCTGCATCACGCCGAAGCGCAGGCCGCGCAGCTGGGCGGACGCCGGGTGCCGCTGGCCGGTCATGGCGTCCAGCATCAGCGCGGCGTCGGCACTGCTGCGCGCCAGCGGGCCGGCGTGATCGAGCGACCACGAGAGCGGGAACACGCCCGTGAGGTCCACCAGGCCATACGTGGGTTTCAGGCCCGCCAGCCCGCAGTAGCTGGCGGGAATGCGGATGGACCCGCCGGTGTCGGTGCCGACCGCCGCGAAGCACAGGCCGGCCGCCACCGCCGCCGCCGAACCGCCACTGGACGCCCCGGCTGTGCGGGCCGGGGCCCACGGGTTATTGGTCTGCCCGTGGTCCGGGTGCGGCACGCCCATGGCGAACTCCGACATGTTGGTCTTGCCGAGCGTGACCGCGCCGGCCGCCGACAGCCGCCGCACGAGCGCGGCGTCGCGTGGCGGCACGTGGTCGCGCAGGATCCGGGACGCGCAGGTGGTCCGGATGCCGGCGGTCTCGACCAGGTCCTTGAGCGCGACCGGGATGCCGTGCAGCGGTCCGCGGTCCACTCCCGCGTGCAGGTCGTCCTCGGCCTGACGGGCCTGCCGGAGGGCCTGCTCGGCCGTCACGGTGATGAAGGCGTTGAGGGTGGTGTCCAGCGCGGCGATTCGCTCCAGGCACGAGCGGGTGAGTTCGACGGGCGACAGCGCACGCGACCGGTACAGCGCGCCGATGTCCGCGATGCTCGCGAAGTGCAGGGCCGGCTCACTCATGGGACGCCTGCGGCCAGGTGGATCCCACGGCACTGAGCGTGCCCAGATCCAGCCGGGCAACCTGCCGGTCGCCCACCAGCAGCGGCTGGAGCAACGGGGTGAGTTCTGCGGCCTGGTCGAGCGTCAGGTCCAGGCCAGCCAGGCGAGCCAGCGCCTGCACCAACGCGGGGGGAAGCGGGGACACGGTCATGGTGCTGTGCAGTGTACCCGCGGCAGCGGCGCGGGAAGCCAGATCCACGCGCGCAAGAAGCAGGGAAAGGGGACCGGCCACGCCAGGACGAACCGACCAGCCTGCGCGGCTGGCGTCGTCCGCGCCAGGCCAGGAAGGCCAGGACGGAACGTCAGTTCCCACCGTGGTCGGGTCAATGTGCACGATGCCGGACGCCCTGCCGCTCCTTGAGGGGTGGAACCTGAGTGCTGAACGGGATCGGCACGCCATCTTCCAGGCGGAGCACTCCAGTGAGGTCGCGTTGGGACAGCCTGAGCACGGCGTTCAGGTGCGTCCTCATCTCTTCTCGACACAACGGGTCCACGTCGCCGAGAGCGGTGAGGCTCGACCCTGCGCCGGCACGCCACCGTGCTCTGATTCGAAGGTACGGTGGGGAGTCGCGTCAGGGAGTCAAACCTTGTCGGATCGGGTGAACCTAGGGCGTCTGGACCCACAGCGACGATGACCGTTCCCGCGCCCTCCTGAGCTGAGTTTCTGGACCCCTCGCCAGGTCCTCGGTGTGGTTCGGCGGATTGACCGGGAGGTGGAAGCTCGGGCCAGGATTCCCGTTGTTGACCTCGGGACGCCGGCCCCCGCTCACGGCCGCGCTTGACGGGCAGCACCTTTGGCCCGGTACATCTGCTCATCAGCTCGCCTCAGCAGGTCTCGCGCACTCGTGCCGTCCCTGGGGTAGATGCTCGCGCCGATGCTCGCTTCGATCGTCAGCTGCAGGCCCTCGTGCGTCTCGGGCACCGCGAGGGCCTGGCGGATGCGCTCGATCGCGGCGCGCGCCCCCTGCTCGGGGTGCCGGTCACCGAGGATCACGACGAACTCGTCGCCGCTGATGCGGGCCAGCACGTCGGCCTGCCCCACCGCGCCGCCCAGGCGACGCGCGACCGCCTGGAGGAGCGCGTCGCCCACGGCGTGCCCGTGCGTGTCGTTCACCTGCTTGAAGTGGTCGAGGTCGATGAAGAGCAGGGCGAAGGGCAGGCCGTGACGCTCCCCACGCGCCACGGCCTCTTCGAGCCGTTCCTCCAGGGCGCGTCGGTTGGGCAGCTGCGTGAGGGGGTCGGTCAGCGCATACTGCGCGAGCGCCTCGAGCATGCTGCGGGCGGCGACGTCGCGTTCAAACAGCTGCGCGAACGCGTACAGCGCGCTGACGTCAAGCACGCTCATGCCCAGAAACGCGAGGATCAAGCGCGTTTCCGCGAACGGCAGCACGACGTGGCCCACCAGGAGGGCGGCGATGACCAGCAGCGTGATCATCCCCAGGAACACCCCCGAAGCGAGCGCGCCGCCCCGCTTGCCGAGCACCAGAAAGGCGAACAGGTACACGGCGTGCCCGGTCAGCGCGAAGTCACGCAGCGCGTCCGGCGTGGGCGCGATGAACAGGGCCGAGCCAAAC
The DNA here is from genome assembly GCF_040256395.1 of Deinococcus sonorensis KR-87. Classification (NCBI taxonomy): domain Bacteria; kingdom Thermotogati; phylum Deinococcota; class Deinococci; order Deinococcales; family Deinococcaceae; genus Deinococcus; species Deinococcus sonorensis. Next base: position 43,892 of record NZ_CP158297.1, on the reverse strand, counting down.
GCATACGCGTAGAGGGCCGCGACAATCGCGGTGGCCCACAGGCCGATGTGGCGCACGAAGGGTGGATGCAGCGCGAGCGCGGCCGTCAAGGCCGTCCAGAGCACCCCGGCGGCCAGTGAGGCGGCGTGCACATCACGCGGCTGGTCGAGCACGATCAGGACGAGCACCCAGGCGGCCGCGCCGCCAACGGTCATCGCGACGAGGTACAGGTGGCGTTTCCTGGCGTCCCATTCGCTGAGTGGACCGGGCGCGGACGGGCCCCCCAGGGCCCGCGTTCCCGGCACGGTCGGGCCACGCCATGAGCGACGGCTCATCCGGAGACGCTGCACGCAGGGTGGCGGTGATGTCGAGGGCGCCCGCGGGCCGTGTCTGGCCACCCGAGTGAGGCGGGGTGAGGGCATGGCGATGGTCGCCGCAGGAGAGCGGGAGAGCGACCGGGCGCTCGACGCCCGGTGAGCGGCGCAGAAACGGTCGACTGAGCGTTGGATCGCCACCCGCCTGACCAGCCGCATGGTGAGCTGGTCCCGCAGCCGAACCCGCTGCTCATGGTGGGGAGGAGCAGGGTGAAGGGGGCGGGCAAGCATTCAGTCATACGACGTTGAAGGTCCTGACCTCAGCATGACGTCCAGTGACTCACAAGCTTCTTGCACCGGGAGTGGCCGAAGGTCGGTGCAACATGAACTTGAGGAGATGAAAGTGGGTTCAGAGGTGGAGTCTGCCCTGTCAAACCATCTCCTGTTTCACGTCCTCATCACTGCGTTCACGTCCGCCATGCCAGGTTGGCCGGCACGCACGCAGGCCAACCTGGTTGAGCGGGTCCGGTTCTCGCGGATTGGAGGGGTGACCTCCCGGCGTGTGGCCGAATCAGATCATGAGCGGAGTGGGCGTCTCACGCTGGTGACGGCACCGGCAAGCAGCACGAGGGCGCCGATCAGCACGCCAACGGCGACTGGAGTCGTCTCGGGACGGGCCAGGTACACGCCGGAGAAGGCCCACAGCATCACGCCCATCACGGCGTAATCGCGGTTCACGCGAAGCAGGAACGCACCAATCAGCGCCGCGACGATCACCAGAGCAGCGGACCAGTAGGGCGCGCTCAGACCGGCGAGATCCGCTGTGACGCCTCGGCTGACCAGCCAGGCGGTGATGTTGGCGATGGTCGCCACGGCGATCCAGCCCAGATACAGGCTGGTGGGCACCCCCAACGTCCAGACCTCCGTCCGGGTCAGGTGGAGGTGGTGGAGGCGGATGTACAGCCAGATGAGGGTGGCCAGCAGGGCCAACATCACCACGACGCTCAGGCCGAAACGGAGGCTCTGGAACGCGAGGAGCCAGCCGACGTTCAGGAGGTTGGCGAGCAGAAACGGCCAGAACAGGGCGTCGTAGCGCGCTCCTCGTCGGCTGGGCGTCGCCTGATCGACCGCGAAGACCAGAAGGCCCAGGAAGATGACGCCCCAGATCGCGAAGGTGGACCCTGCAGGCGTGAAGGCATTGGGCAGTCGGTCCGAGATGGCCTTGTTGCTGTTGCCGAACAGGGGGAGGGCGTTGGAGAGGTAATTCATCACCAGGGTCAGGAGGGTGGCCAGGAGCAGCGTGATCTGCCGGGGGAGTCCTGTCATGCGCTTACCTTAAATCCGGTTCACGTGCCCGAACTATTCGATAAGCGACCAAGTTGCAGGGCACCACCGCATCACCTTCGGGAGGACTCGACCGCTGTGCACGCCCTGAAGAGAACGCGAGGCATGTTCTTGCCCAGTCGAATCGTGAAGCGGAACGGGAAGGCGGAGGTGGAATGGAGCGTCCCTTGGCTTGGACTGCACGCGTCCATCGCCTGGACAAAGGCCTCAAACGCCGCCTCACCCAGTCGGCCTGTTGAGGTTCTGACCGCTCGGACGTGTCCTGAAGCGGCCCTGAGGGACAGCGCGACCCTGCCGATCATCAGAAGTCCTGCCCGGGTGGGGTGGAGGGTGATGAACGCGCAGCTTCTGACCGCCAGGGCCGGGAGAGTCAGGAGGGAGCGCTTGCCCAACAGCGCGGTGCGGGTGCACCGGGCCGTGGTCGCCCACCGCGCGCCACGAGGAGCCCGCCGGATGTCCTGGAGCGCCGGCGGGGCCGGGCACGGGGGCGACCAACCCTGGCGGCGGCTCCCTCCAGACCCGAGGCATCTCCGCCGTTCGGCCGAGCGCACGCCGCGCTCCTCATCCTGAGAACCACAGCCTCTGTCATCGTCGTCCCATGGTTTCTGAAGGACCCGAGGACGTGATCATCGTGGGTGCCGGACTGTCCGGCCTGCTGGCCGCGGACCTGCTCACCCGCGCCAACCTGAAGGTCCTGGTGATCGAAGCCCGCGACCGGGTGGGCGGCCGCACCCTGTCCGTCCCGCTTCCCGCCGGCGGGCGCACGTGGAGTGACCTGGGCGGTGCGTGGACCCGACCGCATCACACCGAGGCGCGGCACCTGGCGCAGGAGCTCGGCGTGTCACGCTTCGATCAGTACGTGGAAGGCGACGGCCTGCTCGACCTGGGCGCCGAGGGCCACCAGCGGCTCGCGGACCCCTCACCCATGACCGGGGCGGCCCGGTTTCACAGGGGCGCTCAGGCCCTGAGCCACCAGCTCGCCGCGCGCCTGCCTGAGGGCAGCGTCGCGCTGAACGCCACGGTCACGACCATCGAAGTGACCGACGACGGCGTGGACGTGCAGGTGCAGCGTCCAGGCCAGGAGCAGGATCGCCAGCGCTTCACGGCCCGGGCGGTCATCGTGGCCCTCCCGCCCCGCCTGACGGCCGGCACGCTGACCTTCGTGCCAGCGTTGCCGCCCGCGGTCCGGGAGGTGCTGCTCAGCATGCCCACCTGGATGGGCCACGCCGCCAAGGTGTTCGTGCAGTACCCGCGCGCGTTCTGGCGGGACCAGCAGCTCTCGGGATTCGCGGTGAGTCGGGACGGGCCGCTTGAGGAGATTCATGACGTCTCCTCGCCCGACCAGCACTTCACGGCGCTGTTCGGCTTCCTCGCCAGCGGCGGGCCGTAGCGGGCGATGCCGGCGGAGCAGCGGCAACAGGCGGTGCTCAACCACCTCGCCCGCCTGTTCGGCCCCCAGGCCCTGGCGTGCGTCTCGTACCACGAAATGGACTGGGTGCGGGAACCGTTCACCAGCAGCGCGGAGGACGCGGTCCCCACGCCGGCCGACTTCCCGTATGGCCACGCGCTGTTCGAGCAGCCGGCGTTCGGGGGCCGGGTGTTCTGGGCCGGCACAGAAACGTCGTCCACCGACGGGGGCATGCTGGAGGGCGCCGTCCGTGCCGCGCAGCGTGCGGCCCGCCTGGTTCACGAGCACCTGGGACGCTGAGCGTGACGGGCGCCTCAGGGCGCTAGGCGGGACTCGATGCGGCCGGCCCATCCGCTTCGCTGAGCGCCCGCGCGAGGTACGGCGCGGTCCGGCTGCCCGGTGTCTGCGCGACCGCCTGCGGCGTGCCCTGCGCGACGATCCGGCCACCCTCGTCGCCCGCGCCGGGACCGACGTCGATCACCCAGTCACTCCCGACGACCAGTTGCATGTCGTGCTCCACGGTGATCACGGTGTGCCCGGCGTCAACCAGTCGGGCGAGCTGCCGGGCCAGGCGGGCCACGTCGGCGGGGTGCAGACCGGTGGTCGGCTCGTCGAGAATGTACACGGTCTGCCCCCGTCCGGCGCGCTGCAGTTCAGTGGCGAGTTTGATGCGCTGCGCTTCTCCACCCGAGAGTTCGGTGGCGGGCTGCCCCAGCCGCAGGTACCCCAGGCCCACCTCGCGCAGCGTGTCCAGGCTGCGGAACACCGCCGACGTCATCCCGGAAGAAGTCCCAGGCGGTGTCCACCGTCATGCCGAGGACCTCGGCGATGGTGCGGTCCCGGTACCGGACGTCCAGCGTCTCGTCGTTGTAGCGCGTGCCGTGGCAGACCGGGCACGGCGCGTACACGCTGGGCAGGAACAGCAGTTCGACCATCACCCAGCCTTCGCCCTGGCAGTGTTCGCAGCGCCCGCCCTTGACGTTGAACGAAAAGCGCCCGGCCGTGTACCCGCGCTCGCGGGCCAGCGGCGCGCCGGCGAACAGTCTGCGGACGTGATCGAACAGGCCGGTGTACGTCGCCATGTTGCTTCTGGGCGTGCGGCCGATCGGCCGCTGGTCGACCCGCACCAGCCGCGCGACCGCGGCCACGTCCTCCCCGAGACGCGCGGGACTCACGTCATCCGAAGCGTCTGTGAGGTCGTCCTCGCCCGGTGAAGGGTCCGCCTCCCCCTCCGCCCCCTGACCGAGGTGGGCCGCCAGCGTCTCGGCGAGCACCTGGCTGACCAGGGTGGACTTGCCGGACCCGGAGACGCCCGTCACGCTGGTCAGCACGCCCAGCGGAAACCGGACCGTGAGGTCCCGGAGGTTGTGGCGCGTCACGCCACTCAATTCCAGCCAGCCGGTCGGGGTGCGCGGTCGGTGCTCGTCCTGCGGCTCGGTCCCGAACAGGTACCGGGCGGTCTGCGAGCTGCGGATCTCCCGGAGCCCGTCCGGCGGGCCGCTGTAGAGCACCTCGCCGCCCTGGTTCCCGGCCCCCGGGCCGACATCCACCAGCCAGTCGGCGCGGCGCACCACGGTGAGGTCGTGTTCCACCACGAACAGCGAATTGCCGGCCGCCTTCAGGCCGTTCAATGCGGAGAGCAGCGCCTCAGTGTCGGCTGGATGCAAGCCGGCGGACGGTTCGTCGAGAACGTACACCACGCCGAACAGGTTCGAGTACAGCTGCGTGGCCAGGCGCAGCCGCTGCAACTCGCCGGGCGAGAGCGTCGGCGTCGAGCGCTCCAGGTGCAGGTACCCCAGCCCGAGGTCCAGCAGCACGTCCAGCCGGGCGACGAGGTCCTCGGTCAGGCGCTGCCGGGCCAGCGCCTGCTCGGGATGCTGCTGCGCCAGCCCGTCCTCCACGCCGTCGGCGTACGGGCGGGTCAGCGTGGCCACCTGGCTCAGCGGCAGGCGCGAGAATTCCGTGATGTCCACGCCCGCGAACCGCACCGCCAGCGCTTCCGGGCGCAGCCGTTTCCCGTGGCACACCGGGCACTCCGCCGCGATCATGTACGTCTGGACGCGGCGCCGCATGGCCGCGCTCTCGGTGGTGGTGAAGGTGTGCAGGACGTGCCGCCGGGCGCTGCTGAAGGTGCCCATGTAGCTGGGTTCGAGCTTGCGTTTGACCGCCCGCCGGGTCTCTGCGGGACTCAGCCCCGGGTAGACCGGAACCACCGGCTGCTCGTCGGTGAAGAGAATCCATTCCCGCGTCTCCCGCGGCAATTCCCGCCACGGCACGTCCACGTCGATGCCGAGCGACACCAGGATGTCGCGCTGATTCTGCCCACCCCACGCGAGCGGCCAGGCGGCGATGGCCCGTTCGCGGATGGTGAGCGACGGATCCGGCACCATCGAAGCTTCGGTGACCTCGTACACCCGGCCCTGGCCGTGGCAGTTCGGGCAGGCCCCCTCGGGCGTGTTGGGCGAGAACCCTTCGGCATACACGATGCCCTGCCCCGGCGGGTACGTCCCGGCGCGTGAGTACAGCATCCGGACCAGGTTGGACAGGGTGGTCACGCTGCCCACCGAGGAGCGGGCGGTGGGCGCGCCGCGCTGTTGTTGCAGCGCCACCGCCGGGGGCAGGCCCTCGATGGCATCCACATCCGGCGCGCCCACCTGATGGAACAGGCGGCGGGCGTACGGCGACACCGACTCGAGGTAGCGCCGTTGCGCCTCGGCGTACAGCGTCCCGAACGCCAGCGAGGACTTGCCCGACCCGGACACGCCGGTGAACACGACCAGCGCGCCTCGTGGAACCCGCAGTGAGACCTCTTTGAGGTTGTGTTCCCGGGCGCCGCGCACCTCCACAAAGCCGGAAAACTCAGGGGGAGTCGCCATGGTCCAGGCAGTATGGACGGGTGACCCGGCCCGGTTACGCGAATCGCAACGATGCCTCAAGCCCTGGCCCGAGCAGCGGACACGTCGGGTTCAACGATGTCGGAGACGCACAACTGCACCGTCAAGGGCAGCCTCTGGAAGGTGTCACCGCTCCAGCGTCGCCCTGCGGCATGCGGACCCGCCCGCTTGCCGCATCAACCAGTGGCCGTGATGGCGCGGCTCCGCCAGGCGGTGCGCGGGCGTTCTGCCGCCTGCGGAGTGACCCGGCCGCACGGAGGTCCCCTGCAGGGGTCTCCCCCGCCGGGGGTCCCTGCCTCATCAAACCGCGGGCAGACGTCCAGATGGGCGCGGCCCAGCACAAGCTCACGTCACCGCGGTCGCGAGCCGCACACGGGTGAACACGCGCATGGCGTCCTGACGCGGCACGTCCGCACCGAACATTCTGGGCACCACACCCGCGTGCACGCCGTCACCCGCCGGGCGCGGTGCAGCGGTGAGCGCGGCCATGGCTTCTTATACTGAAGCATGTCGGGCACAGGGGAGCTGAGCACGGTGCAGCGGGTGCTGACCCGACTGCGGGCGGTGCAGCTCAGACGGCATGGAGCGGCCCTCGCCATCTGGGGTGAAGCGGGGATCGGCAAGAGCCACGCGGCGGCGGCGGTGATGCGGCTCAGCGGCCTGCGCAGCCACAGCTTTCCCGCCCGGACACCGCTGACGGACGTGGCCCTGCAGCTGCCCAGACCGAAACGACTGGGGCTGTGGGCGCAGGCTCAGCTCAACCTGCTCCAGCGCGGCGAGACGCCGGGTCAGGACCGGCTGCGCGAGCTGCTGGGTGCCCTGCTGAGCGGGCTGGCGCCTGTCGTGATCCTGCTGGAGGACCTGCATGAGCTGGGTCCCGAGCACAGCGCGCACGTGGTGGCCCTGGCCCGCGCCGTCACCGGCTTGCGTGGGGTGGCGGTGCTGGCGACGAGTCGCCATGCTCCCCCAGCGCCGTTCGAGCCGTACCGGGTCGCGCCGCTGGAGGACGCCCCCTTCGGGGTCCTGCTGGAGTCGGAACTCCACGGGCCCCTGCCGCTGGAGGCCAGCCGCTGGCTGATCCGGCGGGCCCACGGCAATCCGCTGTTTGGGCTGGAGTCGCTGCGGTACCTGGCGCGGCAGGGCCATCTCTGGAACGACGGCCAGCAGTGGCGGTGGCGGCCTCCCCCGGAGGGCTGGCTTCCGGTCACCATCGAGACCCTGGTCGAGCGCCTGCTTCAGGAGGCCGCCCCCACCCCGCTCACCCGGTCCGCCCTGGAGGCCCTGGAGCTCCTGCCGGACGGGCCCGCCCTGAGCCAGTGGGCCGACGTCGCGGGCCGGACGGTCACGGAGCTCCAGGCGGCCTGCGCGCCCCTGGTGGAGCAGGGGGTGCTGACGCCGGTGGAGTCGCAGCGGGTGACCTTCAGCCACCCGCTGTACCGGGAGGTGACCCGGCGCACCACCCCCGGCCCTGTGCGTCAGCAGTTGGCGCGGCGTGCGGTTCAGGGGCTGCGGGCGACGGATCTCCTGGCAGCGGCCGCGCTGGCGCCGGCGGCCGGTCTGGACGCGGACGTGACGCTGGAGCTCCTCACGTCGGCCGCGGCACACGCCCAGGCCACCGGCCTGCGGGGGCAGGCGGGCCGGCTGCTGGCGCTGGCCAGCGACGCGGCGACCGGGACGCGCCAGGCGGGCCTGGCCCTCGAGGCGGCGCGGGCCCTGCTGCGGGTGGACCTGCCGGAAGCGGAGCGGCTCGCCGTGCGGGCCAGCCGCGATTCTGCGCACGAGGCCGAGGCCCGCTGGGTCCGGGCCGAAGTGCTGGCCACGCAGGGCCGGCTGAGCGAAGCCGAAGCCCTGGTTGCTGCGGAACTGCCCGCGCCACCGGACGGGACCGGGCCGGCCCCCCAGTCCCTCGCGGCCCGCCAGCTGGTCCTGAGCATGCTGGCCAGGAACATCCCCCGGGTCCTGCAGCTGTGGCGCAGTCACCCGGAACTGCAGGACAGCCGTGACGTGGCGGTGCTGCTGGCCGGCGTGCGGGCGATGGTCAACACCAGGGCCCTGACGGACGCCCGGACGCTGCTGGACCGGCTGGCCGCGCGCACCGATCTGGGGGAGGTGGACCGGCTGACCGTCGAGACCCAGGAAGCGACGCTGCTGCTTCAGGCGGGGGAACTGGCGGAGGCGGCGCAGCGCCTGGACCACCTCGCCCCGCGGCTGCTGGCCGCGGGTGAGGGCCGGGCGGCCGCCATGGTCCGGCACAACCAGGGTGTCGCCCTGGAACGACTGAGCCGGTATCAGGACGCAGTCACCCAGGAACTGGAGGCCGCCCGGCTGTACGCGGAGGCCGGTGACCCCCGCGGCTACGCCGCTGTCCGCACCGCGGCGGCCTGGAACCTGTGGCACTTCGGCCGCTACGCGGAGGCCGAAACGCTGTTTCTGGAGGCCAGGGAGGTGCTGCTCAGCAGCGGGCACTCCATCATGCTGGTCGAGTGCGAGGGCATGCTCAGTCTGCTGTACCTGGACTGGTCGCCGCCGCTGGGCATGGAGCTGGCCCAGCGCTACGCGACGTCCGCCCTGAGGACCGCCCGCGACATCGGGGACCTGCACGGCGCCGCGGCCTGTCTGTATGACCTGGCGATGGTGCGGCTGCGCCAGAGCCGCTGGGACGACGCGCTGGCCCTCACGGCCGAGTTGCAGGCGATGTGTGACGAGCACGGCTTCCAGGGACTGGTCGTGGACGCGATGTATGGCCGCGCCCTGGCCCTGGAGGGTCTGGGCAGGGCGCCGGAAGCGCTGGCGCTCCTGCGGCAGGCGCTGCAGGACAACAGCGGCGGGAGCGCCCTCTTCACCCGGAAGATCGAGCTGGAGGTGGCCCGGCTGTCCGGGGACGTGGACCTGGCCCGGAGCCTGCTGCGCTGGTTCAACGACCGCCAGCTCCACAACGAGGTGCGCCTGCTCCGGCAGGCGTTCCCCGACCTGGGCTGTCCGGAGCTGGGAACGCCGGTCACCGTGGAGCGGGCCGGACCGGAGCCGGTGCTGGACGTCCTGGGCGCCATGCGTGTGCGCCACGGGGCGCAGGTGCAGCCGGTCCGCGGGGGTCGGCGGCGCGACCTGCTGGCCCTGCTGCTGAGCGCGCGGCTCTCGGGCCGCCTCCAGGTGTCCCGGCTGGACCTGCTGGACCTGCTGTATCCCGGCCAGCCGGACGGCCCGGCAGGCTCGTCGCTTCGGGACCTGGTTCACCAGCTGCGGCAGGTGTGTGGCCCAGGGGCCATCCTGACGACGCCGGACGGCTACGCCCTGGGGAGCATCGGCAGCGACGCCGAAACGTTCCTGGCCACCGGGGACGTGCGCCTGTGGCGCGGTCCGGCGTGGCTGGGCGTGGGCCTGACCGACCCCCTGGATGCGTCGCGTGACGCGCTCACCGCGGCCCTCAGGACCCGGGTGGAGGCGCTGCTGGACCTCGCGCCCGGCGAGGCCGAGCGGCTGGGCCGGCTGCTGGTGGACGCCGACCCCTACGACCTGACCTCGTTGCGCCTGCTGCTGACCGCCCTGCGGGCTGGCGGGCGCCACGCCACGCTGAACCGCACGTATGGTCGGGCCCGGGCGCAGCTGCGCGAGGTTGGCGTGGACCTTCCCGAGGCCTGGGCACCCTTCCTGAGTGGGAGCGTCGACGTTTTCGGCTGAAAATCTGGCGCTGGTCTGATCACCGCCCACGCACAGTGAAGTTCAGGAGGTGATCACCTGGTGAAACGCGACCGGGGTGAATCCGGACGGTTCCGCCGCGCAGCGCCGGCAGGAACAGGACGCCAGGACCAGCCACAGGCGGCAGAACATGAAGGCCCCAGGGGCCCGGCGTACCGGCTGTGTCCCGCCTGCGGCCGCGCGGTTCCGCGGGATTCACGGGAGCGGTACTGCGTCAACGATGGCGTCTGGATGCTGGATGGCTGCCCGCTGTGCGGCGCAGTGATCCGCAGCCCACTCCTGCCCCCACTGTGGCCTTGCCCTGAGCTCTTTCGTTTAAGGAGTGGACGTGAACAGACAGATCAGATGCTGGTTCCTGGCCCTGACGACGGTGGTGCTGGTGGCGTGCGGGTCGGGGGCGCCCCCGCCGGACACGCACACCACGGCGGTCATCATTCCGCAGACCACCAAGGTGGCCGACGCCGCGACCCGCACGGCCCTCACCAGCTACAACGCCGGGAGCGGCGTGCTGACCTTCGCCCAGCGCACCCCGGCGCTCGACGCACTGAACCCTGGCGACGTGCTGGCATCCGAGCCCTCGACGGCCGCCCCGTCCGGGTACCTGCGCAAAGTCACGGGCATCCGGCACGACGGCAGCCGCACGCTGCTCGACACCACCCAGGCGAACCTCACGGACGCCATCACCCAGGGTGAACTGAACGCCGACTTTCAACTGACCGGCGACGACCTGCTGCGCACCGAAGGCCTCCCGAAGGGCGTGACCGTCACGGCCCAGCCGCGCGCCCTCCACCCGCAGGCGGGCGTCGGCGAGCAGTACGGCTTTACCCTGAACTTCGACCATACCTTTGTGCCGCTCCAGGGCCCGAACGCGACGGGCACCATCCGGGTGGACGGCGCCGTGGCGTTCAACGTGGGGTACGGCGTGAGTGTGGGCATCAAGCCGTGCTTCGAGCTGCCGCCGGTGTGCGTCACCAGCTTCCAGGCCAGCGTGGGGTTTGCGCAGAGCTCGCACCTGAACATCACCGGGGACCTGCACGGGGCGGTGGGTGACGCCGCCTTGGTGGGCAGCCAGTACTTCAAACCCAAGGTGTTCTTCATCGGGCCGGTGCCGGTGGTGCTGGTGCCAAAGGTCGAGCTGTACCTGACGGCGGGTGGGGAGGTCACCGCGCACGTCGAGTTCGCGGCCAGCGAATCGGTGACCGCGCAGGTCGGCGCCCGCTGGACCAAAGGGAACGGTTGGAAGGACATCTCCGGCTTCGGGGTGAACGGCAGCCTGCCACCCCCCCGTTTCTCCGGGTCCCTCAGGCCGCGTGTCGGGGTGCAGAGCCGCGCCAGCTTCACGCTGTACGACGTGGCCGGTCCGGAAGCCACCCTGGAGGCGGGCGTGAAGCTCGACGTGGCGTACCCGCGCACCCCGAACTGGATCGTGAACGGCTTCATGAAGGGCACGCTGGGCTTCCGGGTCAAGCTGCCGATCCTGGGCACGCTGGCGAGTTACAGCGCCACGCTCTTCGACATCAGCAAGGAACTCGGCCGCTCGGGCAACACCCCGCCCACCCTGAACCTGACCACCCAGCCGCACACGGTGGATGTCGGCGCGCCGCTGAACTTCCGGGCCCTGTGCAGCGCTGCCGGGCCGACGTTCGGCAACGGGGAGTTCTACGCGGCCAGCGACGCGGAGGACGGCTGCCCGCAGGTCACCGCCACGTCGAATGTCGACGGCGCCCTCACGCCCGACTTCACCTTCCGCAGCCCTGGAGACCGCACCATCACCGTCACGGCCCGCGACTCGGGCAGGGCCACCACCCAGCTGACATTCGTGCTGAGCGTGGTCAACCGGCCGCCCCGCCTGGTGCTGAATTACACCGGGGACGCGCATCAGGGCACGCCGTATTCCATATCGGCCACCATCACGGACACCAATGAAGGCAGCGCCACGGACTTCTGTGCCAACACCACCTGGACGGTGGACGCCCCCGACACGCTGCGGCAGGTCAACGGCTGTCAGGTGGAAGTGACGTTCGGCACGACGGGCGCGAGAGAGGTCCGGGTCTCCACCCACGACCGGCTGGGCGCCACCACCCGTCAGACCGTGACCCTCACGGTGCTGCCGCCGCTGGTCAATCCGTATCCCAAAATCACGTATGCCGGCGTGTACGACCGCGAAGCGCCCAGACTCGACGTTCCTGGCTGCTCACCCACCTCTGTGGTTCAGGGCGACACCCTCAACCTGACCTGGAAACGCACCTCGTGCAGCGGCTCAACGCCCGGCCCGACCAAATACTACGCGGTGGTGCGCCTGGAGAATCCGCAGAACGAGGCGCTGAGCTACGACTGGACGCTGTACGTGACCCTTGGGGCGGGCGAATCCCTGCTGGAGACCTCCACCCAGGCGGTGTTCGACCTGTACAACAGCTATGGTGCCGCCCCCATCACCACCCCCTGCCGCATCACGCTGACCGTCAGCCCCCCGGATCTCAGCCGCAGCAAGAGCCAGACGGTCTGGAATGGCCGCTGCATCTACAATAACGGCACCATCATCAAGTAGCTTCATTCCGCAAGGGCAGCGGGGCGTTGCCTGAACCCGGCGTCGGTAGTTCCAGACGTGCGGCCCCTCCACTGCCGGTCGGGAGGGCGACCCTTCGGAACGACAGCTGCATGTCGGCGCCGGATCAGGACTGCCGTTGCGGGTTCAGGGGGCCACTTCAGGGAAGCTTGAGCACGCCGCCGCGCTCGCTCACCGCCGTCCTCACCCGTGCCGGGCGCCATCCCTACCGGTGCCCCCATCATCAAGGCGCGACCGGGAACCGTGGCAGGGCTCCCGGTCGCGCCGCTTGACTTCGCATCGGTCTGACGGGCCTGTCATCAACCCGATGGACAACGGTCGCCCGGTTGAAGCGCCTCGTCAGCGGGACAGGCGGCGGTACACCAGCGGCGCACACCCCCCCACGGCCAACAGGCTGGCCCCGATCACGATCATGCCGACCCGCAGCGACGTCTCATGCGACACGTACCCGATCAGTGGGGGGCCCGCGAGGAACCCGGCGTACCCGATGCTCGCGACCTGCGCGATGCCCCTGGCGGCGAAGGCGTGCCCGGCCGTGCCGTACAGGACAGGCACCACGTTCGCGACGCCGATACCGAACACCAGGAAGCCCAGCGCGGCCAGCAGGGGATGCAACGTGACCAGGCCCAGCAGCAGCCCCACCCCACTGAGGAGGGCGCCGACGGTCACGACGCGCGCGTCCCCGAACCGGCTGCGCCAGCCATCCCCGACCAGGCGCGCCACCGTCATGGCGAGGGTGAAGGCGGTGAAAGACGCGCCCACCAGCGCGCCAGACACGTGCAGGACGTCGGTCGAGTACAGGCCGCTCCAGTCGCCGATGGCGCCCTCACCAAGCATCCCCAGGAAGCACAGCACGCCCAGCAGCGCCACCAGACCGGTGCCGTTCCGGGCAGGCGTGGCCTCCGCCGGATCCCCCGGTGCGGGTTCGGTGGTGTCCTCGTGCCGGGGCAGCATGAGCCGGCCGGCCCAGGCGAGCAGGGTGAGGAACGCGGCGCTGACAATCAGGGCGTGCGGGAGGGGCGCGAGGCCCACGCCGAGCAGGACGCTGCCCAGCAGCGCGCCCGCGAGGGTGCCGAAGGAGAAGGCCGCGTGGAAGCTGGACATCACCGGCTGGTGTCCAGCGCGTTCCACCACGACGCCCTGTGCGTTCATGGCGACGTCCATCACGCCGTTCGCCGCGCCGAACACCAGCAGCGCAGCGAACAGTGTCAACAGGTTGGGGGCGAGGAAGGGGAGCAGCAGCGTGAGGGCCGCCAGCACGCCCGCGACCACGGTGACGCGCCGGGTGCCGTGGCGGTGCGTGAGGTGCCCGGTGCGGGGCATGGCGATGAGGCTGCCGATGGCGATGCCGAGGAGGGCGGTGCCGACGGTGGCGGGATTCAGGCCGAGGTGGTCCCGGATGCGGGGAATGTTGACGACCCAGGTGGCCATCGCGAGGCCGTTGACGAAGAAGACGGCGCGGACGGCGAAGCGGGCCGCCGCGATCTGGCGGGCGCGGGAGGTGTCTGTGGCGTCAGGGGCAAGGCGAAGGCGGGCGTCGTCATGGGTCATGGGGCTCCTGGGGCGATTCGTGCACGTTCGTGCACAGACGGGAGAATCGGACGACATGCCAGCACGGACGGTTGCACGTGGTCTGTAACGGTTAAGATAACGGAATATCCCTGTTGGCGGCAAGTGAGTTCGACAACTGCCTGCCAGGTTAGGAGGATTGCCGTTCGAGTCAGGCTTCCATACAGCCGCACGAAGGTGCATGGATTTGCACGATTCTGAGGATGCGCCATCCCAACATGACCGCACACCCAGCGTTCGGCCTGCTGGGTCCGGGCTCCACCGGCCTGGCACTGGAGCCGCCTTCCTCCAGCGGTGTTGTCACCACCCCGAGGACATGCGCCTCTCGTTCAAGAGCGTCCCTGCCGGGGCAACCGGAACCTGCAGCGCGGCACTCTTCCCGCACAGCCGCACCTTCTGGGACCCGTCGTGGTCCTCGCATGCTTGCCATGCCGAACGAGCCGACCGGTCTCCACGCGCACCGTGGGGGTGCCCGGGGAGAACCGGCCGGCCGGAACGCTACTGGAGGACCTGGATGCCCAGCTGCCGGTACGGGGCGAGCTGCTCGCCGCTCACGTCCGGTTCGATGAACAGCGTGTCGATGTCCGCGGCGGGCAGCACCACGTAGGGGGCGGTGGTGCCGAGCTTGTCGCGCGTCAGCACCACCGCGCACTCGGCGGACTGACGGACCATCGCCCGCTTGAGCTGCGCTTCCTCTTGGTGCGCGGCGGTGAGGCCGTGCTCGGGGTGCAGGCCGCACACGCCCAGCAGGCAGGCGTCCGCCCGAACCGCCTGGATGTCCTCCAGGGCGCGCAGGCCGGAGGTGATGTGGCTCGCGCTGTCGATGGTCCCGCCGAGCAGCACCCCGTGAATGTCCGGGCGGTCGGTGAGCGCGACGGCGGCGTGCAGGTTGTTCGTGATGACCGTGAGGTTCAGCCCGGCGGGGAGGTGCGCGATGACCTCGGTGAGGGTGCTGCCACCGTCGAGGAACAGCACCTGGTTCGGCCGCACCCAGCGCGCAACCGCCGCGGCAACGTCCTGCTTGGCGCGCGGTTCCTGAACGCGTCGCACGGCGTACGGTTCAAAGGCGTTGGACACGGGAAGGGCACCGCCGTGGACGCGCTTGAGGAGGTGCTGACTGGCGAGTTCACGCAGGTCCCGGCGGATGGCATCCTCGGACACCGCGTACCGGCGGGCGAGCACCGTGCTCAGGACGCGGCCGTCGCGCTGCAGGTCCTGAAGAATCCGTGCCCGCCGGTCATCGAGCAACAGGCGGTCAGGATCGGTGGTGGTGCTCACCCTAGAATTCTTCCACGAAGCGAGGGGGCCCGCAATGTGCAGCGTCTGGTCTGCACGTGCGTGCCCTCGGCAGGCCCAGCACGGGCGGCGCGTGGATGCCCGGCACCGGCGTTCAGGAGAACAGCTGCAGCCGGCACCTCAGCGGACGACGCTGGCGTCAGGGACGAACGCCCGTCGGTGGGCGAACCGGGCGAACGCACCCCTGCCAGCCTCAGGGGGCGTTCGCATCCGGTGGAGATGGTCAGTCGGGCAGGCACGCCGACCGGCTCGCCCGAGACCGGGGTGCTGAGGTGGTCCGCGCGTTCCACGCTCAGGATGGTGTGGTGGGCCGGCAGCGCGATCGTCTCGCCCGGCGTGCTGGGCGACTGATCCACGCCCTCGGCGAGCAGCTGCCCCGCCGCGGTATACAGCCGCATGTGCAGTCCGGCGCCACGCAGGTCCAGCGCGGTCAGCCCCAGGTCGCTCACCTTGTCGAGCGCGAAGTACTGCACCGGGTCACGCAGGGTCAGCTCCACCGGGACGTTCGGGTGCAAGATCAGGGAGCTCAACTGGAACCGTCATCAAGGTGGCGCGGGTGCAGCTGTACGCCGGCGCGGGCGTTCCCGGCCGCCTACCGTTCCGTGCACCGAGCAGCGACAGGACCAGTCGTGGTGACCACTGCCTTCTTGGGACGGCCACCGCCCGTCCCCGCCGCCCCAGGTGAGGGTCGATGTCTCGGGGAGTTGAGTGGCCTGGTCATCCTGAAATTGAGGGGCGACGCTCACGATGAGGACCGCGGATCATGACGTGTGCCTCCCCACCCGCGTTCCCCGCCCTCCGTCCGGTACCATGTCGAACAGAGTGCCTTCTGACGCGTTTCTTGTTCGCGACCCGGCCGCCGCGAAGTTCCTGAGCGATCCCGCCCGCCGCCGCTACCTTGAACCGTTCCTCGGAATGGAGCGCAGCGTGCCGGAAGTCGCCCGAGGACTGCACGAGCACCCGAACAGCGTCCTGTACCGCGTCCGTCAATTGCAGGCGGTCGGCCTCCTGCACTTCGTCCGGGAAGTCCCTCGGCGTGGCCGCCCCGAAAAACGCTACCGCGCCGTCGCGGACCGCTTCTACCTCCCATTCGATGCCACGACCCACGCCGACGTGACGCACGCACTCACGGTCGACGGGACGTTCGTGAACACCGTCCTGCAGCGCGACATCGAGCGGTGGTTACACACGCACGTTGGGCCCGGCGAGTGGATGCTGGAGTTCAGCGGCGAGGGCGGCCGGGCGCACATGCGCCGCGTGCGGACTGACGGGCAGCCGATCGGGACGCTCTCCGCGCCGGATGCAGATTTCCTCGACGTGTTCGCGCTGGGGTTCCCCATGTCACCCGCGGATGCCGCGCTCTTCCGGGAGGATCTGCGCGCCCTGCTCACCCGGTACCTGCGTCCGGCCTCGGACAGCGCGACGTCCTACTCGCTGCGCATGCTGCTGGTCCCGCACGAGACGCCTTGAACACGGTGAGTACGGCCGGTTCGCCCGGGCGCGCTCACCGGCCCACGAACCACTCCGGCACGCCCGTGCCGGGACGAAGGGAAGCCATGACCCACCCCCGCCGCCTGATGCGCCTCACCCTCCGCCCGCAGACCCTCCCCCTGATCGATGGATTCACGACGCGCGCGTTCCGCACCGAGGACCTGCCCGCCCTGGCAGCCCTGATGCTCGACGCGTACCGGGGCACGGTCGACTTCGACGAGGGGGCTTCGCTTGACGACGCCTTCCATGAACTTCACGCGCTGAAGCGTGGTGAGTACGGCATGTTCATGCCCTCCACCTCACGGCTCGTCGATCACGATGGCCGGGTGGTCGCGGCGGTGCTGGTGACCCTGTGGGGCGAAGCGCCCGTCCCGTTCGTGGCGTTCACCATGACCGCCGCGGCCCACAAACGCAAAGGCCTGGCGCGGCTCGTCTTGAGCAGCGTCATCAACACGCTGCTTGAGCAGGGACACCAGACGCTGGATCTGGTGGTGACGCGCGCGAATACCCCCGCCGTTCAGCTGTACGAACGCCTGGGCTTCCAGGATGCCCCCCGCCCAGTCTCGCCGAAAGACACGACCGGGTGATGGTGCCGCTCGCCCTGCTTGCAGCGAACTTACCCGCTGGGCGGGAGGGGCGTACCGGATGGGCACGTCCACGACAGACCTGAGGCCAGCGGCGCCCGCGCCCCTGCACCCCTTCGGTCCGCTCCAGTCGTCCGGGCCACGCTCAAGAGAGCTCGGCCTGCTCCAACGGCATACGCTTCACGCCGGGTCGCGACCCGCTCCAGGTGGGACGGGCCCGAGCGCTGGGGCAGTCCGGTTGACCGGCGGTTCACAGCCACCGGGACGATGGTCGAGCACCGCACCGACGTGCGCCCGAAGGCCACGGCCCGCTCAAGTGCCGTTGGGCGCACCTCTGCTGGCGTGCTGGCGACGAGCCGGCGGCGGTCGTGCGGCGCCTTGACGCGCGTAAATGTCCAACACGAGGCCGGGGTGGCAGCTGCCACCCCGGCCACAACGAGACCGGTCCTTCAGACGCGCGCTGCCCCCGGCCCGGACCAGGTGGTCCAGGCCGGGCGTGCGTCAGACCTCGATGGACCGCAGCTCGTCCTCCTTCACCTGTTCGCGGGTCACCGTGCGGGGCCGCGCTTCCTTGAGGAACAGGCTGATGACCAGGGAGAGGGCGGCGACCATCAGCCCCACCCGGTACAGCAACTCCACGGCGTCCGTGAAGGCCTGCTTGATGCCCGTGCCGATCTTGTCAATCACCGGCACGACCTTCGTCTTGGCGTCGTCGATGCCGTTCACGATCTTGGCCAGGCTCGCGCGGGGCGTGGTGGCGAGCGCCTGCTGCTCCTTGGCGTCGAGGTTCGCCAGGATGGTCTTCAGGGCCTGCTGGGGCGCGGTGTTCAGGGCGGTCTGTTCCGCGACGTCCACTTTGACGAGGGCCGCGTGCAGGGCCTGCTGCGGGGCGGAGGCGAGCACGGCGGGCTCCTGGGCATCCAGACCGGCCAGGATCTTGTCCAGCGCCTGCCGCGGCGCGGTCTGGAGGGTCTGCTGCTCTGTGGCGTTCAGCCCCGCCAGGACCTGCGTCAGCGCGGTGTGGCGGGCCGCGTTCAGGGCCTGGGGTCGCGCGGCGTCCAGGCGCCCCTGGGCGTCCTTGAGGGCCGCGTTCACCGCGGCGTCCGCTGCCGCGGGTTCAGCCGCGTCGAGCCGTGCGGTCAGCGCCGCCAGGGTGGCCGCCCGGGCCTCGGGCGTTGCGAGGGCCTCGGCGGGCAGGTGGGCCAGGGCGTCCCGGAGCGGCTGGGGCAGCGACGGCCTGCTCAGCAGGGGCGTGACGTCGCCGGCCTGCACGGCCGCCGCAATGGCCGCTTTCTGCGCGTCCACGCCGCGCTTCACCGCGGCGCGGATTCCCCCGGCGGCGAGGACCT
Organism: Deinococcus sonorensis KR-87; assembly: GCF_040256395.1. Taxonomy (NCBI): domain Bacteria; kingdom Thermotogati; phylum Deinococcota; class Deinococci; order Deinococcales; family Deinococcaceae; genus Deinococcus; species Deinococcus sonorensis. Next base: position 25,402 of record NZ_CP158297.1, on the reverse strand, counting down.
GCCGCAGCGCAGCGGGGGTCGTGGGGGCGGCCAGGAGCGCCTGGACCGCCTGCGGGTCGTTGTCCCGGAGGGCGCGGGTCAGCAGGTCACGCTGCTGGGCGAGGCCCGCGTCCACCTTCGCCGCCAGGCCGCCGTTCTGGAAGAGGGCCTTCAGGGCCGCCGGGGTCTGCGCATTGCCCAGGACCTTCTGGATGGCCGCGGGGTCGTTGTTGAGGATGGCGGCGGTCAGCAGCGTCCGTTGCCCGTCGAAGCCCGCCGTCACCTGTGCGCGGACGCCGCCGTGCTGGAAGACGCCCTTCAGCGCCGCGGGCAGCTGGGGGTTGGCCAGGATGTCCCGGACCGCCGTCTGGTCGTTGTTCAGCAGGGCGCGGGTGAGCAATGCGCGCTGCTGGGCGAACTGGGCTTTCACCTGGGCCTCGATGCCGCCGCTGCGCAGCACCGTGCGGAACTCCGCGGGCGTCTGGGGGTTGGCCAACAGCTCCCGGACGGCCGCGGGGTCGTTCCAGAGCAGGGCGCGGGTGAGCAGGTCCCGCTGCTGCGCGACGCTCGCTTTGACCTGCGCCTTCACGCCGCCCTGCACCACCGACTTGAGCGCCTGGGGCGTCTGGGGGTTCGAGACGACCGCTTGAATCGCCGCCGGATCCGCCTTCAGGACCGCGCGGGTGAGCAGGTCTCGCTGCTTGTCGAAGCCCGCCCGGATGGCCGCTTCGAAGCCACCCTGCTTCAGGACGTCGCGCAGCTGCGGGTCGGTCTTGGGGTCGTTCAGCAGCGCCTGGATCGCCTGCGGGTTGTGGTCGCGCAGCGCGGCGACGTAGCGGGCGCGCGTCTCGTCCAGTTTCTGGATGGCGTCGCGCTTGACTTTCGCGGCGTCAAAGTTCTGGGTGCTGCTGCTGGTCTTGCTGCCGGACGTGTTCTGCAGGTCGAACTGAGCGCGCATCGGTGCCGGCAGCGTCTGCTTTGCCGTGTCAACGGTGTCCTGAATCTCGGTTTTGAGGGTGGAGGCGAAGAGGGTGCCGAGGAAGGCCACGCCGATGGTGCTGCCGAGCGACCGCAGGAAGCTGTTGGTGCCGGTGGCGGCGCCGATCTCGCGGGGGCCGACGTTGCTCTGGATGGCCAGCGTCAGCATCGGCAGGACCGGCCCGAGGCCGAGGCCCACCACGATCATCTTCCAGGTGAGTTCGAACTGGGTGCTGTCCAGCCGCAGGGTGTAGCCCATCAGCACGAAGCCGAGCATCAGGAACAGGCCACCCACGAAGATCACCGGCTTGAGTTTCCCGAAGCGGGCGAACGCCTGCCCCGCGATGATGCTGCTGATCACCAGCCCGATGGTCAACGGAAAGGTGGTCAGGCCCGCGTTGGTGGCCGACAGGCCGATCACGTTCACCATAAACAGCGGCAGGAACACCGTGGCGGCGAAGAACACGATGCCGACCAGGAAGGTGACGACGTTCGCGACGGCGAAGGTCCGGTTCCTGAACAGCCGGATGTCGATGATCGGGTCGGCCGCGCGGAGCTCCACCGTGATGAACGACACCAGCGACACCACGGCGGCGGCGAGCAGCGAGAGGATCTGCCACGAGCCCCACACGAAGCCGCTCTCGCCGGGGGCGACGGTGGTCTTGCCCAGCGAGAGGGCGAGCAGCAGGGTGACGCTGAAGACGATCAGCAGCGCGGCGCCGAGCAGGTCCAGAGGCGCGCGCTCGCGGTGCTGCCGCAGGGCGGGCATGAAGAGCATGGTGCCGACGGTGATCACGCCGAGCGGCACGCTGATGAAGAACACGTTGTGCCAGCCGAAGTGGTCGGTGACGTACCCGCCGAGGATGCTGCCGAGCACGGTCGAGAGGCTGAACACCGCGCCGATCAGCGCGGTGTAGCGGCTGCGCTGCTCCACCGGGTACAGGTCGGCGATCACGGCGTACATCAGGCCCAGCAGCGCGGCGCCGCCGAGGCCCTGCACCGCGCGCCCGAGGATCAGCATGCCAACCCCGCTCGCCAGGCCGCACACGATGGAGCCGAGGACGAAGACGACCACACCGAACATCATGATCACCTTGCGGCCGACCAGGTCACTGAGCTTGCCGTAGATCGGCACGAAGGTGGTGCTGGCGAGGAGGTACGCGGTGGTGATCCAGGAGTAGAGGCTGTTCTCGATGTTCAGCGCCTTCTGGATGGCGGGGCCGGCGGTCGAGACGATGGTCTGGTTCATGCTGGCCAGCAGCACCGCCAGCAGCACCGTCACGAACGCGATGGTGCGCTGGCGGGGAGTGTAGTCCGGCTGTTCCAGCGCGGGCGTGGCGTGGGTCATGTGGGATCTCCGTGCACGCCGGGCGTGCACTTGAATGGTGGGCGGGGGGACGTCCATCGCCGGAGGCCTGCGCCCCGGTCAAACGAGCCTCCACACATTAATTGCTGTTTTGCAATTATGCAAGGCAGTCAGGTACACTGCGGCATGACGCCGGCCCCGCTGGACGACCCGACCGTGCTCACCACCCGCGTGCTCGAAGCGCACTTCCAGGCGCGCGAGGCGTTCACCCGCGCCCTCGACCCGGTGTTGCGCCGCACCTTCGACCTCGACCTGCGTGATTACATGATCCTGCGCTGGATCGAACGTCAGGACCTCACGCCCGGAAACCTGGCGCAGCTGCTGCACGTGCCCGGCTACGCCACCAGCCGGCTGCTCGACCCCTTCATCAAACGCGGCCTGGTCCAGCGTCTGGTGGACGACACCGACGCGCGCCGCTACCGGCTGCACCTCACGGACGCGGGGCGCGCAGCCCTGCGGGCCATCGATACCGAGATGGCCGTCCTGCTCGGCCGTTTTCTCCAGGACCTCGGACCGGAGCGCACCGGGCTGCTGCTCGACCAGCTCCACGCCATGGCGCAACTGGAAGCCCTGCTGCCGGCTGAACCGGTCCCCACGTAAACGCAGCAGAACATGGCGTTCGCCGCCAGGTCCGCCGCTGTCCCAGCGGCCCTGAGGAACGGTGCCGGGCGACACCAGCGCCGGTCACCCGGCCGGAGCTGCGGTGACCGGCGCGGACCGCGTTAGGCTGGGGGCCTCTGGCGGGTGGCGCGGCTGTACGCTTCCCCTCCCTCAATGGCGGTACAACAGGGCATGACGCTCCATGCCCTGTACTTCGACGCTGACCGTCACGACCGCGAGATTCCCTGGGCCCAGTCGCGCCTGCCGACTCCAGGCGAGCGTCAGCTGCTGTGGATTGACGTGGAGGGGGAGGTGCAGCCGGCCGTGGCAGAAGTGGTGGAGCGGCTGAACCTCGGGCCTGCCATCCAGGCGTTCCTGGAGACGCCCGCGCCGCAGCCCGCGCTGGACCACCGTGACAACCATGTGCTGGTGAACCTGGAGGCCCTGGAGCGCGAGCCGCACCGGTTCGGCAGCACCTCGCTGCGGATCGTGGCCGGCCAGAACGTCGTGATCACGGTGCATGCCGCGCCGGTGACGTTCCTGCACGATTTCGCCGGGCAGCTGCAGCGCGACAGCCGCCTCGGAGAACTGGACGCCGCCGCGTTTCTGGCGGTGCTGCTGCATCGCCACCTGGAGACGTACCATCAGGCGCTCGGGGCGCTGGAAGCCAATCATTGACCACATGGACGAGCAGATCCTGCGCGACGCCGCCAGCCGGCAGCAGCTGGCGGTGCTGGTCAAACTGCGGCACCGGGTCAGCGAGTTGCGGCGGTTGCTCAGCGTGCACCGCCGGGTGTACCAGGGCCTGGCCGCGCCGGGCTTCCGGGTATTCGAGGGGGACGAACCGGAGGCGCTGCTGCAGCGGCTGTTCGAGCGCTATGAGCACACCCTGGAGGCGGTGGGGAGCGTCCGGGAGCTGCTGCTGGGGTCGTTCGACCTGTACATGACCAGCACCAGTCAGCGCACCAACGACACCATGCGGGTGCTGACGGTGGTGACCGTGACGCTCGGCATCGTAGCGGCGGTGGCGGGCGTGCTGGGCGTAAATTTTCAGGGCGTGGACGTGTTCAGATTGGGCAACCGGGGCTTCCACGACATGCTGATCACCATCGGCCTGCTGGTCGGCGTGGTGCTGCTGATCGGCCGCTGGCTGAAGTGGCTGTAACACCCCAGGGCACGCCGAACCAGAGGCCGGGCGCTTCGGCGTCCGGCGTCATCACGAGCCGGTGGGGGCAGCGGGACATCGTGGAGGTGAGCTGCCGGAGTCGCGGGCCGCGGACGTGCACAGGAGCGTTTGGAGACGTACAGCGGGTCGTTGCCCGGTGCGTCACCCTTTCCGCCATTGACTTTTTTAAGACGACCGGTCATATTCAACGGGTGGCCAGAGGAAATGTGCGTGAACAGCTGCTGGAGACCGGCCTGGACACGCTCCACCGCCAGGGCTTCAACGGAACGTCGGTCCAGGACATCACCGAGGCGGCCGGCGTCCCGAAGGGCTCGTTCTACAACCACTTCGAAAGCAAGGAGGCCCTGGGGGTCGCCGTGGTGCGGCGCTACGTTCAGGATCGCAGCCGGCACATGACCATCCTTGCCGATCACGAGGTGCCTCCACTCAAGCGAGTGCGGAGGTATTTCGCGGCCATGGCGCAGCAGGCCGCGGACACAGGAGACATCCGGGGCTGCCTGATCGGGAATTTCGCCACCGAACTGTCCGGCCAGAGCCCCGTCATCCGGCAGGAACTCACGCACGCGCTCCAAGGCTGGACGGACGCGCTGGTTCCGGTCCTCGTGGAGGCGCAGCAGGCCCAGCACCTCTCCGCCGACGTCTCCGCGCAGGAGCTGGCACACCTGCTGATCGACAGCTGGGAAGGCGCGGTGCTGCGCTGCAAGGTCGAGCAGAGCGGTCGGCCGCTCGAACGCTTTTTGACACACACCCTCAAGCGCCTGCTGGTGTAACGCAGCGTCCCGGGCCGCCCAGGTTCCGCTATTCACTTTAAGACGACCGGTCATCTAACGTGGCCGCATCACGGGGAGGAGCACCATGCACATCCAGGATTCCGTCGCCCTCGTCACCGGAGCGAACCGCGGCCTCGGCCTCGCCTTCACCCAGGCCCTGCTGGCCGCCGGAGCACGCAAGGTCTACGCGGCCGTCCGTGATCCGGCCACCGCGCAGCTGCCGGGGGTGGAGGCCATTCGCCTGGACGTCACCTCCGCCAAGGACATCGCGGCTGCCGCGGCGGCCTGCACGGACCTGACGCTGCTCATCAACAACGCGGGCATCCTCGACGGGCAGGGACGGCAGCTGCTCGAACCGGGCAGCGAGGACGCGGCGCAGCGCGAATTCCAGACCAACGTGCTGGGGCCGTTGCGGCTGACCCGGGCCTTCGCTCCGGTCCTGGCCCGCAATGGCGGCGGGGCCGTCCTGAACGTGCTCTCGGTGCTGAGCTGGCTGAACGCGCCGTCGGCGGCCACCTACAGCGTCTCGAAGGCCGCCGCCTGGTCGCTGACCAACGGCCTTCGCCATGAACTGCAGGGCCAGGGCACGCAGGTCACCGGACTGCACGTGGCCTACATCGACACCGACATGGCCCGCACGGTGCCGGGCCACAAAACGGCGCCGGAAGAGGTGGCGCGCCTGGCGCTGCTGGGGCTGGAGGCCGGGGAAGCGGAGGTGCTGGCCGACACCCTGAGCCGCCAGGTGCGTGCGGGACTGTCGGCCGAGCCGGGGGTGTACCTGTGACCGACCGGGCGGCCGTCCCGAGCACGCCGGAACCGGCGGCCTCCCCCTGGCCGGTGTTTCTGACCGCCAGCGTCGCGGTGTTCCTGATCTCGGTGGATGCCACGGTGCTGTACGCGGCGTTCCCGGCGCTCTCCCAGGCCTTTCCAGCCGCGCCGGCGAGCGCCCTCTCGTGGATTCTCAACGCCTATACCGTCGTGTACGCCGTGCTGCTGGTGCCGGCCGGACGCCTGGCCGACCTGTACGGTCGCAAGCGGATGTTCCTGATCGGCCTGACGCTGTTTCTGCTGGCCTCCCTCGGCTGCGGACTGTCGGGCGACCTATGGGTGCTGACCGGCTTCCGGGTGCTGCAGGCGGTCGGCGCGGCCACGCTGCTGCCGGCGTCCCTGGCGGTGGTCCTGGGCGCCTTTGCGATCGAGCGCCGCGCCATCGCGGTGAGTCTCTGGGGCGCCATCAGTGCCCTGGGCGCAGCCACCGGCCCGAGCCTCGGCTCGTGGCTGATCGACCTGGGCGGCTGGCCGTGGGCGTTCTACCTCAATGTGCCGCTGGGGATGCTGTCGGTCTGGGGGGCCGGCCGTCTGCTCCGCTCGACCCCCCCGGAAGGCGCCGGTCTGGGAGCGCGGCTGGACGTGATCGGCATTCTGCTGCTGATGGCCGGTGTAGGCGCCACCGCCCTGGGGCTGGTCCAGTCCGAGTCGTTGGGCTGGGGCTCAGCCACCGTGGTGGGCGCCTTGCTGGGGGGCGTCTTGTCCCTGCTGCTGTTCGTCTGGTGGGCCCGGCGCACCGACGCCCCGGCCATCGACCTGACGCTCTTTGACAACGCCACCTACCGCTTCGTCAATCTGGCGACCCTGAGTTTCGGCATGGCCTTCTCGATGATGTTCTTCTCCTACTTTCTGTTCATGTCCGGCCTGTGGCACCGGACGCTCACCGAGGCGGGGGTGGCGATCCTGCCGGGGCCACTGCTGGTGATGCCCACCTCGGTGGTGGCCGGCCGCGTCGCGTCCCGTCTGGGCCACCGGCCCCTCCTGGTCGGCGGCAGCCTGGTCTTCGCCGCTGGCGCCCTCTGGAGCGTGCTGGTGCCGGGCCTCACCCCGGCGTACCTCACCGACTGGCTGCCCGGCCTGCTGCTGACCGGCATCGGCACCGGCATGGTGCTGCCCTCGCTGTCTGCCGCGGCCGTCTCGCGCCTGAACCCGGCCCGCTTCGGGGTGGGCAGCGCCATCAACCAGGCGGTCCGGCAGATCGGCACCGTGCTCGGTGTGGCCGTCACCGTGGCCCTGCTCGGGCACCGCTCACCACACCTGACCGACTTCAGGACCGTGTTCGGGTGGGAAGTGGCCCTGTGCCTCATCACGGCCGCGCTGTGCCTGTCGGTGGATACCCGGCCACGGCAGGCCCACACGTGAACACGCCCCCGCTCGGTCTCCCGAGCGGGACCGCCCCAGGTCACGCCGCCTGGCTGGGCCGCAGGTCCATCAGGGCCACCAGCAGGGCATGCGGCAGCGTCAGGGCGGCGATCAGCGCGAGGTACAGCGCTGTAAACGTCTCCACCGTCTCCACACGCGGCGCGGCCCACAGGAAGAGGCCCCCCAGCAGTGCCAGGGCGGCGAGCGTGATCGGCAGCAGGTCCCTGGCCAGCCGCAGGGTGCGGCTGCGGGGCGCAGCACCAGCCGGATCAGGACCCAGGGCGCACAGCCGCCCGAGGTGCCGCCAGGCGTGCCACAGCGTGAAGTACACCCCGATGCTCAGCGGCGCAGGCACCGTCAGGAAGAGCACCAGCAGCAGGGCCGCCTCCCCGAGTTCCAGGCCCGCACGCCGCGGCGCGGCCGCGCGCCACGTGTCGAGGACGTACAGCACCAGCAGGGCCGTCAGGCCGGCGGTGAGCAGCGTCCGGACGCCCGGCCCCAGCAGCGGCGCGGCGCTGACCGTCGCCCCGAACGCGAGCGCGGCACCGCGCGCCAGCCGGTCGAACTCCCCGGTCCAGGCCAGCAGCGGCACCACGATCGGCAGGCTGCCCCGCGCCACGATCGCCAGTGGCGCGCTCCACCACGCTGGGCGGCGCCGCCCCAGCCGGACCTCCAGGACGTGCAGGTCGCCCTGTCCCCAGTGCAGCGCTGAGACCACCAGGAACACCCACAGGGCCGGGAGCGGGGCGACGCGCCAGGCGAGCAGGTCCAGGCCAGCCACACCCGCGTAGCCGAGGCAGTACCCGAGGACCGGAAGCGGACGCCGCCCCCAGCGCCAGCCGAGCCGTCCAGGGACGAGGTGATCCAGCGCTCCGTGCGGCAGGCCGAAGAGCAGCACGCTCAGCAGCAGCGGCAGAAACAGCTGCCGGGCCAGCAGGTCCGGCCAGCTCCACCAGGCCAGCAGCAGCCCGGTGGCGCTGGTCCACGGCAGGAGCAGCATCGCCCAGGGCAGGGCCGCAGCGTCGCGGTCGCCGGGACGTCGGTGGTGCAGCCGGTTCTTCACCAGGAGATCCCTCCTTCAGGGGCGAGCGGCCCGGCAGACGCCACCACGTCTGCCGGGCCGCTCGCCGGGTCGCTCATGCCGCCCCGGGGTGTTCCTCGCGGGACGCCGGGTTGTCCTGGGAGGCATGATGCCGTTCGTACACCGTGGCCGCCGCCCAGAACGCCACGGTGGCGATGCCGACCTTGTTCACGATGTCCGCCAGTGAGAAGGCGACGTGCACCCAGTTGAGACTTACGTTCTGGAACAGGACCGGCACCAGGTACCCGAGCGGGTACACGCCCCAGGTGGTCACCAGCGCCAGCAGCTGCGTCTTGAACGCCTGCGCCTCCTCCCGCGTCGCGGCGCGCTGGTAGGTCCGGAACCCGGTCCACATCACCACCACGACGATGACGTACCCGACCGTCGAAACGGTGCCCCACAGCAGCCTCGGCCCCGCGAGGATGGCGCCGCCGTCCGTGACCTGCTGGTCTCCGATGTAGCCGGTGAACACCATGAAGAGGTCCGCGAGAAGCGTCAGCGTGACGGGCTTCAGGACGTGCCGGGTGCGTAGGCGCAGCCCGAGGATGCTGGCGAGCAGCAGCAGCGGGGTGGTGATGGTCCAGTCCATGTAGCGGTACTGGCCAATGGCAACGAACGCTTCCCGGGTGATGTTCAGCCGCTCGGCGCTGTTCCCGACGCGGGCGATGGTCTCAAGGTAGAAGCGGTAGTGGTCCTGAATGACGAAGTAGGACAGGCCGGCGATCAGGCAGATGACCGCATGCAGCACCATCGCCGCGCGGTGTTCTTTGACGACGCGGTTCTGGGTACTCAGAAAGTGCACGAAGCCAGCGAAAAAAGCGAACATGGTCACCACGAGGACGTAGTAGGTGACCTGCGGCAGCAGGCCGACCTCCCCCGCGGTGGGAACAAAATGCCCGGATAAGTCCATGGAGCTCCTCCGCGCTTCACAGAAGCGCGTCTCGGTGCGTGGGAGACGTGAAGGGGTCAGCGGGACGGCCGAGCATCGGCGACGAGGGAGGGCCGGACGTCAGGGACGTCCCCCTGGCGCAGCAGTTCGGCGATCAGGTGCTCCGCCTGCTCGCGGGCACCCGGCCCGCGGGTGGTGCCCAGCACGTGTTTGTCCCCCGTGACGGTGGTGGCGTGCACCTCGTGGCGCAGCTGGTCGAGCACCCCGGTCGTCTCGACCTCCAGGCGCACGATGTGATGAAAGGCGATCAGCTCGCCGCTGGGGGCACGAATAAAAAACGGTCGCATGGCTTCCTCCTCTGTCCGCATCGGACGGCACGCGAGCGGTTGTCCGCACGCCTGCCCGGGCCACGGCCCCACGTGCGGGCCGCGCTGGTCTGGACCGTCCTCATCACCGGCGTGACGATCGTTATATCGTGATACGACAAGAATGGCGGCGCGTGAATTCACGGGGCCTTAAAGCCAGCGCCGAAAGAAGGCTGGGCTACAAAGGCCCGCCCGGGAAACCGGGAGCCACAACGGCCCGGACGGCGGCGGGCCGGCCGCGCCAGGATCGGTCCGTCACGCGGTCATGGGGAGATCGCTGCGCGCCTGGCCGCGTGACCGACGCCCGAGTGTGATGCACGAGCTCGCCGCGCTTGTGTGCCGCAGCGCTCCTGCGGGAACAGCGGAGCGTTGCAGGCGCGGGCTCACCGGGCTCTCCGGAGCCTGTTGAGCTTGAACCCGCCGGGTGGATCATGGACTGGCCGCACCGGCCTTCCGGAGGTTCGCGAGCGGGAAGCGCGGATGCACCGGCTGTTCAAAGGTGATGAGCACACGCTGCAGGCGGCGGGCAGCGTCCGAGAGCGCCGGCTGAGGCCGTTCGACGTGCCCTACCCAGCACCCGTCAGCGCCTTACCGACACCCTACCGCTGACCGTGACGCAAAGCATCGTTCCGGGTGTGCTGGGCGTGGGCTGACCGGGCTCACCGGAGGCCCACGCTGGAAGGATTTCTTGCCCTGGGTCGGGCCGTGGCTCATTGGCGGTGCATCTGGTAGGGTGGCGCGGTGAAGGCGTTAACGTTCAGCAGCTTTGGTGGTCCGGAGGTGCTGGAGTACCGCGAGGTGGCGGACCCGGTGCTCCAGCCGGGGGAGGTGCTGGTCCGCACCCACGCGATCGGCCTGAACTTCGCGGACGTGTATCGCCGTCAGGGCCGCTACCACCTCAGCGGCACGCCACCCTACATCGCCGGCTACGAAGCGGCCGGGACGGTCGAGTTCGCCCCGGCCGGCAGCCCGTTTCGCGTCGGGGACCGGGTGGCGTTTGCGGACAGTCCGTTTGCGAACGCGGAACGGGTGGCGGTGCCCGAAGAGCGGCTGATTCCCCTGCCGGACGACGTGCCGTTCGACACGGCGGCCGCCCTGCTGCTGCAGGGCCTCACCGCGCAGTTCCTCACCCGCGACAGTCACCCGGTGCAGGCCGGGGAGGCGGTGCTGGTGCACGCCGCGGCGGGGGGTGTGGGGCTGCTGCTGGTGCAGCTCGCGCGGGACCTGGGCGCGCGGGTGCTGGGCGTCACGTCCAGCGAGGCCAAGGCGGCCCTGGCGCTCGAAGCCGGCGCGGCGCAGGTGGCGCTGTACGACCACGACTGGGTCGGCGCCGCGCGGGCGTTCGCCCCGGGCGGGGTGGACGCCGCGTTCGACTCGGTCGGGTCGACGTTGCCGCGGAGCCTGGACGCCGTGCGGATCGGTGGGCGGGTGGTGTTCTACGGCATGGCGGGCGGCGATCCACCGCTGGTGGACCCGCGGGTGCTGATGGACACCTCGAAGACCCTCACCGGCGGGGACCTCTGGAACGTGCTGCGCAGCGCCCCGGACCGCCGGACGCGCGCCGCCGAGCTGTTCGAGCGCGTGCGGCGCGGCGCGCTGCACGTGCGGATCGCAGGGCGCTTCCCGCTGGCCGACGGTGCCCAGGCGCACCGCCTCCTGGAAAGCCGGGCGAGCAGCGGGAAGGTGCTGCTCGTGCCGTAACGCTCGCGCGCCGTTCCACCACAGCCGCACCCGGAGGCGGCAGAGTGCGCCGGGGCCACCGGAGGCCGGGCACCGCCCACCGGAACGTCAGCGCATGGGGCGGCCCCGCCTCCTTCTCCCGCCACAAAGTGTAGCTCCCGCTGCAGTTCACCGGCGCCAGCGACGCGCGGTCCGGCGCGTGCACGGAGACCGTCAGAACGTGGTGCCTACACTCGGAGACAGGCATGAAGGCGCCCGCGACCAATCAGGACTCCCAGGTGCACGTTGACCTCGCGTGGCACCGACCGTTGCTGCTGGCCCTGCCCGGCGCCGCCCTGGCGTTCCTGATCGGCGTGCTGCTCGACGGCCCGAGCGGCCAGCACAGCACCTTCGATCAGTTCGGCTACCCCGCGGCGTTCGCGCTGCTGGTGGTGCTGTCGGCCGTGCTGTGGTGGCGCCCGGCGCAGCTGAACCGGGTGGTGACGCTGCTGGTGGTGGCCATGAGCAGCTTCTTTCTCAGCAAGCTGGTCTACATCCTCTTCGTGCTGCCGCAAACGGTGCAGGTGCAGTTGGAGATGACCGAAACGTTCTTCTGGGTCCCCGCCCTGCAGGTCCTGTCCTTCTACATCCCCCAGCTGAAAGGAGCCCGGCTGGCGTCCATCAGTTTCTTTGGGGGCTTCCTGCTGGTCAGCGTCCTGGCGCTGCTCCGCGACCACTGGACCGGCACGGCGCTGGGCATCCGGTACAGCCTGCTGGAGTTGAACTTCGCCAACGTGATGCTGTTTGCCGTCACCTACACCTTCATCGGCTTCAAGGAGCGCTATGCCCGCGAAGTCGCTCAACACGACACGCTGCACCACCTGCTCGTCACCGACGTGCTGACCAACCTCCCGAACCGCCAGCAGCTGCAGACCGTGATGGCCTCCTCCATCGCTGCCCGGCGTCCCTTCGCCGTGCTGTTCATCGACCTGGACGGCTTCAAGCTGATCAACGACACGCTCGGCCACCGGGTGGGCGACCAGGCGCTGCAGGAAACCGCCCGGCGGTTGACCAGTCAGGAAGCCTTCGCGGCGCGGCTGAGCGGCGATGAGTTCGTGATGCTGGTGTGGGCGAAGGAGGACGCGGCCATGACCGTCGCCCGCACGCTGGTGGAGCGCCTGGCCCAGCCGATGCACCTGTCGGGTCAGCTGGTGACCATGAGCGCCAGCATCGGGGTCAGCACCTTCCCCGAGGACGGACACGAGATTCAGGCGCTCTTGCAGCATGCGGACAGCGCCATGTACACCGTCAAGGCCGCCGGCAAGCAGGGCGTGCGCCGCTTCGCCCCAGATACCGAAGCGGCCATCGAGCGCCTGCGCGCCCTGGAGGCGGCCCTGCACCAGGCGCTGCACAACGGGGAGCTGTCCCTGGTGTACCAACCGATCTGCTCGCTTCAGGACGGCGTGATCCGCAAGTTCGAGGCGCTGCTGCGCTGGACCCACCCGGCGTACGGACCCATCGCCCCCGTGGAGTTCATTTCGATCGCCGAGCGCACCGGGCAGATCCTTCCGCTGGGGGCCTGGGTGCTGCGCGAGGCCTGCCGGGCGGCGCGCGGCTGGGCCGAAGCGGCGGGGCGCTCCGTGGCGGTCAGCGTGAACGTCTCCGCGCTGCAGGTCACCCAGCCGAACTTCGTGGACCTGGTGCGGGAGGCGCTCAACGCATCCGCCCTTCCCGCTTCGGCGTTGGAGATCGAGCTGACCGAAAGCGCGGTGATGCGGCAGCTGGACGTGGTCAAGTCGGCCCTCCGAGATTTGCAGCGCCTGGGCGTGCGGGTGGCGATCGACGACTTCGGCGCCGGATACTCGTCCCTCTCGTACCTGCGGGACCTGCCGATCAACGCCATCAAGATCGACCGCTCCTTCGTTCAGGACCTTGGCTCGCCCAGACGCGCGCCGCAGTTCGTGCTGGCGCTGATCGAGGCGGTGATCGGCATCGCCGGCACCCTGGAGTTGCAGGTGGTGGCCGAAGGCATCGAGACCCCGCACCAGCTCGCGATGCTGCAGGACCTCGGCTGCGATCTGGGCCAGGGCTACCTGCTGGCCCGGCCGGGGTCCGCGGAGGTCGCCCGGACGCTGCTGCAGCACCAGCCGTGAAGCCCCACTGCGGTCCTGGATCGATTCACCCCGCCTGAACGTCTCGCGCACATGGCGCGTCGAGCGGGGCCTATAAGACCTCAGGCCCGGGGTCACGCCGGCGCCTGGTTCCCTGGGCACGTCGCCGGGCGTCAATCTGCCGTGACCTCCAGCCGCGCTGTGGGCTGGGCCGGGTGCCGCTCCGGGTCAGGGTGATGCGGGTGTCGGTCATCCGGGGTTCTCAGCGTCGGCCGCCGGGCGGGCCTCAGCGGCCCTGCCGCCGTTGCTCGGCGAGAAAGGTGCCGATGGCGTGGACCGTGGCGGTCAGCTCGGCCGGTTGGCTGGGTTTGGTCACGAACAGGTTGGCGCCGGTCTCGAAGCTGCCGGCCCGCACCGCCTCGTCGTCGCTGACGGTCAGCATCACCACCGGCACGTGCCGCAGCGCCGCGTGAGCGCGGATGGTCTCCAGCACTTCCAGGCCGCTGATGTCCGGAAGGCCGATGTCGAGCAGCACCAGGGCCGGGTCGCCGCCGCTGCGGCCGGCGTAGGCGCCGCGCCTCAGCAGGTAGTCGATGGCCCGCTGCCCGTGGGTCAGCACCGTCAGCTGCGCCCAGCCGCGCGCGGCGAGCGCCCGCCGGATCAGCGCCGCCTCGTCCGGGTTGTCCTCGACCAGCAGCAGGTGTTCGGTGGCGTCGGAGGTCATGCCTGATGGTGGCACGCGCCCCCGTGTTCGGGATGAACCCAGGCCGGCCTCAGGTGAGCGGCAGCGTCACGAAAAACGCCGCGCCCTCCTCCGGCACCCCCTCGGCCCACACCCGGCCGCCGTGGCGGACCACGATGCGCCGCACGTTGGCGAGCCCCACGCCGCTGCCCTCGAAGTCCCTGGCGCTGTGCAGGCGTTGAAACGCCTGGAAGAGCCGCCCGGCCTGGGCGGGGTCGAACCCCACGCCGTTGTCGCGAACTTCCAGTTGCAGGTCCCCCCCGTGCAGCTGCGCGCGGATGTGGATCACCCCGGGGCTCCGGTCGCGGGTGTACTTGACGGCGTTGCCGAGCAGGTTCTGCAGCACCAGCCGCAGCAGCAGCGGGTCGCCCGGCACCAGCGGCAGCGGGTCCACCTCCCACACGAGCGGGCGCCCGGCCACGTCGGCGTCGAGTTCGGCGCGCACCTCCCGCACCAGCCGGTTGAGGTCCACCGGGACGCGGCGCAGCGCCTGACGGCCCAACCGGGCGTGGTCCAGCAGCGCATCGATCATGACGTTCATGCGGCCCGACGAGGCGATGATGGTGTCGAGGTACCGCCGGCCCTCCGGGTCCAGCCCAGCAAGCTTGCGCCGCGCCAGATCGGCGTAGCCGCTGATGTGCCGCAGCGGCGCGCGCAGGTCGTGCGAGACGCTGTAACTGAAGGCTTCCAGTTCGCGGTTCAGCTCGGCGAGCTGCTCGGAGCGGTCGGCCAGCAGCCGCTGCTGCGCCGCCACGGCGCGCTGCGCCTCAGCCCGGTCGATCGCCACGTGCAGCTGTCGCATGGCGGTGCCCAGCAGCGCCCGCTCTCCGTCCCGCCAGTGCCGCTGCCGGGTCAGCCCGACCACCACCACCCCGCCGGACTCCGGCTGCACGCCCAGCGGCAGCAGCGCGACGGCCCCCACCGGCCCGAGCAGCGTCTCCCAGCGTGACCCGCTCCGGTGCCAGCCGTGGCCCTCGAAGACCGGGGCTCCTGACTGCGCGATCCGCTCGAGCTGCTCGGCGGGCGGCCCGGAGATGCCGCTCTCCAGCACGGCCCGCAGTGGCGCGTCCACCCGGCCGACCAGCGACCGCAGCTGCCAGCGTTCACCGGCGGGCACCAGGAACGCGCTGGCCCCTTCCGGCAGCAGCGTCAGAATCGTCTCCTGGGCGCGGGTGACCAGCTGCGTCACGTCCGTCTCGGTCACCAGTTCCCGGGACAGTCCCGCGAACGCTTCCAGCGCCCGGTTGCGGGACGCCAGCTCCGCGCTGGCCCGGAAGAACTGCACGGTGCGTTCCTCCACCGCGTGTTCCAGGGCCGCGTCCGCCTGGCTGGCGTTGTGCAGGTCGAGCGCCGCGGCCACGTGGTCGGCCAGCAGCCGGTACAGGCACAGTTCGGTGGGGGACGCCCCACCTTCGCTGCGCGGCGTGACCCACAGCACGCCGAGCGCCCGGTCGCGGCTGGTGAGCGGGAACGCCACCGCCGGCGCCGCTTCACCCGCCGCTCCCGGCGCCGCGAGCTGAACGTGGCGCGCGCCGCGCGGGACCAGCGCCTCGGTGAGCACCCGCTCGGCCTCCTCGCGGCTGTGGATGCCCTTCAGCAGGGTGGACACCCGGGTCAGCAGCTCCAGGGCGTCGTTCGCCGGCAGGGGCGTCCGGTCGACGGGGGGCGGCATCCGCTCAGTATACGGAGCGCGCGTCGGACGCCGCGGTGCCTTAAGCATTGGGGAATCGAGACCGGCGGAGCCGGATGCTAGCCTGACCCGAGTCGATGCCTGCCTTCCGCTGCTGTTCTCCCCTGGCGGCGCCCGCCGCGTCCGGTCCCGCCGTGGGCCCGGTCGTGCCGGCATGCTGAGCGGGCCCGGTCGCGCCGCGGCCTGGCAGGACCGCCAGCTGGCGGCCATCGCCAGCCCCGCGGCACTGACGGACCCGCAGGGCCTGATCCTGCGGGTGAACGCGGCGCTGCGAGAAGCGGTGCGCGGTCCGGTCGAGGGCCGCTTCGTGCTGGACCTGCTGGACCTGCACGGGTCCGGCAGCGACGCGGCCCGGCAGTGCTGGGCGGCCGCGCGCGCCGGGGCGTGGCCGGTCCAGCACCCGTTGCCGGAGCCGAACGGCGGCTGGAGCCGCTGGGAGGCCGGCCCGGTCGGCGACCCGCACGCGGGGCCCTGGCTGCACCTGTTCCACCGCCCGGGGCCCGAGCCGGGTGAGCTGCTGCGCCTGTACTCGGCGGCCTTTGATCACGCGCCGATCGGCTTTGGACTCTTCGACGATCAGGCCCGCTACGTGTACGTCAACCAGAAACTCGCCGAGCTGAACGGCGTGCCGGTGGCCGCGCATCTGGGCCGGACGATCGGCCAGGTGCTGCCGGCGCTGCCGCCGGACGTGGCTGAGCGCCTGGAAGCCACCATCCGCACCGGGGAGGCGGTGCCGCCAGTCGAGGTCAGTGGCGAAACGCCCGCCGCGCCCGGTGAGCGGCGCACCTGGCTGGTGCGGCAGTACCCGCTGCGGCGTCCGGACGGTCAGGTGCTGGGGGCGGGCGGCATCGCCGAGGACGTCACCGACGCCAGGCGGGTGCAGGCGGAACTGGCCGAACAGGCGCGGGTGCTGCAGGCGCAGGCGGAGCTGCTGACGCTGGCGAACGAAGCGGTGTTCGTGCGCGGCCCGGACGACCGCATCACCGCCTGGAACGAAGCGGCCCAGCAGATGTACCTGTACCCTGAGGCGGCGGTGCTCGGGCAGGTCAGCCACCAGCTGCTCGCCACCCGCTTTCCCGAATCGCAGGCCGCGCTTGACCGGGCGATCCGTGAGCAGGGCTTCTGGGAGGGCGAGCTGACGCACAAGCGCGGGGACGGACAGGAGATCGTGGTGCTGAGCCGGCAGGCCGCGCAGTACGAGCACGGCCAGGTGCGGGCGATCCTGGAAGTGAACTGGGACATCACCCCCCGCAAGCGCGCAGAGGCGGAGCTGCTGCAGCTGAACCAGACGCTGGAACAGCGGGTGGCGCGGCGCACGGCCGAGCTGAGCCAGGCGAATGAGGAGCTGGAGGCGTTCACGTACACCGTCGCGCACGACCTGCGGGCGCCGCTGCGGTCCATCAACGGGTACGCGGACGCCGTGCTGGAGGACCACGCCGCCCAGCTCGACGCGCCGGGGCAGGAGATGCTGCGGCGCATCGAGCGCAACGTCCACCAGATGGATCAGCTGATCCACGACCTGCTGCAGTACAGCCACCTCAGCCGGCTGCAGCTGCAGCTGCAGCCGGTGGCGCTGAGTGACGTGTTCGCGCAGGCGCTGCAGGAGCTGCAGGACGAGGTGCGCCGCCGGGCGGCGCAGGTGCAGATCGAGCGGCCGCTGCCGGTGGTGCAGGGGCACCTGACCACCCTGCGGCAGGTGACGATCAACCTGCTCGGCAACGCGCTGAAGTTCGTGCAGCCCGGGATGCACCCGCAGGTGCGGGTGTGGGCGGAGCAGCGCGGCACGCAGGTGCGCGTCTGGTTCGAGGACAACGGCATCGGCGTGGAGCCCCGGCACCAGCAGCGAATTTTCAGGGTGTTCGAGCGGCTGCACACCCTCGACGCGTATCCCGGCACCGGCGTCGGGCTGGCGATCGTGCGGCGCGGCATGGAGCGGATGGGTGGCCGCTGCGGAGTGCAGGCCGCGCCGCGGGGCGGCAGCCGCTTCTGGATTGAGCTGCCGGTGGCGGGGGCTCCCGCATGAAACAGGTGCTGCTGATCGAGGACAACCCCGACGACGTGCTGTTCATCCAGCGGGCCTTCCGGGCCCTGGAGGGGCAGCACACCCTGCAGGTGGCCCATGACGGGGAGCAGGCGCTGCGCGCGCTGAGCGGCGATCCGATGCCGGACCTGGTGCTGCTGGACCTGAAGCTCCCGCGCCTGTCGGGGCTGGAGGTGCTCGGCTGGCTGCGCGCCCAGCCGACGCTGGCGCTGCTCCCGGTGGTGGTGCTGACCGCCTCGAACGAGCCGCAGGACGTGCGCGAAGCGTACCGGATGGGCGCGAACTCGTACCTGGCCAAGCCGGTCCGGCCGTCGTCCCTGCGCGACATGGTCGCCGCCCTGGGCCTGTACTGGTTGCAGTTCAACATCACGCCCCCCGGGCGGTAGTGGCGGCCGGCCCCGGACCTGGCGCCACGCGGGCAGGCCATGCCGGGTGCGGGCCCGCCAAGGTCCGCTGGGCCGGTCCGGCGCCCTGCCCAGCGGACCAACCCGTGCCGGCCGGGGAAGGAGGGGGCGTGGCCCTGGCCGCTCCGCCGCACCCGGGGGCGGTGCACTCCAGCCCCGCACCAACCGCGCGTCCTGGCCTGTGTTCCAGGCTCTTCCCGGCGCCCTTGAGGCCCGGCCCGCGGCTGCTGGACACGCAGCTCAATGGTTGGGCGCACAGACCGGGCGCCACCCCCCCCGTTTGCATGCCCCTGGGCCGACCGGGTGCGTGGCGCCGTCCAGCGTCCGCCAGATGGCCCATGCCGAACGCCCCGACCGCTTGATACAACGCCTGGTATGGTCGTCACCGCTGCGCTCGCTTCACCCGCCACCCTGAGTACCGCCCGCCTGCAGCTTGTGCCGCTGAGCACCGAGCATCTCGATCAGGTGATGGCGGGCCTGCACCACCGCGAATTCATGCGGCTGACCGGGACCCACGGCACCTTCACCCGCGACGCCGTGGACCGCTTCCTCGACCGGGTCACCCGGGCGGACGACCGCGCCGATTGGGCGATCCTCCGGGCGTCCGATGGCACGTACCTGGGCGAGGTGGTGCTCAACGACCTCGATCAGCACAACCGCAGCATGAGCTTCCGCATCGCGCTCAATCATCCGGCCATGGTGGGTCAGGGGTACGGCACCGAGGCCACCCGCGCGGTCGTCGAGTACGGCTTCGACGTGGTGGGACTCCACCGCATCAGTCTTGGCGTGTACGCCTTCAATCCCCGGGCCCGGCGCGTCTACGAGAAGTGTGGCTTTGTGCATGAGGGCGTGGAGCGCGACGCCCTGAACTGGGAGGGCGAATGGGTGGATCTGCACCGCATGTCGATGCTCGCCACCGATCCCCGCCCTCCAGCGGGGTCCATGTAGAAACACGTCGCCCCAGAATTCAGTTGGCTTCCGGTACGGGGCTGGCGTGATGTGGCAGGCCGCACTTCCGGCTCTGGCCGTCGACCGTGGAGCGAACGGCCCGCCCCTCCCCACTTCGGGGGCCCGCGCATTGTCAGCTGGAGATACAGCGCTGTCAGACGCGGCTGGGTAGCATCGGGCATGCCGGGAACCCGCTGGCCTGAGGCCCTCTCCTTCCTGATTGACCGTCATTCGCCCGCCTCCACGCCAGACG
This sequence comes from Deinococcus sonorensis KR-87, assembly GCF_040256395.1. NCBI lineage: Bacteria > Thermotogati > Deinococcota > Deinococci > Deinococcales > Deinococcaceae > Deinococcus > Deinococcus sonorensis. Next base: position 6,150 of record NZ_CP158297.1, on the reverse strand, counting down.
TTCCGCCCGCGGACCTGGAGCTGCTTGTGGGGCCGCTGGCCCGCGCGGCCGCGCGGGGGCTGGGCGTCACCACCGTCACGGTCAGCGCCGGGCACACCCACCACCGCTGGTCGTGGCAGCACGGGTCCGGCCCGCTGGACCGCTCCCCGGCGCTGGCGACGGGGCCGGACCTGCTGCTGGTGCCCGACGCCCGGCTCGACCCGCGCTTCGCGGATCAGGCGCCGGTGCGCTTCGCGCTGGAGGTGCCGCTGCACAGCCGGGCGGGGAAGCTGCTGGGCCGCTGTTGCCTGCACGACCCGGAGCCGCGCGGGCTGCTGTCCGGGGACGCCGTGCGGGACGTGCTGGCGCTCGCCCGGCAGATGGCCGTGGCGCTCGACCCGGCGTCCGGGCCGGGTCCGGGGGTGCACGGTCCGGCGGCGCTGGCCGCCGCACAGCTGTCCAGCTGGACGCTCGAGCTGACCGGCGGGCTGCTGCACATCGAGCAGCACCGCCCGGCGGGTGAACCGCAGCGCGGGTCGCTGCCGCTGGCGCGTGTGCTGGACCTGGTGCGGCCGGGCGACCAGCAGCGGGTGCTGCGGTGGGTTGACGCCGCCCGGGCGGGCCATCCGGTGGACCCGGAGCTGCACCTGACGCTCACCCTGGACACGCCGGACGGGCCGGCGGTGGAGCTGGACATCCGCGGTCACCTGCGGCCGGACCAGCGGCAGGTGCACGGGGTGGCGTACCCCGCCGCCGTTCAGGTGGCGGAGCGGGAGGCGCTGCTGCACACCGTGCTGCAGACGCTGGACGACGCGGTGACGGTGCAGGACCAGGCGGGCGTGTTCCGGTTCGTGAACGAGGCGGCGGCGCGGGAGCACGGCGTGCGGCGCGTGGCGCTGGAGGACCGCACCGCCTGGGAAGCGCTGGACGCGGCGCAGGCCCGCCTGCTCGAGCAGCGGGCCGCGCAGGTGCGGCGCGCGGCGGCCCCCCTGGCCCTGGAGGAGCAGCGGCCGGATGGGCGGCGGGTGGTGCGCCATCACCTGCTCCCGCTGGCCCTGCCGGACGGCTCGCCGGGCGTGCTGAGCGTGGCGCGCGATGTGACCCGGGAGCGGCAGCAGCTCGACGCGCTGAAGGTCAGCAACGACGCGCTGACCCGCCGCGTGGAGGAGCGCACCCGGCGGCTGGAGCAGCTGCAGCACCAGCGGCTGCACGATCCGCTGACCGGGCTGGCCAGCGAGACGCTGCTGCTTGACCGGCTGGGCCACACGGTGCAGCTGCGGCAGGACCGGCCCAGCCACCGCTTCGCAGTGCTGCTGATGGAAGTCGCGCGCTTCGATCAGCTGCTGCAGGCGCACGGGCAGACCGTCACCGACAGCCTGTTGATTCAGCTGGCGCGGCGCCTGCAGGCGTGCTCGGCAGCGTCGAGCACCATCGCCCGTCTGGGCCAGCGGCAGTTCGTGCTGGTGCTGGAGGACGTGCGTTCCCCTCAGGACGTGGAGGTAGCCGTGGAGCGGCTGTTGGCGGCGCTGCAGCCGGCCTTCCGCGCTGGGCGGGCGACGCTCCCGCTGGACGTGCAGCTGGGCGTGACCATCTGCAAGGAAGGGTACACCTCCGCGCAGGCGGCGCTGCAGGACGCCCGGCTGGCGCTGCAGCAGGCCCGGCCGTTGACGGGGAGCGGAGTGGCGTGGTTCCGGCCGGACCTGCGCGAGGAAGTCGCCGCGCAGCTCGAGCTCGGGCGGGCGGCGCGGCTGGGCCTGGACCGCCGCGAGTACGAGGTGCAGTACCGCCCGGTGGTGGACCCGGCTGGCCGCACGCTCGCCTTCGAAGCGCGCCCGGTGTGGCGCCACCCACAGCAGGGGCTGATCGAGCCTTCGCTGTTCGGGCCGGCCCTGGACGGCGACGGGGCGCGGACGCGGCTGGACCGGCAGGTGCTGGCCACCGCCTGCCGGGACCTGGCGCGCTGGCCCGGCGACCTGACGCTGCAGCTGCGGTGCTCGGCCGACCTGCTGGCGCAGCCGGACGTGGTGGCGGAGGCGGACGCGGCCCTGCGGCAGCACGGCGTGGATGCCCGTCGCCTGACCGTGCTGCTGGACGAAGACGCGCTGCAGCTGGATCCGGCGGTCCGAGCGGCCCTGCAGGCGCTTCAGAGGCTGGGCGTGCAGGTGATGCTCGATCACTTTGCCGGCGGGGCGGCCACGTTGACGCAGGTGCGGGACCTGCAGGTGAGCGGCGTGCGGATCGGGTCCGCGTTCGTGGCCGAGGCGGGCCGGGACCGGACGCTGCTGGCGGCCTTGATCCAGCTGGGGCGGGCGTTGGGCCTGGCCGTTCAGCTGGACGGCGTGGACACCCGCAGCCAGGCGAGCGCGGCGGCGGACCTGGGCGCGCAGACGGTCCAGGGCGATCACGTCGGGCGGTGGATGTCAGCCAGTGGCGTCCTGAAGCGCCTGCGCCGCGCCGCGCCCTAATTCACGATGCCTTCATGTTAAACCGTCACCGGTCGGCCAGGACGCACGGGCGACCCCCAGAAACACGCCTGCTGGCCGCGATTCGCACTCGTGAGCGCACCCTACTCACCCCTTGAAGCCGCTGCAACTGTGAGAACAGCAGAAAAAACGTCAGGTGTCCGTGAGAGCCGCGCCGGTACGGTACGCACATCCGGTTGGCCCGTGGGTCAGCCGCTCCCTGAAGGTCCCCCTCCCTCCCCTTCCGTTCCCCCAGGAGACCGTATGCCCCTCACCGGCGACCTCGCCGACCTGCCGTTCCCAGAACTCACCCGCCTGCTGGCCCACCACACCGGCAACCTCGAAGTGCCGCTCTCCGGCCAGGACATCCACCTGAACCTCTTCCTGCAGCAGGGCTGGCTGCGCGCGCTGTTCATCGACGGCTTCAACATCCGGGACGAGCGCCGGGTGCGCGACACGGTCCTGAACCTCGCCACGCTCCCGCACGGCAGCTTCGCGTTCTACGAGGGCGCGGCCGAGCAGCTGCGCGCGCCGCTCGATTACCGGCTGGTGGACCTGCTTGAAGTCCAGGACGACGCGGTGCCCGAAGGGCACCTCCCGCACCCGGCCACCACCTTCACCCTCACCGACCAGCGTGACGTGCCCGCCGCCCTGCAGGCATCCTTCGCCGCGGCCGAACCGCACCTGCGGCTCGGCACCAGCGCCGAACTCCTCTCGGCGCTGCTGGGCCTGCCGGAGCGGGACGCGCAGCTGCTGATCTACCGCCTGCGCGCCGCGGGGCTGGCCATCCCCCAGCACCGGGTGGCGTGGCACACGCCACCCGCGGTGGCCGCGCAGGTGGCCGCCACAGGCGTGGCCTCCACCCCGGTCCGGCGGCTGCTGGGCGCGCTGCGCCGCCTGATGGTCCGGGCGTGACGCCGCTGAAGCTGGTGGTGAGCGGCCCGGTCGGCGCCGGGAAGACCACCTTCGTGCAGACGCTCAGCCAGACGCCGGTGGTCGCCACCGAAGCCGACGCCACCGAGGACATCGGCAAACAGAACACCACCGTCGCCTTCGACTTCGGCACGCTCCAGGTGGGCGATCAGACGCTGCACCTGTACGGCACGCCGGGCCAGGACCGCTTCAGCTTCATGTGGGACGTGCTGTGCGAGGGTGCGCTCGGGCTGGTGATGCTGGTGGCGGGCGACCGGCCGCGCGACTTCCCGGCCGCCCGGGCGATCCTGGAGTACATCACCACCCGCACGCCGCTGCCGTTCGTGCTGGCCGTCACGCGGCAGGACCAGCCGGACGTCTGGCGACCGCATGACCTGGCGCTGTACTTCCAGCTGCCGCCCTCGCAGGTGATCGGCATCAACGCCACCGACCCGCAGAACGCCGTCCGGGCCCTGGTGCGGCTGCTCGAGTCGCTCGACCCGCCCGCGGAGGTGGTGCCCGTCCCATCCCCCTGGCCCGCCCACCCGTAACCCGGACCACGAGACTTCTTTCCTCCTCTCCAGCGTGCGCTTTCCTTCGTCCTTTCACCCCTTACAGGAGTTCACCATGACCGCAACGATGAGCAAGCAGCAGCACCTTCAGGACACCCTCACCGCCCTGCGCAGCAACCTGCCGGAGCTGCGCGGCGTGCTGGTCGCCACCGCCGACGGCCTGCCGATCGCGCAGCTGATGGGCCAGGGCACCGACGCCAACCGCGTGGCCGCCATGGCCGCCACCGCGATCGGGCTGGGCAAGCGCATCAACGACACGCTCGGCTCCGGGACCCTGACCGAGATGAGTGTCAGCGGTTCGGACGGCCAGGTGTACATCTACGCGGCCGGCAAGGGCGTGTTGGCGGTCGTCGCGCCCAGCGGCATGAACCTGGGCCTGCTGCACATGGAGGCGCGCGACACCGCGTTCGCCATCGCCAGCGTGCTGTGACCGACGCCGCCGCATGGACCCGCTGCACGCCCTGCTCGCCTCACTTTACCCCCCAAGGAGATCCCCGATGACCACCACCACCCTCCCGTCCGTCCGCCAGGAACTCGGCGACTTCAACAGCATCGTGTGCTTCAAGGCCGTCATCACCGGCGTGGAGGACACCCTCGGGCCGGACGGCGCCGCTGTGGTGTTCACCCGCGCCGGCAAGGTGCGCGGCCAGGTGCTCGCCACCGAGCTGGGGCTGGCCGGCAGCGACATCCCCGTCGAGCAGATCGCGGGCGCCCTGAACGCCGCCATCGGGCGGGACGGCACCCGGCTGTGCGCCGTGACCCGCTCGTACACCGAGGGCGACACCATCGTGATCGAGACGCAGGAGACGGTGTGCAGTGCCGGCGAGCCGCTCGGCAGCGACCGCACCTGCACCTTCACCCTCGGCGCGGTGTGGGGCGCCCTGGAGACCGTGACGGGACGCAGCTTCATCGGCCAGCACACCGACAGCGTGCTGCGCGGTGGCACCAGCGACAAGTTCGAGTTCAGCCCACTGTAATCGGCGACAGCGACAGGCCGGGTCACGTGTGACCCGGCCTGTCGCTGTCGCCGCGCTGTGGACGGCGCGGTTCGGTGGCACCTCGTTGGATGCGCTCCCCCCTGTTCACGGACATGGGTCGCCCGTCCACGGGCCCCCGCTCTTCCGGCTGAGGTGTCTGCCGTGTGCCCCCGTATTGAAGGGTGGTGCGAGGACAGCGCCGCAGAGTGGTGCATCTTCATGAAGACAATGGAGTCGGTTTCGATCCTGCGTACGCGGAACGGCTGTCTGGAATCTTTCAACGGGTGCACACGGAACGGCAGTTCAAGGGACCGGGGTGGGGCTGGCAACCGTGGGATCGTGCTGGCGCACGGCGGCCGGGTGTCCGCGCACTGTCAACGGAACGCTGGGGCGAGCTTCAGCTGCACGTTGCCGGAGGAGCGCTGACGGCCTCACCCTGGCGCGGCCCCGTGGTCCACTCGACGAGCGCACCTGTCAGGGCGTGGGGTCATCGGGACGCCCCTTGGAAGAACCGCCCGGTGCCAGTCCTCGCCGCCGTTCATGAACCGGGCGAAGTTCCTGCTCTGCCCAGCATGTTCGCCAGGTTGGCAGGGTTTCGCATGTCGTTGGTCCTGCCTGATCGGCGGTCCACCCGCACGGGTCCGTGGCGTTCCAGGTGGTTCACCTGGGCGGCCCGTGAGGTCCGGTCGGCGCACGTTCAGCCGTTTAGGGCTCGGCTCAGGAGGGCGCCATGCGAGGGCCCACACGCACGGACCGAACATCAGCGCGCTGGACCGCTCCGGGTGGACGCCCGTCCGCTGGGCAGGCCCTCCTGGTCCGTTCGGCGGGGCGGGACGCTCGGCGGAAGCGCCGGCCGATTCGACTTCACTCATGGCCACCCCTGGGCTGGCCGCGGGTGGCCGCTGGAGTCGCGTGTGAGCGGCGTTGTGTCGCCAGCGCGAGCCGGGGACGTTGCGGGCCGGAGGTGAAGTCCGGCAAGCACGCCTGGCCGCTCCTGACCCGGTCGCGGCCGGCCCTGCAGCGACCAGGACGCCAGGACCACAGCGGCGCGTCCTGTCCTGCGGGTGGTCAGGGACCGGATGCGCGCAGACCGGGACTCACGCTCCGGGGCCCGCCGCAGGGCGGCCGTCAGGACACGCGGCCGTCAAGGTCCGTGGACGCGGGACCGGCCGGCTCGAGCCCAGCGTCCTCGGATGGGAGGGGCGTGGTGGCCAGCTGCCACAGCAGGGCGGGCAGCACGCCAAACGC